>CAYGNE010000251.1:0-387 GCA_964351155.1 uncultured Rhodobacterales bacterium | reverse complement strand
CGGGATCGACCGTGTCGCCGGGCGCGTTTTCAGGCGGCGGCAGACCTCAATCCCGCTGAGATTGGGCATCATCCAGTCGAGCACGATGACGTCGGGGGTGTCTTCCTCGATCAGCATCAGCGCGTCCTCGCCGTTTTCGGCCTGGCAGACGCGAAAGCCTTCGGCGGCGAGGTTGTAGCTCAGGACTTCGCGTTGGGCGGGTTCGTCTTCGACCACCAGCACGTTCGGCTTGTCTGTGGACATGGGCGGCTCCTAGACGGCCAAGGCCGTGGTGTCGGGTGGCCGCGGCGTCGGCTCGGAAGAAGATTTCAAACTGATCGAAGCCCTGGCTGACAAGCTGGGCGCAGCGGTTGGTGCCAGCCGTGCGGCAGTCGACTCGGGCTATGC
>CAYGNE010000250.1:395-5256 GCA_964351155.1 uncultured Rhodobacterales bacterium | reverse complement strand
CTGCCGTCGACGATCCGCCACAGGTTCGGATTGCCCGGAACCTTGCCGCCCTTGCTGACGCCATAGGCGCAATGCCCGTCATATTGCGGGGCGTAATAGGCCGGATTGGCGGCAAAGGCATCGCGATTTTCCGCGGTGGCAAAGGCGAATGTCGCGCCGTTGTATTCCGCCGTGATGTCCGCGCGGCCCTGCACGGCTTCGGGCTGGGCCGACCCGATCGGGCTTTGCGGCAGGCTGCGATAGGCCACGACATCATAACCGGACACGGCAAACCCGGTGTCATCGATGAACTGCTCGCCGGCAAACGCAGGCAGGGCGAGACAGGCGGCGGTGGCAAAGGCCAGGGCAAATCGTTTCATCTCTTGTCCTCAATCAATCGCGCCGGCACCGTGCCGGGCGACTGGATGGACAATATGCATTCTGCCCGGGCGACATAGCCCCTCTCGCGCTGCTGTGACAGGACACGAGCGAGCGTGATCGGATCGGGCCCGATTGTTTCAACCACCCGCAGGGCGGCCTACCGCAGGATCGGCGGCTTGTCCGGGTCGCTGCCAGGGGCCGGGCGCGGCGTGGTGTCGGGCGTCACAGGTTGCGGCAGATCGAACCGCAGCCCGTGCCGCGCCAGCCTGGCCGCCATCGGCTCGCCCGTGCCGACAAAGCCGACATCCAGCGCCACGCCGTCCACGCCGGAAAAGGTCACGGCCTCGTTCACCGCCTTGGCCAGCGCCGGCTGTGCCGCCCCGGGCGCGTCGACAAAACCAAGCAGGAACCCCCGCGATCCGCCCTCATAGGTCACGCCGACCAGGTACGCGGCCGCGGCCAGCCCCGCCGTCAGGGCCAGCTTGGCATCCAGCGCCGCCAGCATCGGCTCCGGCAGACCGTCAGGGCTGGTCACCGAAACGATCCGCCGCGCCTGTTCCTCCGGGCTGGCCTCCAGCGTTTCGGACAGCCAGGCCAGCGCCGCGGCCGGAATCATGACAGAGGACGGCGCCACGTCCAGGTTCAGGCCCAGCCCGATCCCCTGCCCGGCCAGCATGCGCGCCAGGATCCGGCCCGACAGCGCGGCATAATGCGCGCCGTGTTCTGCAAAGGCGGCAAGCCGTTCCTCGCGGTCAAAGGCCAGAACGTACCGGCCCGCGTCAAGCTCGAACAGCTCGGGAGACAGGGTGTCATCCACGGCTTCCTCGCTCAGCAGCAGGAACAGTTCACAATCCCCCAACCGCTCGAAAAACCGCAACCGCGCGGCATCGGATTCCTCGCTGGCCAGCATTTCGGCATGGGCCGCATCCAGCGGCGTTGTCTCGTTCATTCCAGAACCTCCCGCACCCGCCTGCGCAGAACCGGCAGCAGATCGGCCTCGAACCACGGGTTTTTCTTCAACCATGCGGTATTGCGCCATGACGGGTGAGGCAAGGGAAACAGCCGCGGCGCATGGTCCCGCCATCCGGCCACCGTGTCGGTGACCGACCCGCGCGCGCCCATATGCCAGCGTTGCGCATGGCCCCCCACCAGAACCGTCAGTTCAACGTCACGCAAATGCGCCATCACCTCGTCATGCCAGGTTCCCGCGCAGATCGGCGGCGGCGGCAGATCGGCCTTGCGCGCGTCATAGCCGGGAAAGCAAAACGCCATCGGCACCACGGCCACGCGGTCAAGATCGTAAAACGCCGCCGCGTCGATGCCCAGCCAATCGCGCAGCCGGTCGCCCGACGGGTCGGTGAATGGCCGGCCCGAGTCATGCACCCGCGCACCCGGCGCCTGCCCGCATATCAACAGCCTTGCGCCGGGCCGGAACCAGACAACCGGCCGGGGCGCATGATGCGTGGCGGTCGCCGCGAACCGCGCGCTGCACAGGGTACAGGCCCTGATGCGATCGGACAGTGCCCGCGCGTTACCGTTCATCGTTTCCTTCCCGACCCGCCCTGGCCCGGTTCCCCGGCATTTCCGTTCCGGATACAGTCCGTACCGCCCGGCGCGGGGCCGGTCGCGCCCGGCCTGCACGGATAACCGCAAATGATAACGGAAAATTCCCCGTTTTGCCGTTGGATATTTGTTTCACAATTGGACATAATGTGGCCCAAGTCGGCATATACCCCGTTAACACTCGTCTGATAAAGAGGCGTGGGCAGAGCAGAACAGAACACCGCCCGGAATGACAAGAACAGCACGCGACGTGCCTGAACACCGATGCTTGAATTTGAGAATGTCAGCAAATCCTTCTGGACGGGCACCCAGCGCAAGGTGATCCTGGACCGGGTGTCGTTCCGCGTCGAACTCGGCAACTCGCTTGGCGTGCTGGCCCCCAACGGAACCGGCAAGACGACGCTGATCAACATGATGGCCGGGCTCGAAAAACCGGACGAGGGCGAAATCCGGCGCAGCTGCAACATTTCGTTTCCGCTCGGCTTCATGGGCGGCGTGGTCAGCAAGGTGTCGGCGATGGAAAACAGCCGCTACATTGCCAAGCTTTACGGGCTGGACCCGGATTACGTCGAATCCTATTGCCGCTGGCTGTGCAATCTGGACGAGTATTTCGACCAGCCGCTGGGCACGTATTCCGCCGGTATGAAAGCCCGGTTTTCCTTTGCTCTGATGCTGGCGCTGGATTTTGACATCTACCTGATCGACGAAGGCATGCCCGGCACGACGGATGTCGAGTTCAACAAGAAGGCCGGCGCGATCCTGCAGGAACGGCTGGAAACCACGACCATCATCATCGTGTCCCACCAGCCTTCCATTCTGGAAAAATTCGCCCGCTCCGCCGCCGTGCTGCTCGATGGGCACCTGCACATGTTCGACACCTTGGAAGAGGCCAAACAGCTGTATGACTACGAAACCCAGGGCTAAGAAATTCCGCATCCGGCGCGGTGGAACGGCGGCGCAGGCCGCAGACGAGGCGCAGTTGCCCGAGGATCTGGTTCAGGCGCTCGGCCAGAGCGAAGTCGAATCCCTGCCCCAGGAACCGGCCAAACCCGCCGGCGACGCCGGCACCGGCGAAGTTCCGCCCACCGGCGCCGAGCAGGACATCGCCGCCGTCAAGGCCGAGGGCCTGACCGGCCGGCAACTGCGCATGGCCCGCCGCGTGGCACAGAAACACAACCTGTCGCCAACCTCGGATTTCGATGCGGTGCGGCTGTTGCGGCAACGCGGCATCGACCCGTTCAAGCGCACCCACATGCTCGAACTTGTGGTGCCCGGGCCCGACGCGGACGCAGACGCGGACGGCAAGGAAAACGCCGCGCAGACACCCCGCGTCCAGCTGCCCCAGACGGTCGAACCCGGCAAGATCGGCCTGCCCTCGACAGAGCTCAGCCCGGCGGAACGGCGCACAAGGGAAATCAGCGCGATCCAGCGCGACATTACGCTGCGCCGTCGCCGGCGCTTGGCGCTGTTGCTTACTCGACTGGCATTTTTCGTTCTTCTTCCGACAGTTATCGCAGGTTATTACTTCTCCCGGGTCGCGACCCCGATGTATGCGGCCAAATCCGAATTCCTGATCCTTCAGGCCGACAATGCCGGGGGCAGCGGGCTGGGCGGGCTGCTGTCGGGCACCCAATTCGCAACCAGCCAGGATTCCATCGCCGTGCAATCCTACCTGCAGTCCAAGGACGCCATGCTGCGTTTGGACAACGACCTGGGATACAAGGAACATTTCAGTCAGGACTGGATCGATCCGATCCAGAAACTGGCGGCGGACGCAACCAACGAAGAGGCCTACAAGACCTACAGGAAACGGGTGCGCATCGGCTATGACCCGACCGAAGGCGTGATCCGCATGGAAGTTGTCGCTGCCGACCCCGCCATCAGTGCACAATTCTCCCGTCATCTGATCTCTTACGCCGAAGAGCGCGTAAACAACCTGTCCCAGCAGAAACGCGGAGACCAGATGAAAGATGCCCTGCAAGGCTTTGAAAATGCACAGGAAGAGAGGCGAAAGGCGCAACAGGCACTGGTCGAACTGCAGCAAAGGGGGTCGATCCTCGACCCCGAAGGCGTGATCTCCAGCCTGCGTTCACAGATCAACAACGTGGAAATCCAGCTTCAGGAAAAGCAGTTGCAGCTGGCCGCGCTTCTGGACAACGCCCGCCCCAACCAGGCCAAGGTTGACGGCGCACGCGGCGATATTGGACGGCTGGAGGACCTGCTGGCGTCGCTCAACGCCCGCATGATCGACGCCTCCAAGGGCGAGAATTCGCTGGCGCAACTGTCGGTGCGCATCCAGATGGCGCAGGCCGATCTGGCAACCCGCGACATGATGCTGCAATCCGCCCTGCAACAGGTCGAACAGACCCGGATGGAGGCCAACCGGCAGGTCCGTTATCTCACCGTCTCGGTGAACCCGGTGCCCAGCCAGGAACCCTCCTACCCGCGCAAGTTCGAAAACACTGTCCTTGCATTTCTGGTTTTTGCGGGCATCTATCTGATGATCTCGCTTACGGCGTCGATCCTCAGAGAACAGGTAGCATCCTAATCATGACACATGTCCAAGTCGCCGGTCTGACCATCGGAAACGATCAGCCGCTGACGGTGATCGCCGGCCCCTGCCAGCTCGAAAGCGCCGACCACGCGCAGACGATCGCCGGCGCCATGAAAGAGGCCTGCGCGGCGCAAGGCGCGCAATACGTCTTCAAGGCCTCCTTTGACAAGGCCAACCGCACCAGCCTGTCCGGCACGCGCGGGCTCGGCATCGATGCCGGGCTGCAGATACTGGCCGATGTCAAATCCAGGATCGGCGTGCCCGTCCTGACCGATGTGCACAACGAGGCGCAATGCGCCCCCGCGGCCGATGCCGTCGATATCCTGCAG
The DNA here is from genome assembly GCA_964351155.1 of uncultured Rhodobacterales bacterium. Lineage (GTDB taxonomy): Bacteria > Pseudomonadota > Alphaproteobacteria > Rhodobacterales > Rhodobacteraceae > CAYGNE01. Next base: position 450 of record CAYGNE010000250.1, on the reverse strand, counting down.
ATCCCCGCCTTTCTGTGCCGGCAGACCGACATGCTGCTCGCCGCCGGTGCAACCG
>CAYGNE010000250.1:0-385 GCA_964351155.1 uncultured Rhodobacterales bacterium | reverse complement strand
GTCTCGTTCGGCTACAACACGCTGGTCGCCGACATGCGCAGCCTGCCGATCATGGCGCAGACCGGCTACCCGGTGGTGTTCGACGCCACCCACTCGGTCCAGCAACCGGGCGGCCGCGGCGGATCCTCGGGCGGGCAACGCGAATTCGCCCCCGTCATGGCCCGCGCCGCCGTCGCGATCGGCGTCGCCGGCGTCTTCATCGAAACCCACGAGGATCCGGACAAATCCCCGTCCGACGGCCCCAACATGATCCAACTGGACCAGATGCCGGCGTTGATAAACACGTTGATGGCGCTGGACCGGGTTGCTAAGGCACGGCCCATTGTAATCTGATGCTGACGTAAGAGTTCTTCAACATGACCAAACCTGCCGCCACGGTGACGCC
>CAYGNE010000249.1:0-5258 GCA_964351155.1 uncultured Rhodobacterales bacterium | reverse complement strand
GGCTCTTGTCGGAGCTTTTCGAGGAACTGCCCGAGGTTGGTGACCCGGACAAACCCAAGCTGGTCTTTTTCTTTGATGAAGCCCATCTGCTTTTCGATGACGCGCCAAAAGCTTTGGTGGATAAGGTCGAACAAGTGGCCAGACTTATTCGTTCAAAAGGGGTAGGCGTGTTCTTCATTACCCAAAACCCGGCAGATGTGCCCGAAGACATTCTGGGCCAGCTCGGCAATCGCATTCAGCACGCCTTGCGCGCCTTTACCGCCAAGGACCGCAAGAATCTGAAACTGGCGGCGGAAACCTATCGCGAGAATCCGCGATTTTCGACCGAGGACGCCATCCGAGAGGTCGGTGTCGGCGAAGCGGTGACGTCGATGCTGATGGACAAGGGTGTGCCGGGCATCGTTGAACGCACCCTGATCCGCCCACCATCATCGCAGCTCGGCCCGATCACCGCCGCGGAGCGCAAGGCCCATCTTGCCGCATCCGACATGGCGGGAAAATACGACCAGACATTGGATCGCAGATCGGCGTATGAAATCCTCGCGCAGCGGGCAAACGAAGCTGCGGCCAAGGCCGCGGAAGCCGAGGAAAAGGCCGAAGAAATGGAACCGATGTTCCGGGAGTACAATGCCGGACGCCGCTACTCGGGAACGCGGGTTACCCGGTCGACATCGCGACCAGCCAAACAGGCCGATGGGTTTGCCGAGGCTTTGACCAAGAACGTGATGAAGGAATTGACCGGCACCACCGGGCGGCGCATCGTGCGGGGTATTCTGGGGGGATTGTTCAAAGGGCGATAGTCTCGTTGACCGAAACTCAGGCCGTCAGCAGGTTCAGCGACGTGGCTTTCTTGACTGCATGCGCCGTCGTTTGCGCATCCAGCGAGTCGCGTGCCATCTTGAGATGCTTCTCGACGGTTCCGACACTGACATTCATGATCAGTGCGATATCCTGGGCCGTCTTGCCCTGGGAATACCATTCCAGCGTTTCGCGTTGACGGGTGGTCAGAGGCCGCCGCTGCCCGGTCTGCGGCAGACTGCTGATCCGAAGATGCATCAGATTGCACAGGGTTTCGATATCTGCACCGTCATTCGCCCAGATCTCGTCGGCGTCATCCTGGTTCAATCCGGCGACGGGGCTGATACCGATGACGCCGTTCATGCCGGGCACGACCGCGCTCAGGCTGCCCACATACCCCGCCACCACGCCAAACTTGGCATTCAGTTGAAGGATGCGCATCTGTTGCGGTGAAGGTTGCCCCTTGAACTGCCGGAGCGCATCGGGCCAACTGGCAAACCCGTTGTTCTTTTCCGCCCAGTCATAGCTTGGTGAATGCAAGTACAATTCTTCGCCCAGATACACGTCAGCATAGGCCTGCGGGCCCAAATGCAAGATCAATGCCTCGCGGATATCGCCCAGGAAGCGCTCGGTGGGAAAGCGCGATCCACCATACAGAAGCTTGTCGAACTTGTATGACACCATGGCATCGCAGAACACATTCCATACCTGGGGTATGGTACTGGATGCTATGATGTCCGCGGTGACCTCTTTGAGCGCGCGGCGACGCTGCACATCCTGCATGTAAACGTCCAGTTTTTCCTCTCACCCAAAGGATGAGCAGAAATCCCTAAAAAAACAAGCTGGATCGAAATAGCAGGCCCGGGGCGGCGCTATTTCTCCGGAATCAGGCCCCGCGGACTGAACCGCAACACCAGGATCAGGACCAGCCCCATCGTCAGCAACCGCATATGCGCCGCGCTGTCGAGCAGATGATCCTTGAAATCGCCATCGGGCATTCCCGCGGTCAGAGCCTCGAGCAGGAAAATTCCGATCGGTTCGACCTGCACCCAAAGGAACCAGATCAACATCGCGCCCAGAACGGAGCCGAAGTTGTTGCCCGACCCGCCAACGATGACCATGACCCAGACAAGGAAGGTAAACCGCAGCGGCTGATACGTACCCGGAGTCAATTGCCCGTCCATCGTGGTCATCATCGCGCCGGCGATACCACAGATCGCGCTGCCCAGAACGAAGACCTGCAAGTGCCGTCGTGTCACGTCCTTGCCCATCGCCTCGGCGGCGATCTCATTATCGCGAATGGCCCGCATCATTCGGCCCCAAGGGCTGTGCAGCGCTTTCTGCGCCATCCATAAAAGGACGCACAGGACGATCATGAACAAGAAAGCATAGCCAAGCTTGACGTAGAGCGTGGAGGCGGTGACCGGGTCCATACCAAAACCGGCGGCGCGTTCGACAAAGCCGGGATCGTTCTGCAGATCGATCTCATAGGGCAGCGGGCGCGGAATACCGACCACGTTCTTGACCCCCCGCGACAACCAGTCTTCGTTCTTGAGCACGGCAATAATGATTTCGGCAATACCAAGCGTCGCGATTGCCAGGTAGTCCGAACGCAGTCCCAGCGCCGTCTTGCCGATCAGCCAGGCGGCACCGGCCGCAAGCAGCCCGCCAACCGGCCAGGCGATGATCACCGGCAAGCCCAGACCGCCCAGGTATCCCGTCGCGGCGGGGCTGACTTTCTCGACGGCCTCCACGGACGGATCCAGAACCGCGCGGTACAGAAAGAACCCGCCAACCAGCAATGCAAGCAGCGCCAGTGTTCGCATGCCGCCGGGTCGCATCCGTTTGACAAGGAAAACGGCGGCCGCAACCGTTGCTGCGCCCATCAGAAGCGCCACGATGATCCCGGCGCCACCGGCGGCCCAGGCTTCGGTGGTCGGAGGCATCGACACCAGAACAGCGGCCAGACCGCCCAGGGCGACAAACCCCATGACCCCGATGTTGAACAGACCGGCAAACCCCCATTGCAGGTTTACCCCAATTGCCATGATCGCGGAAATCAACCCCATGTTTAGAACCAGCAGCGCGGCGTTCCAGCTTTGCATGAACCCGGTCAGAAGGATAAGTCCGCCGACAATGGCAAACAGGGCGGTGTTCTTCACGGACTCGCTCATAGCGCCTTACCTTTGAAAATACCGGTGGGTCGGAACAGCAGCACGATCAGCAGGATGCCAAAGGAAACCGCAAGCTTGTAATCGGTGCTGAGCAACTGCACCAGCGTGTCCGGTTCAAACCGCTCGGGCAGCAGGTAGATCGCGACTTTTTTCCAAGCATAGGTAAACGTGACCTCGGAAAACGCGATAATGAATCCGCCCGCAATCGCCCCGAGCGGGTTGCCCAGCCCACCGACAATGGCGCTGGCGAAGATCGGCAACAAAAGCTGGAAATAGGTGAAGGGTTTGAATGACTTGTCCAGCCCGTACAGAACCCCCGCCACGGTCGCGAGTGCGGCCACGATGAGCCAGGTGATCATCACCACGCGCTCCGGATTGATGCCCGAAAGCAGGGCCAGATCCTCGTTATCCGAATAGGCGCGCATGGATTTGCCGGTGCGGGTGCGGTTCAGGAACCAGAACAGCAATGCGACAACCACCACCGCCGTGATGACCGTGATGCCCTGGCTGGTCTTGATCGACAGACCTTCTTCGAGGCCGGTCATTTTCTTGAAATCACGCGCCGAGATGATGAACCGCGCGCCGTCGCCGAATTGCTGATCGTCCGGTCCGATGATGAAGCGCACGAGACCGTTCATGATGAACATCACGCCCATGGACACAATCACGAGGATGACGGGTTTGGCTTTTTGTTCCCTGTAGAATTGATAGACGAGTTTGTCGGTGACCAGCACCAGAACCATGCAGCCCAGAATGCCAAAGGGCAGGGCGAGCAGTGCAGTTGGCAATGGACCCAGGCTGATGCCGACGCCCTGCATCCACCATGTCACAAGGATCGTGATCATCGCGCCAAAGGCCATCGTATCGCCGTGGGCGAAGTTGGAAAACCGCAGGATGCCATAGATCAGCGTGACGCCCAGCGCACCCAAGGCGAGTTGACTGCCATAGGCTATGCCGGGGATCAGGACAAAATTGGACAGGGCAATGATCGCGTTAAGGAAATCCATCAGTCACGAGCCTCGCATTGACCGGTAAACAGTTCGGCGGCAGGGGTCGGAAACGACCCGTGAAGCGACAGGAACGCGCTGCCGTCCGGCGCGATTGAAAGCAGCGATACGGCGCCTGCGTCCGGGTCCTGATCCGTGGACAATAGGTGCAACATGTCGCTCGAGGTTTGCGTGACAGCGTGGAAGCTGGCGTTTCGGCCCTCTTCCATCTCCATCCGCCAACCGGTCTTGTCCCGGTTCAGGAGGATTTCGGTTTCTCCGCCATCAACATCAAAGCGACACGAGAACCGGTTTTCGGCAACGGCCTGTGCCGCAGTCAGGCACAGCAGCGCAGAGGATACCGCCATTCTCATCCTCCCAGAAAACTCTTGCGGACCTCGGGATCGGCCAGCAAGGCCTGACCAGTATCCGAATAGGCATTTCTTCCCTGTACGAGTACATATCCTTTGTCAGCGATTTCAAGAGCCTGCCGGGCGTTCTGTTCCACCATCAGGATCGGAATGCCGGTGCGGGCGACCTCGATGATCCGGTCAAACAATTCATCCATCACAATCGGGCTGACGCCGGCCGTCGGCTCGTCCAGCATCAGAGCCTTTGGCTGGGTCATGAGTGCCCGGCCAACGGCCACCTGCTGGCGCTGCCCACCGGACAATTCGCCCGCAGCCTGCCTGCGCTTATCCTTGAGGATCGGAAACAGGTCATAGACCTGTGCAAGCGTTTCGGAAAAATCATCGGTTCGAATGAACGCGCCCATTTCGAGGTTCTCCTCGACGGTCATCGAGGTGAAGATGTTGTTGGTCTGGGGCACGAAACCCATGCCTTTGACCACGCGGTCCTGCGGGGTGAGGTCGGTGATGTCCTCGCCGTCCAGCCGGACCGACCCCTGCCGGACATCCAGCATACCGAACACCGCCTTCATCGCGGTTGACTTGCCGGCGCCATTGGGCCCGACGATCACGGCGATTTCACCCTTGTCCACGGCGACCGTGCAGTCGTGCAGGATATCCGGTCCCTTGCCATATCCGCCGGTCATCGTGTCACCGATCAGAAAGGCCTGCGTGGTGTCCATCGCCTTGCCGGTCCCCGGACGCGCCTGCAAGGTGCCGGCTCCGTGCGGGTTGGTGATCGTCACGTCCTTGTTTCCGCGATCGTCCTGATAGGGGCTCTTGCTCATATCCGACCCGCTCCGGCGCCAGTTGCCGACGTCTTGTCCCCCGTCATGCGCCCACCTTCTCCTTGTTCTTCAATCCCGTACCCAGATAGGCCTCGATGACATGTT
>CAYGNE010000248.1:0-5296 GCA_964351155.1 uncultured Rhodobacterales bacterium | reverse complement strand
TGTCGGCTATTCGCTCAATGACACCGTGGTGGTGTTTGATCGGGTGCGGGAGAACCTGCGCAAGTACAAGAAACTGTCACTCGCCGAGGTTCTCAACCTGTCGATCAACGAGACATTGTCGCGGACCTTCATGACCTCGATCACCACGCTCCTGGCTCTGGTCGCGCTGTTCGTGCTGGGCGGGGACGTGATCCGCGGCTTTGTCTTTGCGATGATCTGGGGCGTGATCGTCGGCACCTATTCGTCGATTTTCGTGGCCTCGACCATATTGTTGTATCTCGGGGTCAAGCGGGACTGGTCCAAGCCGGACAATACTGCCGGAAACCAATATGCCAACATAGATGCCTGATCTGCTGGTCCAGGCCCTGGGTTTGCCTGGGCTGGGCTGGCTGATCCTTGCGGCACTTGTTGCCGGGACGGTGCGCGGATTTTCCGGCTTTGGCACGGCGATGATCTATCTCCCGGTCACCGCCCAGTTCATCCCGCCGCTCTGGGCGATCATCACGCTGATCGTGATGGATATCTTCGGCCCCATCCCGAATGTTCCGCGTGCGCTGAAGGATTCGCACCGCCGGGATCTGCTGCTTTTGCTGGGCGGAACGCTCTGCCTGTTTCCTGTTGGCCTGATGGCGTTGTCGGCCGTGGCACCGGAAACTTATCGCTATGCCCTGTCCGGGCTTTCACTGGCGCTCGTGGCCTGTCTGGTTCTGGGGGTGCGCTATACCGGGTCGCTGCGCCCGCCGCTGATCGGAACGATCGGCGGTGTCGCAGGCTTCACCGGCGGGTTGACAGGGGTTCCCGGGCCACCGGTCATCCTTTTTTACATGGCCAGCACCCTGCCGGTTCGGGTGGTGCGGGCCAACGTGTTTCTCTATCTGTTCTTTTTCGATTTCATCGCCTTGGCGATCATCGGGTTGCGCGGCGATCTTGTGGCGATGCCATTGCTGCTTGGTGGATGCCTGGTTCTGCCCAATCTTCTTGGAAACGTGATCGGTGCTGCCGTTTTCAATCCGGACAAAGCCGGGGTATACCGGGCCATCGCCTACGTGATCGTGGCCGTTTCCGCGATCATGGGTCTGCCGCTCTGGGATTGAGAGAAACGAGGCTGAAGATGCGTTTGAACGAAGTCGAATACACTGACGCCACCCCGGTCGACGGGTATGGTCCGGGCTTTTTCCGGATCGGGGGAAACCGGTACGAAGGATCGGTGCTGACGGGTCCCGCCGGAACCGGTCCGTGGGGCGGGTTCAACGACAGCAAGCCGCTCTTGGCCCTGATCGCACAGATCGACGTGCTGTTTGTCGGAACAGGCCAGGAGATCGCCAATATCCCCGCAGCATTGCGGAGCGAACTGGAAGGCGCGGGCATCGGCGTCGAGGTGATGAATTCTCCGGCGGCCTGCCGGACCTATAACGTGCTGTTGTCCGAAGGGCGTCGCGTCGCCTTGGCGCTGTTGCCGGTTTAGGCTTTTTTGCCGCCCGGCAATCGGTTATGCGGCCTTCATGACGCTGACTGTTTCTGATCTGTCCATTGCGCGCGGCGGTGTGCCGGTATTGCAGGGTCTTGGCTTTGATCTGCAGCCGGGGAGCGCGCTGGTCGTGCGCGGCCCCAACGGGATCGGCAAGACAACCTTGCTGCGCACCCTGGCCGGGCTGCAGCCGCCGCTGTCCGGGCAGATCGACGGCGCCGAGGATACCATCGCCTATGCGGGCCACTCTGACGGCATCAAACCGACACTCAGCGTCGCGGAAAACCTGCAATTCTGGGCCAGCGTGTTTGGCCGCACCGGCGTCGGGCCCGCGCTGGATGCGTTCGAACTGAACGAATTGGCGACACGGCATGCCGGGAACCTTTCAGCGGGTCAGAAACGGCGTCTTGGATTGTCGCGCCTGCTGGTCACGGGGCGGCCCATCTGGGTTCTGGACGAGCCGACCGTGTCACTGGATGTGGCTGCGGTGGCGATGTTCGCAAATGCCATTCGTGCCCATCTGGGGCAGGGCGGAAGTGCGATAATCGCCACTCATATCGACCTTGGACTGGACGCGGAGATCCTGGATGTCGGCCCATACCGCGCGAAACCCCGCGCCGTTGACGATTTCGACGGAGATTTCCTGTGATCGCCCTGCTGCTGCGTGACCTGAAGCTGGCGTTCCGCGCCGGGGGCGGATTTGGTCTGGGTCTGGCATTCTTCCTGATCGTGACGGTTCTGGTCCCGTTCAGTGTCGGCCCGCAATCGTCCTTGCTGGCGACCATCGCGCCCGGCGTTCTGTGGCTCGGGGCCTTGCTGGCCTGTCTGCTGTCTCTGGACCGGCTACTTGCATTGGATTGGGAGGACGGCTCTCTTGATCTGCTGGCGACCGCGCCGCTGCCTCTTGAATCCGTTGTCACGATCAAGGCGCTGGCACATTGGATCACCACGGGTTTGCCGCTGGTTCTGGCCGCGCCGGTTCTGGGCGTTCTGCTGAACTTGCCGGGTCCGGGTTTTTTCTGGCTCCTGGTATCGCTCTTGCTGGGAACACCGGCACTGTCGGTCATCGGGACATTCGGCGCGGCGCTTACGGTCGGGCTGAAACGCGGGGGGCTCTTGTTGTCCCTTCTGGTTCTGCCGCTTTATGTGCCGACCCTGATCTTTGGTGCCGAGGTGGCCCGGCGCGGGGCCGAGGGGCTGAACACAACGACACCGTTGCTGATGCTGGCCGGGATCACCGCAGGCACGGTGGCGCTTTTGCCTTTTGCCAGCGCTGCCGTGCTTCGTGTCAACCTGCGTTGATCTTTGTCAATTGAGATGGACCCCGACTCGGACTAGATAACCCCCATGTCTTTTGCAGCCAAAGCCAACGCCCTCTGGGAATACGCCAATCCCAGGAAGTTCCTCGCCACGTCCGAACGGGTGCAGCCGTTCTTCTGGTGGTCCGCGTCGATCTGCCTTGTCGTTGGTCTGGTCTGGGGGTTCTTCTTTACACCTGACGATTACCGGCAGGGATCAACGGTCAAGATCATATATTTGCACGTGCCCTCGGCACTTATGGCGATCAATGCTTGGTTCATGATGCTGGTGACGTCACTGGTCTGGTTGATCCGCCGCCACCATGTCAGCGCACTGGCGGCCCGGGCAGCTGCACCGATTGGGGTGGTGATGACGCTGATCGCGTTGGCGACCGGTGCCATCTGGGGCCAGCCGATGTGGGGCACATGGTGGGCGTGGGATCCGCGCCTGACGTCCTTCCTGATCCTGTTCTTGTTCTATCTCGGCTACATTGCCCTGTGGGAGGCCATCGACAACCCGGATACTGCCGCTGATCTGACATCGGTCCTGTGTCTGGTCGGTTCGGTTTTTGCGATCCTGTCCCGTTATGCGGTGAATTTCTGGAACCAGGGGTTGCATCAGGGGGCTTCCGTGATGCGGGCAGGGGCCATCACCGGGACGGATACCGAGGAAAAGGTCAGCAACGTCTTTTTCTTTCCGCTGCTGGTCTGCATCATCGGGTTTGTCCTCTTGTTCATTGCACTGGTGCTCTATCGCACCGGAACCGAAATCCGCGCCCGCCGGGTCAAGACGCTGCTGGCACGCGAAAGGATAGGGGCATGATGCCGGATCTCGGAAAATATGGCGACACCGTTCTGGCGGCCTACGCCGCCTCGATCCTTCTCTTGGTGCTGCTGGTCGCGGTGACCATCTGGCGCGGTCGCAAAGTGCGTGCGGAAATGAAAGAAGTCGAACAACGGATGATGCGGAATGGCTAAGGTTTCGCCGCTCATGATTGCGCCGCCACTGGTGTTCGCGGCCTTTGTTGTGCTGGCCCTCGTGGGCATGTTTCGTGAGGATCCCGAGGCGCTGCCATCCGCGCGCAAGGGTCAGACAGCGCCGCCGGTGGTTCTGACAGAGATGCCGGGAAAGGTGAGCTTCACAGATTCCGACCTGCGCGACGGGCAGGTGAAACTGGTCAATTACTGGGCCAGCTGGTGCGCACCCTGCCGGGTCGAGCACCCCAATCTCGAAGCGCTGGCCGACGAGGGGCTGCCGGTCTACGGCATCAACTACAAGGACAAGGAAGCCAACGCGCTTGGGTTCCTGGAGGAACTGGGCGATCCCTATGCAGCCATGGGCGCGGATGAACAGGGCAAGATGGCGCTGGACTGGGGTGTTTATGGTGTGCCCGAAACCTACGTGGTGGATGGTGACGGTACCATCCTGTTGCGCGTGGCCGGTCCGCTCACCCAACGCGTGATTACCGAAACCCTGCGTCCGGCGCTCGAGGCAGCACGGTAAAAACCGGGACTCCGGACGGCGGCAGATCGCCCGGTCAAAGACGATAGCCGCCTGATACGTTCAGGATTTCGCCGGTCATGAAACCAGCCGATTTGGAAGCCAGAAACCGGACAACCGGCGCGATGTCTTCGGGCCGGCCAATCCGTCGCAACGCAGTGAGCTCGGCAAATTGCTTGATCAGCCCGGTCGGTCGGGGCGACTCGGGTATCTCGGTGGCTCCGGGCGCAACCGCGTTGATCCTGATGCCATCCGGCCCGAGGTTCTTGGCCATCCCGCGCACCCAGGTGTTCAACGCTGCTTTGCTGGCAGAATAAAGCACGGCAGACGAAGACGGCAGGATGGCATTGACCGAAGAGATTGCCACGACGCATGCCCCCGGTTTCAAATGCGGGCGTGCGGCGGCCAGCAATGCGTCATTGGCCAGAACGTTGGTCTGGAACAACCTGTCCGGATGCTCTGACTCGTCCAGTTGTATCGCTCCGGCATTCAGAATCAGTGTGTCCAGGCGTCGGAACCGTTCCAGCACCGCATTGACAACATGTTCGGCGCTCCCGGTTTGGGTCAGGTCGGCATGAATGGGCAAAGCATCAGGGTGCTCGGCCAGAATGGCCGACGGGTCGCTGCTGAAGTGGGTGAAAGCCAGTGCATGATCGCGACCCAGATCGATTGCGATTGCCCGGCCAATCCCGCGCGCTGCACCGGTGACGAGTGCGGTGCGTGTCATTCTGATCCTCCCCCCCAAAAAAACGGGCGCCCGTTGGGCGCCCGAAACCGTCATCTGTCATAAAGATCAGGCCGCCCCGGCCAGATTACGCAGCACATAGTGCAGAACACCACCATGTTCGATGTACTCGATCTCGATCGCGGTATCGATCCGGCATTTGAGCGTGATCTCCTTCACCGATCCATCCGCAGACTTGATGGTGCAGGGTACGTCCTGCAGCGGCTGGATCGTGTCCAGACCCGAGATCGAAACCTCTTCGTCACCGGTCAGTCCCAATGACTTGCGGCTATCACCACCAGTGA
>CAYGNE010000247.1:0-5317 GCA_964351155.1 uncultured Rhodobacterales bacterium | reverse complement strand
CTACGGCACGCTGGGCGGCGCCGAGGGCAAGGTGAACTTTACCGCGACCACCATCTACCTTACGCCAACCACCCTTTCGGCCATCGTGTTCAACTTCCTGATGTCTCTGTCAGGCGGGTTGCTCATGGGATACATCGTCTCCAAGGGCGAAGCCTTCTGGACGTATTCCGCCGGTCTCGCCGGGGTCATCACGGCCTCTGCCGGGAACGACCTCTATCACCCGATCCAGGCGATGATCATCGGGGCCATCGGCGCCTACTGTGCCTACAAGCTGCACTTCTGGGTCGAACGCCGGTTCAAGATCGACGATCCGGTCGGCGCGGTTGCCGTGCATGGCTATGCCGGTTTCATCGGTCTGGTGATCTGCGGCTTCGTGCTCTGGGGCCATCCGGCCACGGCGGGCTATCACGATCCCGTCGCCGTCATCACGCCCTGGGGCCAGTTCCTCGGCGCCTGCATCATGGCGATCGTCCTGGGTTTCATTCCGGCCTTCATCGTGTCCAAGATCCTGCAGGGCATGGGAATGCTGCGGGTGCCGCCAGCGGTTGAACTGGTGGGTCTCGACATGAGCGAGGAGTTTGCCGAAGAGGCCGACGCCATCGAAGTGTCACAGGCGGATATCGAAGAAGCCAAGAAACTCGGGCTGCTCTAGGGAGGTAAGCAAATGTCTATGACTCCAATCGAAACCTGGGCAGGCGCCGACCTGTCGCAAATCGGCCCTATCTATCCGATGGTGGGCACAGAGATGTTGCTCTTTCTCGTCGGGCTGGTGTTCTGGCTGGCATTTCACGTGATGCAAAAGCGGATCGAAACCAAGGAGCTGGAAGCCGACGACGCCGAGGCGCGCAAACCCGAACGATTGCAACGGGTGTTTGACGACGAGGCGCGCGCGCGCGTCGACTGATCCGGGCGCATCAAAACCAACGACGCCGGCCACCATGGCCGGCGTTTCCCGTTTCCGGATCACGGCCGTTCAGACCAGTCTCAGGATTTGCGCTCGTAACTGATGATCGCAAGGAACCGGATTGGAAACTCGCGGAGCCTGTCCGGCCCGTGGATGGATTGCGGGTCAAAGAACAGGCTGTCGCCCGCCTTGAGCGCATAAACCTGGTCGCCGTGCCTGTAATCCATTTCGCCTTCGAGAATGTACAGGAACTCGACGCCGCTGTGCTGGAACCACGGGAACACGTCGGCCTTGTCGGTGAGCGTGACCAGGTAAGGTTCGACATCGACCTCGCCGCGCACACCATGACCCAGAAGCCGGTAATGATGACCCGCGCGCGTGCCGCGCCGTTCGATTTCCAGCCCCTCGCCGGCAGGCACGTGGGACACGTCCCTGTGTTCTTCATACTGGGCGAACAACGAGGTGATCGACGTGCTCAGCCCCCCGGCGATCCGCTCCAGCGTGCCCAGCGACGCCGAGGTGTGCCCGTTCTCGATCTTCGAAATCATCGCAACCGATACCGACGACGCCCGCGAAAGGTCGGTGACGGTCAGGTTCTTGGAATGCCGCAGTTTCCGGATTTGCCGCCCGATCGCCATCTGAAGCATGGAATCCTTGCTCCCGGACGTCAGTTCATGGGCATCGCGAAGCTCTGTTGGCATGACTATCGGCCTGTTTTCCCAATGTGTGACCGCCCCTCCCTGCGGGATGCGGTCGTTTCCCGATCTGCGTAACTGCCTACCCTATCTAAGCTGATCCGGACCGGGAACCAATCAGAAAGCGGTCAGGCGCTTTCCCAAAGCACGCCGCGTCAGTTCTGGCTCTGCGAATTGAAGAACGCCGCGATGGCCTGGGCCCGGTTCTTGACCGACAGTTTGTCATACAGGTTGGACAGGTGAAACTTGACCGTGTTCACCGAGATTTCCAGCTCCGCGGACAATTCCCGGTTGGTCAGACCCTTGCTCAGCGCTTCGAGTATGGCGCGTTCGCGTTTGGACAGCGAATTGATCGGGTTGTCCTGGAGTTTGCGGACATCCACGAACGGAAAGACCATCTTGCCCCGGGCGACTTCCATGCAGACCTGCAAAAGGTCCTGCTCAGACCCTGAACTGGAGGCAAAACCCGCCGCCCCGCCGGAAATCGCAAGGCTGGGCAGGTTGCTCTGTTGATCGCCATAAACCACGATCCTGGGGCCGGACCCCTGTTCACGCACAACCTCCAGCAGGCGCGCACCACCGATGATCGGCAGGCTCCATTCGATCACGCCGATCCGGGCCGGCACCCGGGCCGTCGTGCCCAGGAATCCTTCGGCGGTCGAGGTCGTGGCCACCAGCGTGAAATGCGGAGACTCCTCGAAAGCCTCTGACATGGCCGACAGAACCAGCGGGTTGCCATGCCCGAGGATTACCGAAACCGGCCCGCCTTCGGGTTTTCGCGTCAGATCGACCATCTTGCCTCCATCTTGCCGAAACCAGCGCGGAATGCGCCGAAACCTACCCGAAAGGATAAGTGAAACATCCCCCAAATAGATACCCAAAGGCAGGAGTAACGGGTGTTGCGGCCAATGGCAACATCGCCTTTCCTATGCTTGGAAAAGTCTGTTGCCGATGGTGGAAATCCGGGTGTTGCAGCCAGCGACAGGGTGGATCAAACGATGAATACGACATGCCCTGCGCCGGATATGACAGCGACGCGTGACGACCCGTACGCGGACCGGCTGCGCAGCATCACATTGCAGCTTTGGTCGAACGTGATCGGCAGGCGTGCGCCTGCCGTGCCCGGCGATATCTTTGATGCAAAGCGCCTGGACATACCGCTCGGCACGCACAGTTCGGACCATCTTCAGGCCATCAGCATCTGGTTTCAGCTCTACCGGATCGCCGACGACATCATCGCCGCCAAACGCCGCCGAGAACCCGGCATGACAACCGGCACCGGCAGTTTTTCGGACGCGCTGAAACAGTCCTCCGATCGCAGTTTCGATGACCTCAAGGGCACCATTTCCCGCATTCTGGTCGGTCCCACCCTGACCGCGCATCCGACAGAGACCCGGCGCGTCACCATTCTCGAAATCCATCGCCGCATCTATCGCGGGCTCGAGTCGCTGGAAGCCGGCCGCTGGACACCTGCGGAACGCGCCGCGATCATCGCCGATATCGAGGCCGAGATCGACCTGCTCTGGATGACCGGGGATCTGCGGATCGAAAGACCGGCCCTGACCGATGAAATCAACTGGGGCCTGCAGTTTTTCAAGGACACGATTTTCGACGCGGTGCCGGATGTGAACGAACGGCTGGCCGCGGCTTCTGACGCCGCATTCGGCAAGAAACCCCCGATTCAGAGACTGCTCAGCTTTCACAGCTGGATCGGCGGCGACCGCGACGGCAACCCCAACGTGACCACAGAGGTCACCCGGAACGCCATGGCCATGGCCCGGCAGGCGGCACGGGACATGTATATTGGCCACCTCCGATCTGCGGCCGCCCAAATCAGCGTGTCCGATGTCATCGTTCCGATGGATGCCGACCTGCGCACGGACTTCAAGGCGATCGTGGCCCGCAGCGGCAGGGAAGATGAACTGAAAAAGCGCCACCCGAACGAGTTGTTCCGGCAGGCCCTGACCGCGATCAGGCTTCGTCTGGAGGCGGACGGATACAACCACGTTGGCGCGTTCACCGACGACCTGCGCACGGTCGACAGCGGCCTGCGCTCGGTCGGGGCGGAACATCTGGCGCGGCGTCTGATCCTGCCGCTGCGCTGGCGGGCCCATTGTTTCGGGTTCCGGACCCATACGCTCGACATCCGGCAGAATTCGACCGTGACGACCGATGTCCTGCGGGAAATCTGGGCCGCGCAGGGCAAGACGCTGGCCTATGGCACTGACGCCTGGTCGCGGCAGTTGCGCGCCGATCTCGGCAATCAGACCCTGCCCCCGGTGGACAAGGCCGCCGTTTCCGGGCAGGCGCGCGAACTTCTCAGCCTGTTCGAACTGATGTGCGAAACCGTGAACGGACCCGATCCCGAAGCGATCGGGCCCTTCATCCTGTCCATGACCAGATCGGTGGATGACCTTCTGGGCGTCTACATTCTGGCCCGGCACGCGGGGTTTGACGCGGAAACCATCGACCTGTCCGTCGTACCGCTGTTCGAAACCATCGAGGACCTGCGCGCCGCCCCGGCCATTCTGCGCGATCTGCTCAAGGTTCCGGTCGCCCGCCGCAGCCTGCGGGCAAAACAGGGCCGGGTCGAAATCATGCTGGGCTATTCCGACAGCAACAAGGACGGCGGGTTCGTGACCTCCTGCTGGGAACTCGAAAAAGCGCAGCGCAGCATCAGCGCGGTGCTGATCGCCAACAACCTCACACCGGTGTTCTTTCACGGCCGGGGCGGATCGGTCAGCCGGGGCGGCGCGCCCACCGAACGGGCCATTGCGGCCCAGCCGGCCGGCACGGTCTTTGGCCGCCTGCGCACCACCGAACAGGGCGAGGTCGTGTCCGCGAAATACGCCAACCGCAGCGGCGCGGCGCATGAACTGGAAGTGCTGGCGTCAAGTGTGCTTGCTCAATCGCTCAGCGCGGTTCCGGCCAGCGCCATTCCGGAACGTGTCGACGTGTTCGAGGCGCTCGCCGGCACCTCGCAGGTGGCCTATTCCGCGTTGCTCGAAACCGAGGGGTTCCTGGATTACTTCCAGCAGGCCAGCCCGGTCGAGGAACTGGCAATGCTGAAGATCGGGTCGCGCCCCGCCCGCCGTTTCGGTGCGGCCAGCCTTGATGATCTGCGGGCCATTCCCTGGGTTTTCGCGTGGTCGCAGAACCGCCATCTCATAACCGGCTGGTACGGGTTCGGAACCGCGGTTGCCGCCTTTCGCAAGGTGCGCCGGGCGGATGGCGAAGCTCTCTTGCATGACATGTTCGCCCAGTCCCGCCTGTTCCGGCTGATCGTGGACGAGGTCGAAAAGACGCTCTATCAGGTCAATCTGGACGTGGCAGCGGCCTATTCCGGCCTGGTCGCGGATCCCGCGGCAAGACAACGTATCCTGGGCATGATCCGGGACGAACACGCCAGGAGCGTGCAGGCGGTTTCGTTCATCTCGGGTGACGCGCGGCTGGCCGAAAGGTTCCCGAATTTCCGGCAACGGTTCGACGCCCGCAAAACCCAGCTCGACGCGGTCCACCGGCTTCAGGTCCAGCTTCTGAGCACTCACAGGAAATCCGAAATGTCCTCCGTTCCCGTGCCGCTCATGCAGACGATGACCTGCATCGCGTCCGGGCTGGGATGGACCGGCTAACAAGGAAGAATGACCAATGTCCGACCATGATTTTTTCACCCAATCGCTTTCATCGCGCGATCCCGAGATTTTCGGTGCGATCCGGT
>CAYGNE010000246.1:738-5318 GCA_964351155.1 uncultured Rhodobacterales bacterium | reverse complement strand
GGTTGGGCCGCGCGCCGTGGGTCAGGTGGCCACCGGCATCCAGGCTCATGCCCAGGATGGTGTCGCCCGGCTTGATCAGCGCCTGCATCACGCCCTGGTTGGCCTGGCTGCCGGAATTGGGCTGCACATTGGCAAAACCGCAGTCAAACAGACGGCAGGCGCGCTCGATGGCCAGGGTCTCGGCGATGTCCACGAACTGGCAGCCGCCGTAATAGCGCCGGCCCGGATAGCCCTCGGCATATTTGTTGGTCATCACAGAGCCCTGCGCCTCCATCACCGCCGCCGAGACGATGTTCTCCGAGGCGATCAGCTCGATCTCGTCGCGCTGACGGCCAAGCTCGGACCGGATCGCACCGAAAATCTCGGGATCGCGCGATGAAAGCGATTGGGTGAAAAATCCGGCGTCTTGGTGGGGCGCGGTCATGGCAGGCTCCGTTCTGCAAAGAAGGAAAGAAGGGGTGTCAACTGCCGGATTTCCTATCGGAAACCCTGACAGGCGAAAAGGCTTTATTGCGACGGTTCATGCAGAAGGTGCGGCAAGGCTGGCCACCGGGGTAAAGGTGTGGTTGTTTCGGACCCGAAGGCGCAACATCGGAAACCTGATCCCATGCCACTACGAATCGCGTTCATGGCCAGTGAGGCCCCGGTGGCGCAGACTGCCCGTGCGGCACTGATCGGGCGCTATGGCGATGCGCAACCGGAAGAGGCCGACGTGATCGTGGCCTTGGGGGGCGATGGATTCATGCTGCGCACCCTGCACGGCACTCAGGACCTGCCGGCGCCGGTCTATGGTATGAACCGTGGCACGATCGGCTTTCTGATGAACGATTACAGTGAAACGGATCTGATGGACCGTTTGCAGGCTGCAGAGGAAGAGGTCATCAACCCGTTGTCGATGAGGGCCACGGACCGTTCCGGCAAGGTGCACCGCGCGCTGGCCATAAATGAGGTTTCATTGTTGCGAGCCGGCCCGCAGGCGGCCCGGCTGAAGATCACCGTGGACGGGCGCGTTCGGCTGGCCGAACTCGTCTGTGACGGGGCACTTCTGGCGACGCCGGCCGGGTCCACTGCCTATAATTACTCTGCACATGGTCCGATTCTGCCAATCGGTTCCGATGTGCTGGCCCTGACGGCCATTGCGGCTTTCCGTCCCCGGCGATGGCGCGGCGCGCTGTTGCCGAAAACCGCGACGGTGCGCTTTGACGTGTTGGAGGCGGACAAACGGCCGGTCATGGCGGATGCCGATTCGATTTCGATCAAGGATATCGACTGGGTCGAGATTCAATCCGAACCATCGATTAAGCATAAAATTCTATTCGATCCGGGCCATGGATTGGAAGAACGTCTTATTTCTGAACAGTTTACCTGAATTTTCCCACGCGCAAGGCACGATGCCCGTTGCGTGGGCTTCCGAAAAAAAACGGCATATCTGCACGTTTTTTTCATGTTGTGTGAACAAGCTTACAGAGTGATCGGACGGTTAGTGGCAATGTCTGATCATTGTAAAGAGGAAGTTGGTAAACGGTACGGAATACGAGAGTGGTTAGGTAAAGAGTGATTGGTCAAAAAAAGTCGGGCGCGGGGGCCACCCTGCGCCCGCATTGTTTGCGACCGCCCAGGATTTCAAGCTGTTATCCCATGCGTTGCCAGAGCGTATCGCAAAGTCGGCCGACACGTGCCTCGATGGCGACACAGGCATCCACGATCAGGTCCTCCCGCCAGCGTCGTCCCACGATCTGCACATTGATCGGGCCCGGTCCGGTTGGCAGTTCAGCAAGCCGCGTGGGAAGGCATCCGGCCGGAAGCCCCATGAAGTTCATTGCATAGGAGTAAAGTGCCGAGCCGAGAACTTCCCGTACACCTTCTTGCCCCTCTGTATCCCGATCCGGGGCGAAGAAAGGTTGCGGCAGGAACGGAGTCACGACCAGCGGGTATTTTTGCAGGAACAGAGACCATTCGCGTGAATAGTGGCTGCGCTGGGCCATCATCTGCAGCAATTCTTCGCCCTCGTATGGCGGGAAATGCTCGAAATACGCGTCGAATACCGACTTGATCGTGGTCGAGCCGTATTTGAGAATATCAGGTCCCATCAAGGTGAGAATCTCTCCCATCAGGGCGCGGTATCCGCTACGACCCGCTTCGCGCAGCAGGGGCGGTTCGATTTCATCAACCACATATCCGGCATCTGTCAATGCATCGCGCGCGGTATCAAGCGCAAGCGAGACCTCGGGGTGCAGATCGAACTCAAAACACTCTTTCGTAAAGGCCACCCGGATGGGCCCGTCCAGAGCCTTGCCCCGCCATGGCAGAGGCACGTGAAACGGATCACGTGGATCCGGGCAAATGGCGGCAGGCATGGACAGGTGCAGGTCCTTGGCTGTCCGGGCTATCAACCCCTGTACCGACATGGACTGTGCCAGAAGACCCCGTTCGGCTTTTTGGCTGGGATTCCAGGCCGGGACGCGACCCAACCCGGGTTTCACTGTCACCGCGCCATTCGCGGCCGCGGGAAACCGCAGCGAGCCACCGATATCGTTGCCGTGGGCAAGCGCGCCGATGCCGGACATCACCGCAGATCCGGCACCACCGGATGACCCCCCGGGAGACAGGTGGTCGCCCCAAGGGTTGCGGGTGCGGCCATAAAGCGGATTGTCGGTGTCAGCCCGAAACGAGAATTCCGGTGTATTGGTCCGGCCGATGATCACTGCCCCGGCACGTTTCAGATTGGCGACTATGGGCGCATCATCGGTCGCGATCAAATCCTTGAACGCGACAACACCGTTTGTTGTGGCGTGCCCTTTCTGGTCGACATTGACCTTGATTGTCACCGGCACACCGTGCAATGGCCCCACCGGCTTGTCGCTGGCGTCCAGCGCAGCGGCCTGTTCCATTGCCTCGTCGGCCAGTTCCTCGACCACCGCGTTCAGACCGGGATTGACCGCCTGCATCCGGTCAAGTGCGGCTTCTGTCACGTCGCGAGCTGTCAGTTCTCCGGCCCGGATCAAGGCGCTGATTTCCGTGGCGCTCAACTGCCACGTGGGGCGTTCGGTCATGGCGGACTCCTTGCTTTGCTAACAACCTAGCTGCGCCCGCTGGTGGCGCAAGCAAAACCGCCGGCGGCAGCATTCGCAACAAATTGTCCCGATGGTCGAGTTGGCCTAAGCTGATCCCAGATATTGGTCGCAATTTCGAGAAGGTACCATTCCATGGCCTATTACAAATCCATTAAGGACTATCCCCCCGGAGATGCACCCGGGCAGGCGGGTTGGATCGCCGAAGGCCTTTTGCGATTGCGCGCCGACCTCGCGGAACAGATCAGCGACCAGCGCCGCGCGAACTCTTTGATCGTCGGATCATGGAACATACGCGCCTTTGATGGTGGGCGGAGCCGGCTGGACGAAAGCTATCATTACATTGCCGAGATCATCGATCATTTCGACATTTGTGCGGTGCAGGAAATCAAGCCGGATCTGGGACCGTTGAAACGGCTGATGAGCCTGCTGGGAGGCAACTGGGATTATTTTGTGACCGATGTCACGGCAGGGGATGCGGGAAACGATGAACGTATGGCGTTCCTGTACAACAGGAACCGCGTGTTCTTTCGCAACCTGATCGGAGAGGTGGTTCTGCCGCGCGAAGCACTTATCGACGGCGAGCAGATCGCCCGGTCGCCCTTCTTTGCCTCCTTTCAGGCCGGATGGTTCCGGTTCACGCTTTGCACGGCCCATATTCGGTTTGGCGACGACACCGGTTTACGCGCGCGAGAGATTTCTGTTCTGGCCAACACGTTGATGAAACGGGCGAAATCAGAAAGCGAGGTTTACATCCTGTTGGGCGATATGAACATCGAAACCAGCGAGGATGCGATGATGGCAGCCCTGAAGAATGCCGGATTTCATGTGCCGGATTTCGGGGCGACGAACCTGGGCGGGGACAGGCTGTTCGATCATATCGCGTTTTCAGGCGAGGGGACGAAGACCCGTCTGTTGCGGCAGGGCAAGATCGACTGGCGCGACGCGGTGTTCCGCCCCGGCGATGTTGCGGCCTATGAACAGATCGCGCGGGACATTCGAACAAAACCGGATACCGGCAAGCCCTATGCGAACTGGCCGTCGACCTATCCGGGGTGGACGACGCACGAAATGTCGGATCACCTGCCGATCTGGATCGAGATCGAGGTGGATTACTCGGACGAATACCTGGCCGACATCGTGGCGGGCGACAGCTGACCTGTCGCCCGCATGTGGTTACTTGGCGTAGCCGATCGACTGCAATGCCTCTTTGATCTCGTCGAGAATGGCGGGATCGTCGATCGTGGCGGGCATCTTGAAGTCCTTGCCATCGGCGATTGACACCATGGTTCCGCGCAGGATCTTGCCCGAACGTGTCTTGGGCAGACGGTCGACCACGACGGCGAGTTTGAATGCCGCGACCGGTCCGATCTTTTCGCGCACCAGCTTGACGACTTCGCTCACGACTTCGCCGGACTCGCGATTGGACCCAGAGTTCAGGCACAGGAAGCCGACAGGCATCTGGCCTTTCAACTGATCGGTCACGCCGATCACCGCGCATTCCGCCAC
>CAYGNE010000246.1:0-728 GCA_964351155.1 uncultured Rhodobacterales bacterium | reverse complement strand
ATGCCCGGCAAGCACCTCTTCCATTCCACCAGTGGACAGGCGGTGACCGGCGACGTTGATCACGTCGTCTGTGCGCGCCATGATATAGAGATATCCGTCCTTGTCGATCATCCCGGCATCGCCGGTTTCGTAGTAGCCCGGGAACGTGTTGAGATAGGATTTGACGAAGCGCTCTTCGGCGTTCCACAGGTTGGGCAGGGTACCGGGCGGCAGCGGCAGCTTGATCGCGATGGCACCGAGTTCGCCGGCCGGAACCTCGTGCCCTGCCTCGTCCAGAATATGTACGTCATATCCGGGCATCGGGACGGATGGACTGCCGATCTTGACCGGCAGATGTTCGATGCCCATCGGGTTGGCCGCAATGGCAAAGCCGGTTTCGGTCTGCCACCAGTGGTCGATGACCGGGACATTGAGGATTCTCTGCGCCCATTCGATCGTATCCGGGTCGGCCCGTTCGCCGGCCAGATAGAGCGTATTGAGACAGGACAGGTCGTAATTCTTGGTGAGCTCACCCTTAGGGTCCTCGCGTTTCACGGCCCGGATCGCTGTCGGGGCCGTGAAGAAAGACTTTACCCCATGCTCGGAAATGACCCGCCAAAACGTGCCCGCGTCGGGGGTGCCGACGGGTTTGCCTTCAAAAACGATGGTTGTGTTCCCGTGAATCAGCGGCCCGTAGCAGATATAGGAGTGGCCCACGACCCAGCCGACCTCGGAAGCTGCCCAGAACA
>CAYGNE010000245.1:0-5321 GCA_964351155.1 uncultured Rhodobacterales bacterium | reverse complement strand
TCAACACCGTTCACAACTAGCCTTACCTCAACCATCAATCCCCTCCAATCTGGTCTGAAATCTCAATATCCGTTCTCGTCAGCTCGAAACGATCCGTTTGAGCCATCCTTTCTTTTCCGGCTCTGCACCCGTTTCGGCGGTATCGCCCTCTGCCGACGGGCCTTCGACCGTTTCCTGGAACCGGGTAAAGAACTGTTCCGCCATCTTCCTGGCGAACCCGTCGATAATCCGGCTGCCAAGCTGGGCCAGCTTGCCGCCGACCTTGGCCTCCACGTCATAGCTGAGCAATGTGCCATCTCCATGATCGCTCAGCACCACGCTTGCCCCGCCCTTTGCAAACCCGGCGGCACCGCCCTTGCCCTCGCCGCTGAGGGTCAGGCTTTCGCCTTCGACGATGTCCGAAAACGTCACGGCGCCCTTGAAGGTCGCCTTGACGGGGCCGACCTTCTGCACCACCGTGGCCTCGAACCCGTCCTCGGGCGAGCCGCTCATCTCCTGGCAACCCGGCACACATTCCTTGAGAACCTCCGGATTCAAAAGCGCCTGCCAAACCTCGGAGCGAGGGGCAGCGATCTCTCGGGAATCGTTCATTTGCATTGGAAACCTCCACGGGTTTTGATTTGAGACGTTAGAGCGGCGGCGAAGTCCCGGCAATGGGACCAAAGGCTTACTTGCAGCGGATTTTCCCAACCCCGGGATGCGGCTCGAAACGGCGGATTCAACGGTTTTCCACTAGCCGGCCAGACTCGGAAGATAGAGCACGATACCTGGAAACGCGACCAGAAGCGCAATGGTCACCGCATCGGCGACGAAGAACGGCATGACCCCGCGAAACACGTCCTGCACCGTCAGGTCTTCCCGCACGCCGGCCACGACGAAACAGTTCAGGCCGATAGGCGGCGTGATCAGGCAGAACTCGGCCATCTTGACCACAAGAATGCCGAACCAGATCGCGCACATCGTACCGGACATGCCGAACGCGCTGTCCGCCGCAGCCACGCCTTCCCCGCCATTCAGCGCCATCACCGCCGGGTAAACCACAGGCAGGGTCAGAAGCAGCATGCCGATTGCATCCATGAACATGCCCAGAACCGCATAGGCCAGCAGGATGCAGATCAGGATCAGCATCGGCGACATCTCCAGCGAGGTGATCCATGCGGCAAAGGCGGCGGGCAGTTCCGCGAACCCCAGAAAGCGGACATAGATGAGAACGCCCCAGATGATCGTGAAGATCATGACCGTCAGCTTGGCGGTATCCAGCAGGGCGGAGCGCAGTTCCGACCACCGCATCCCGCGATACAGTGCCATCAGAAAGACGATGAAAGCACCGACCGCACCGCCCTCGGTGGGCGTTCCCCAGGCATCACCAAACGGGTTGTAGACAAAGAAGATGATGATCACGACGACCGCAACGATCGGCAGGGCGGGTGGAAGAGACACCAACCGCTCGCGCCAGGTAAAACCCCGAACCGGCGGCCCGACAGTTTTGAAGACGACGGCAATTCCGATGATCAGTGCTGCATATACCACCGCGGAAAACGCACCGGGGATGAACCCTGCAAGAAGCAATTTGCCGACGTCCTGCTCCACGATGATCGCATAGATAACAAGAATTGCAGAGGGTGGGATAAGCGAAGCGAGCGTGCCCCCGGCGGCCACTACCCCGGCGGCAAAGCGCTTGTTGTAGCCGATCTTGAGCATTTCCGGGATGGCAATCCGGGCAAAGACCGCCGCGGTGGCGACCGACGCACCCGAAACCGCCGCGAAACCGGCCGTGGCGAACACGGTGGATACGGCCAGCCCCCCCGGCACCCAGGCGATCCAGCGTTTTGCAGCCTCGAACAGCGCCGTGGTCAGGTTCGCATAATAGGCCATGTAGCCGATCAGTATGAACACCGGGATCAGGCTGAGCACCTGCGCGCTGACCTTGGAATGGGGCGTCAGGCCGGCTATGCGGACACTGATCTCGAAGGCCTTTCCAAACCGTGCGGGATCATAGTCAAAGCCATTCCAGCGCAGCCAGACCAGACCGACGAACCCGGCCATGCCCGCTGCAAAGGCCACCCGCATCCCCAGTACGACCATGACCAGCATTCCCGCGCTGGTCCAGAGCCCGATCTCGATCGGTTCCATCAGTCATGCCCCGCAAGCTGGCGCGCTTCGATCTCGGCATGTTCGGCCACGCTCATGTTCAGGGGAACCGCCACGGGACGCTCCAGCCCGAGCACGAACGCACGGCCGTAGCCGACCGCCTGCAGAACCAGCCGGAGAACAAGGACGCCGAATGCGAACGGCACCACCAGTTTTGACGGCCATGTCGGCAACCCGATATCGATCGAGCTGTCACGGCTGCAAAATGGCCGGGAACAGTCGAAGCTGCGGGCAAAATGCTCCCATGCGCCCCAGGTCAGAGCGATGATGAGCAACAGAATCAAAAGTACGGAGATCAGTTCGAAGAACCACAGGACCCGACCCTTTAGCGCGCCCACCAGCATATCCATCCGGATATGGGTGCCGTCGCGCTGCACGTAAGAGATGCCCATGATCGCAATGATTGGCATCGCCGCCTCGATATAGTCGACATACCCGAGCAAGGGCGCGCCAAAAAACTTGCGCCCGATCACGGAATAGGCGGCTAGGAACATCAGTGAAAAAATCGCCAGCCCGCTGAGCAAGGCGCAAAAGCGTTCGATCGGCAACAATGCGCGGTCCAAACGACTGAGCAGGCTGGAGTCTTCCAGCACCGCGGCGGAGTCCGCCATTCCTGTTCCCCCCGTTATCGTTCGCTGGGGGCCGCGCGGCCGCGCAGCCCCGGATCAATTGCCGTCTGAGGTCAGTTCATGCCCTTGGCATCGGCCAGCGTCTTCTGGACGAGATCATACAGCTCCTGTCCCGGCAGGCCCTGCGCTTCGATATCCTTGATCCACGCTGCGCGGATCGGATCGGCGGCCTTGGCCCGGAATGCATCCAGTTCCGCATCCGACAGTTCGACCTTCTCAACCCCTTTTTCGGCCAGAACCTCGTCCCACTTCTTCAGCAATTCACCATAGTTGGTGAGATAATGCGCGATGGATTCCTCGACCGAACTGTCCAGCGCGGCGCGGTGTTCGTCGCTCAGGCTTTCATAGGCATCGACATTGACCACGACCGGGCAATTCACGGTGCCCGGATTGAGGTTGGCCGTCCACCAATCCGCCTGGTTGATTGTGCCAAAGGACAGGTGCGCGTGTTGTGCAAAGGCGACGGTGTCGACGACACCGGATTCCATGGCCTGGTAGGCCTCGGTGGCCGTCACCGAGGTCGGGACCGCCCCGACCGATTCAAATGCCTTGCCCAGACCTCCTGTTGCGCGGACGCGCATGCCTTCGAACTCGGCCAACTGGTCGCGCGGCTCGCCTGTGCCGACGAGGTGGTATTGCGGCAGCGGGCGGGTCATCAGCAGCTTGGCGTTCCACTGTGCCATTTCCTCCTGAACCGCGGGATGGGCATAGACCGCGTGGCTGACGGCGACTTCCTCATCCAGCGTCGATACTCCGAGGAACGGCAGTTCCAGAACCGTGATCAGGCGGTTCTTGTCCGGATGATACCCGGCGCAGAACTGCGCCATCTCAAAAGCGCCGATCGAGATACCGTCCAGGTTTTCGCGGTTCTTGGACAAACCGCCATAGCTGACATTCATGGTGAATTCGCCACCGGTCTTTTCGCTGACCAGTTCCGCGAGCCTTTCGATATGTTCGGTAAAGGCGCGGCGTTTTCCCCAGACGGACACGTTCCACTCGGTTGCCGACGCTTCGGCCACGAAAGATGCGGAAACAGCCAAGGCAACGGCCCCGGTTAAAATCTTGTTCATAAGGTACTCTCCCATTGTGCGGTCCGTTTGCCGGCCGCTTGACCAAAAGCTAGCGCGCCCACCGGTCGATGCCAAGCCCCGCATCGGTTGTCGGGGAGACGGCGGACAATCCGTGACAGACCCCGAGTCAGCCGCGCGAAGACATGCCCGGCCCTGCACAACCGAAAGGAGACTTGACGTCGGGGCACAAAATGTCACACCACGAAACAGCGCGGAATGCGACGACCGCCGCGCCCGCCGACATTCTGCTACCGCAAACGGTGAACAGGCGGTTAACAGGCAATGCCTTACTCCAGAACAAGAATTCGTGAGAACCGGAAAAAAATTTACAATTTCCACCAGAGTTCCGAAAAAAATTTACAAGCAAATCGTTTCTTTTCTGTAAGTTATTCCAATATTTTCAAAACAGAGTATTATTCAGACCATCGAACACCGGGGAAACATACCTGGTGTCGGCCTTGCAGGGCCAAAGGGACAACACCAGAGGGAGGAACCTCGCATGAGCACAACAGCAACGTCGGGCACGACGACCGAAAAAACATATGCGCCCGCACCGGATGTCGTGGCACGGGCGCATGTCGACGCCGCGAAATACGATGCGATGTACACAGCCTCGATCAACGACCCCGAGGCCTTCTGGGGTGAGCAGGGCAAACGTATCGACTGGATCAAACCCTTTACCAAGGTGAAGGACGTCGACTTCAACCTGGGCAGCGTCAAGATCAACTGGTTTGCCGACGGAACCCTGAACGTGTCCGCCAACTGCATCGACCGCCACCTGGAAACCCGTGGCAATCAAACCGCGATCATCTGGGAACCGGACGATCCGGCCGAGCCTGCGCAAAGCATCTCCTACAATGACCTGCACCGCCGGGTCTGCCGGATGGCGAACGTCCTGGAAACGCTGGGCGTGCGCAAGGGCGATCGTGTGATCATCTACCTCCCGATGATCCCCGAAGCCGCCTATGCCATGCTGGCCTGCGCACGGATCGGCGCGATCCATTCCATCGTCTTTGCCGGGTTCTCTCCGGATGCACTTGCGGCCCGTATCAATGGCTGCGATGCCAAGGTGATCATCACCGCCGACGAAGCGCCGCGCGGTGGTCGCAAGACTCCGCTGAAATCGAACGCTGACGCCGCCCTGCTGCATTGCAAGGACACGGTAAAGTGTCTGGTGGTCAAGCGCACCGGTGGCCAGACCACCTGGATCAACGGGCGCGACTACGACTACAACGAAATGGCGCTTGAGGCGAACGACTATTCCAAGCCTGCAGAGATGAACGCCGAGGATCCGCTGTTTATTCTCTACACGTCCGGATCCACCGGTCAGCCCAAGGGCGTGGTGCATTCCACCGGCGGCTATCTGGTCTATGCGGCCATGACCCATGAAATCACTTTCGACTACCATGATGGCGACGTGTATTGGTGCACCGCCGATGTGGGCTGGGTTACCGGCCACAGCTATATCGTC
>CAYGNE010000244.1:0-5420 GCA_964351155.1 uncultured Rhodobacterales bacterium | reverse complement strand
CCGATACCCATCCGGCTTTCTTCGCGAACAGTCCTGAATCAGGTCAGCTGAGGACAGCAACCCGTTCCTTTCCGGCCGTGTTGTCGCGCTTCGCGCGCCTGCCCGCACCACCCGTCATGAACAGGTTTCCCTTGGAGCTTCGCTCCTGCGGTGCAGTCCTCCCATGCCCTGCTTCTTCTGGATGTTCGCAAGCCGGAGATGGTCTCCGGTTTGAGGAACTGAAGGACTTACACCATGACCAATATCGCAATCCTCACCGGCCGCATCGCCCGCGATCCCGAAAGCCGCGAGACCAAGGGCGGCACCAACGTTACCGGGATCACCGTCGTCACCGATCGCCCCGCACGCGACAAGGACGGCAAGACCTACAAGGACGAGAACGGCTACACCGCCAAGGAAAGCGAGTTCCACCGGGTGACCTGCTTCAACGGCCTCGCCAAGACCGTCGGCCAGTACTGCTCCAAGGGCCAGCTGGTCAGCGTCCAGGGCCGCATCCACTACACCCAGTGGGAGGACAAGGACGGGGTCACCCGCTACGGCACCGAAATCCTCGCCGACAAGGTCGACTTCCTCTCCCGCGGCAATGGGTCGGCCGACGAGAACGACAACACCGACGCTCCCGATATCGACTGAACTCTCCCGTCGATCTCCCTCCCGAAGGGGTCCTGTCCAACCGGACAGGGCCCCTTCTTGCTGTTCCTACTCTCCGGATGGCTGTTCGGTGCGAGGAGACGAGCGAGCCGGTGGAAGCAGCTTCTGCAGAGATGCTTCTTCGCCGAGCTTTCCAAGTTCTCCGGCAACTCTTGCGAGCGCCTTCTTCGAGAAGGTCTCAAGCCCCGTTCCCAGGATGATGCGTCCCAGTTCTAGGGCGGCTTGAGCTTCAAGTAGCTTCTGGCGCTCGGCAAGTGCCAGCCGGTCGGCCTCGAGTTTCCGGAGTGCTGCGACAGCGCTTCGTTTGGTTGGCATCGGGGTTCCTTTCCTGCACCCCTCGGTGGTTCCTCCCTTCGATCAACATGCACCCGGGCACAGCCTGTAGGAAAGTCCAATCGCGCTGGTCGTCCCTTGCACTACGTAACGGAGCGGGGGAGGGGGCTGGCTCACCGAATTCCAAGGGTGATGGGCATGGGGCCGGCGCGTCAAGGACGGCGGGGCCCCACCATTTTGCCTCCCCTGCGCTTTGCTCCGGTCCGACAAAATCGTTGCCCCCACCGCCGCTTCGCGGTCGCCCTCGGGGCGATCCCTGACCCGCCGGCCCCATGCCCCTCCGCCTGTTTCCTGTCGTCTCAGCGACAGGTTTCAGGAGGATATCATGACTACACTCAGCACCTTGGACATGAACGCGCACAGCTATTTCGAAGCGCTTGCAGTTGCCGAAAGGCGCGCCCAGCACAGTTTCTTCGACCAGCACGTGGTGGAAGATGAAGACCTGGGCTACTTCGCCCTGGACGAGGGTGACTACAACGCACTGCCTGCGCATCTCGCCAGCCGCGTGGTGCACACGGTCCATGGAGCCATGCTGGACGAATACTGACGACCATACGAGGGCAGGAGCCGGTGACGGTTCCTGCCTTTTTTCGTGTTCGCTGGCACTGGAGCGGGACGAAAAGCGGAGCGGGGCTGGGGTCGCGCTCGGTCCCGCCCCGCCTTCGGCGGTGCTCCTGCGGGCGCGGCCTTCTTGTTCTGGGCCCCGCACGCACGCCCGAACGACAGCGGGTCGGACCGGCGCGGTGCCGCGGGAACCGACAGGCCCCGGTCCCGGGCACCGCACGCGCTCCTTTGCCGCCGCCTTTGCGGGGTGTGCGGTCCTTGTGCGTGGTATTCATTCAAACGCAGATCAGGCTCAATTACGGTCGCGAACTGGATGCTCGCGCCTCCGAGGGCTCAGTTGGAAAATGCCTTAGAGAAAGGAGCGACCATGATCACTGGATTTCGCCGTACAATGGGGAACAGAATTGGCACACCGTACGCAGCGGGTGCTGCAATGGAAGGCGCGGAATTGTTTCGCGAATTCACGAAATTTCGCCGATACCATCTTCTGTGCCGGATGCGGTCCAGTTGCTCGCCGGACCGTGCCGAGTCGGCACAGATCCATCTAGCCTCCTGCAATTGTTTGTGAATTTTCCGTTTTCCTACACCCCCTGCTGCGGCCTAGAGTGGCACTTGCCTTTCGAAGGGTGAGCCAGGTTCTTTGAACACAAGGAACTTGGAAAAATGCAAAGACACCACCGGTTCGTGACCTATGTCACGCCCCTGATCGCCGAATGGATCAGGAAACAAGCAGACGAGCGCAGGGTCAGCGCGAGTATCGTTGTTTGCGATTGCATCTTCGATGCCTGGCAGCGCGCGACCGAAGCTGATCTGAGGACGCCGGCGACCGATCCGGTGCGCCAGCACATCTTCATCACGGTCGCATTGGATGCGCTGCTTACGCATCATCCCGACAGCACTCTGCGCGACAGAACGGTCGCTGCCTACCAGCGCCGGCTGGAACGCCTCGGTATCGTTGCACCCCGATCCATGGGAGGCGACGATGAAGCATAATCTCGTCAACTTCACCCGCGGCAGCCAGCTCCTCGGGCATTTCGGCTTCATGTTTGCCGCGGGCCTCAAGGGACCCCTGATCGTGACACTCCTGGTCGTTCTCGGGCTGGTCTATTGGGACGTAAGCAGCGCGCTAGACGACTATCAGGTCTACCTCCTGTGGATGCATGCCTATGCCTCTGGTTATGCCTTCATGGAGTTCGATCCGGACAAGCTTGTGAACCTCAAGCTGGCCGATGGGAACCTCGTTGCTTTTCCTATTTCCGTCGTGACCGATTACCCGCCGATGCGCGAAGCGGTCGCGCTATTCCGGAGCGCGGTGATCAGCGCCTTGTGGCTTGCTGGGTTCATTCTTGCGCCGCTCTTCGCTCTTTTCTGGTGGGTTGCCGAACGCTTCGGCGAGAAGTCCAAACAGAAGAAGCATGTGCGCGGGGCGGAGCTTGCTACCTTGCGTGAACTTGACCGGGAGATCGCCGCGCACAACCGCAATGCCCGTGCCCGCGAGTATGGCGATGCGTTGGGCTGGCGCTGGCGTCTGGCCGGGTCGGCTTCGCTGCGGGATGCGGGCTTCTATTCTCCAGCGCATCTGGCAGGGGTCAGCTGGCCTTGGCGCCTCGAGCAGAGCCACGCGATGCTTGTTGGCACAACCGGGACAGGCAAGACCGTCGTCCTAACCGAGCTTACCAGGGAGATCCGTGAACGGGGCGAACGTGCGGTCATTTTCGATCTTACCGGGGCCTTTGTCGAAACCTTCTACGATCCCAAACGCGACATCATTCTCAACCCGCTCGACGCGCGTTGCCCCGCATGGAGCGTGTTCAACGATTGCTCCACGCGTGCCGAATTCCATGCCGCAGCGGAGTCGCTCGTCCCGCATGATGGGGGCGGCGCCGAACAGTTCTGGGTGCTCGCCGCGCGCACGCTGTTCGTCGAGACCTGTCTCAAGCTCGCCGAAGCGGGGCGGGGCACCAACGCCGCGCTGGCGCACGAACTCATGAACGCCGATCTCTCCGATCTGCACCGTCTCGTCGAAGATACCATGGCCGGTCCCATCAGCACGCCGAGCGCGGCGCGCATGGCGGAATCGGTGCGTGCAGTGTTCAATGTCAATGCCAAGGCGCTCCAGATGCTGCCCGAAGACGGGAAGCCCTTTTCGGTCCGCGAGTGGATCAATGGGGCAGGAGGACCGGGCTCGATCCTGTTCCTGTCTGCCCGCTACATCGACATGAGCGTGCTCTCGCAGTTACTCACGCTGTGGCTCGATACCGCGATCAATACGCTGATGGCGGGCCAGCGCTCGCGGGACATCAGGCTCTGGTTCCTGATCGACGAACTGGGCGCCCTGCATCGTCTCCCTTCACTCGAAAAGGGCCTCCAGACCGCGCGCAATTTCGGGGGCGCGATCGTCACCGGGATTCATGCCTTTGCCAAGCTCAAGGATGTCTACGGTGAGAACATGGCGATGACCCTCTCCTCGCTTGCCCGCACCAAGCTGATCCTTGGCACAGCAGATCGCGAGACCGCCACCTGGTGTTCCGATATCATCGGCCACCGCGAGGTTCGCGAGATGGAGGAAGGTTACAGCTACGGCTACAACAATGCGCGTGACGCGGTGAGCCTGACGCCCCGGCGCCAGGTCGTTCCGTTGCTGCTTCCTGACGAGCTGATGAAGCTCAAGAACCTTCATGGTTTCATCAAGTTTCCCGAAGGATTTCCGGCGGCACCCGTGGTTCTCGCACCGCGCAACTGGCCTCGGGTAGCCGAAGGCTTCATTCCCCGCGATATGCCGAAGCCACCGCCGCAGACCCGGCACTCTGATGGTAAAGATGGAGCAGGGGGCGGTGCCGGAGCAGCCTCTGAAACAGGCGACAATGATGGTGATCCTCGCCGGATGAGGGACGCGCACGATCGCTCCGACAGCGCTGAAAAGAAAGCCGACAAGGAAGACAAAAAGGAACTGCGCCGGACCCGTCGCAGCAACAAGGGCGATCAGGCTCGACCGGACCAGACAAGGAAGCGTCGCGATCCGAATGCGCGAGGGAAAAAGGCGACATCGGACCCTCAGCGGCCGGCTCAATCCGAACTTCCTCTGTCTTCGAAAGCTGAGGAGCACCGCGGCATGGAGCAACGGGCTGTGCCTTCCGCCAGATCCGATATTCCCGATCCCGCAGCGCATCAGCGAGCACACGTCGCGCGCGGCAAGGCCGACCAGAGGCTCCAGGAAGAGCAGCAGAAGTCGCTGCTGGGCGGTGCAGCGAAGCAGGGTCGCGATGCCGATCAGGGGCAGGACCATGGTCACGATTACGGGGACTTCGATCCGGATATGTGACGCTCAACCGGGGAGGGGACGAGGGCCAAGAGAAAGTGATCCCAGCCCATGCTTTCCGTCGCCAATGTCCGCTCGCCATCGGCGGCGGCAAGCTACTTCGCTTCGGACAATTACTACGCGAGCGCCGATGCCGACCGCTCGGGCCGGTGGGTCGGCAAGGGTGCAAGGCGCCTTGGTCTCGACGGCAAGGTCGAGACCCAAGCGTTCGACGCGCTGCTGCGTGGCGAGCTGCCCGACGGCAGCAGTGTCGGCAATCCCGGGCAGGCACACCGCCCAGGTACAGACCTCACCTTCTCCGTTCCCAAGAGCTGGTCGCTGCTGGCGCTCGTCGGGAAGGACGAGCGGATCATCCCCGCCTACCGCGAAGCCGTCCTCGAAGCGCTGGACTGGGCTGAGAAGAATGCGGCCGAGACCCGGATGGTGGAGAAAGGCAAGATCGTAACGCAGGCCACCGGAAACCTTGCGATCGGCCTGTTCCAGCACGACACCAACCGCAACCAGGAGCCGAACCTCCATTTCCATGCGGTCATCGCCAATGTCACGCAAGGCA
>CAYGNE010000243.1:0-5439 GCA_964351155.1 uncultured Rhodobacterales bacterium | reverse complement strand
GCTCCTGTTCTTCTAGGCCTTCTCCGCGGTCATGGTCCCGTCCATGGCGTGGATCTTCGTGGCCTTCACCGGCTACTCGATCGCGCAGATCTTCCTGATCACCTCGATTTCCTTCGCGGGCCTGTCCCTGTGGGGCTACACCACCAAAAAGGACATCTCGGCATGGGGATCGTTCCTGATCATGGGCGTGATCGGCCTGATCGTCGCCATGGTCGTCAACATGTTCCTGCAGTCGCCCGCGATGATGTACGCCATCTCGATCCTCGGTGTGCTGATCTTCGCCGGCCTGACCGCCTATGACACGCAGAAGATCAAGAACGACTATGTGATGCATGCCGCGCATGCCGATGCCGAATGGCTGGGCAAGTCCGCGATCATGGGCGCGCTGACTCTCTACCTGGACTTCATCAACATGTTCATGTTCCTGCTGCAACTGTTTGGCAATCGTGAATAATCACGACCGAAACCGGATGCGAAAGGGCGGGTTATCAACCCGCCCTTTTTTCGTTTCCGGGGTCTGGTTGTGATTGCGTAACCGCGCGGATATTGTCACCCCATGCTTGAATTGCGCCCCAATTGCGAACTCTGCGACCGCGACCTGCCGCCATGCGCGGACCAGGCCCGCATCTGCTCCTATGAATGCACCTTTTGTGCCTCTTGCGCCGATGACGTCCTGCTGAATGTCTGTCCGAATTGCGGTGGCAACCTCGTGACGCGCCCGGTCAGACCCGCCCAAAGCTGGAGACCCGGCACCGGCCTGTCACACCACCCGGCCGGCACGAAACGGCGTTTCAGCAAATGGACGGATCAGGAACGCGCCGCGCTGAGCGCAAAACTGACGGACATCCCCCCACGGGACCGCTGACACCCGCGCGCATATGCACCCAGGTTCCGGCCGACGCTCAATTCGGCCGGCCCGGCGATCCTGACACGCGCAGGTCGAATACCGCCTGCTGCGCCTGAGAAACCCCGATCCCGGTAAAGCCCGCGCCGCGTTCCGGCTCGCATCCGGCAACCACGAGCGTGACAATCAATGCGGTGGACAGCTTTCTGATCATGCGTCTTTTCCCTTGTTCTACAGGTTGACCCAAAGCGTTTCGCGTTCATCTGCGGACACCGCGCCTCGCGCGTTGCGGGCGACCGGGGAAAAGGCCGCGATCACGCGCTGCGGGTCTGGCTCATGACGCAGTAACGGTCCGATCTTGCGCAAAAGTTAACCGCGCCGCGTTGCTTGCGGCAACATCATTCGCATCCGGACCGACGGAAACGATATTCCCGGCTTCAGCGCGATATCCATCGGGCCTTCACTGACAAACCCAAGCGACGCATAGAACGGTTCCGCCGTCCGGGTGGACCAGCATTCCATTTCACCGATCCCGTCCTGCATCGCCACGGACAGCGCATGCCCGATCAGGGCCCGCCCGATCCCCTGGCGCAACAGCCGGTCATCGGTGACCACGTGACGGATGTGCCCCTTGCCGGCCTGCCTGCCGTCGCGCGTCCACCCCCCTGCCCCGACGAGCTCACCCTGCCCGGTTTGCGCGACATAATAGGTGCCCGAAGCCAAAAGCGCGGGCTGCGCCCGGCTGATCAACGGCAGCGCCGTGACCAGGACCGAGGGCGGATAGTCCCGCTTCAACAGGCGCGGATAGCTGCGCGCCAACAGCGCATCCACCGCCGCCAGATCGGTTTTTCGTGCTGTGCGGATGACTACCGTCATGTGCGACCCTTGCATGTCCCGCCGGAAAACCCCGTCCCGACCATGATACACCGGCAGCCTCCGATGCTGTATCGCGCAAAAAAAAGAGCCGCGCCCCCGGCGCAGCTCCAGCAATGTTCCGGTCCGAAAGGACAGGCTTACTTGATCTTGCCTTCCTTGTACTCGACATGCTTGCGCGCCACCGGATCATATTTGCGCACGACCATCTTCTCGGTCATGGTGCGCGCGTTTTTCTTGGTCACGTAAAAGTGGCCGGTGCCTGCGGTCGAGTTCAGGCGGATTTTGATTGTGGTCGGCTTCGCCATGGTCTCTCTCCTGCATCGAAGGGCACATACCCCCCGCGAAATTCGTATGAGGCTGCGCTTGTACCCGCAACGCTGGCCGAGTCAACAGGATTCTGCCCAAAGATCCGCCGCAAGCCGATCCCGCCGTGGGGTAAGGAATTCCTGCCCATCCAACTCGAATTTTCCTGTTCACCGGATTCCCGAACCGAAGTAGGTTCAAGGCATTGTCGTAT
This sequence comes from uncultured Rhodobacterales bacterium, assembly GCA_964351155.1. Lineage (GTDB taxonomy): Bacteria > Pseudomonadota > Alphaproteobacteria > Rhodobacterales > Rhodobacteraceae > CAYGNE01. Next base: position 3,202 of record CAYGNE010000243.1, on the reverse strand, counting down.
GTGAGTTTGATTTCATGTTTCCCACAACCTTCCGGCATTTTCGCCGCGTTCCGCATTTCGCTTTCATCATTGTCCTGTGCGGCACGATCATCGCGGCTGGCCAGCTGTTTTCCAACACCACCGGTTCCGGTGCCGGCGCGGCCGAAAATCCGCCCCGTCACGCCGACAAGGGCGGCGCAGGCTGAACAACGACCGGCGGACGGTGCCGATGCGGTATCGGTCGCAATGGCCATGGCCGCGACCGGGTCGGTATCCGGCGTGGACACCGCTCGCGCGCGCTGCGGCGCGGAACTCGCCGACATCGCGAAAAGGCCGGGCGGCTGATCCCGGATCGTGATCGTGCGCGGAGGGCCTGTAAGCCGGATTCTGTCCCCGGCGGGTTCCCCCGCCGAGCGATGACCATTCCTCTGTCGCCCGCGTTGCCGCGTGCATATAGCTGCCAACCCGACCCCTCTTGGCCAAAGCGCGCCTAGCGGCGGTATCCCGTTGCCGGGACCAGCCCGCGCGGGGGTCCTATTTGGCATTGCTCCCGGTGGGGCTTGCCGTGCCGCCCCTGTTGCCAGCGGCGCGGTGGGCTCTTACCCCACCGTTTCATCCTTACCCGTCCGGGGACGGGCGGTTTCATTTCTGTGGCGCTGTCCGTCGGGTTGCCCCGCCCGGGTGTTACCCGGCACCGTTGCCTTGTGGAGTCCGGACTTTCCTCGAAGGTTGCCCCCCGCGGCCATCCGGCCCTCCGCGCAATGGGTCAGATAGTCTTGAATTCCCGATCGGTCAACGTAGTGTGGGCGGGTCCGGCGCGGGCGCCGGGTTTTCCCCTCTTCACCCCAAAGCGGACCCGAAAATGAACCTGTCAGATCTCGGCCCGCGTATCTGCATCATCGGCCCGTCAAACAGCGGCAAATCCACACTGGCAAACGCGATCTCGCGACGATATGGCCTGCCCGCTGTCCACCTCGACCAACTCTATCACCTGCCCGGCACCGACTGGCGCCCGCGCCCGCCGGGCGAATTCGACCAGCATCACAACGCGGCCATCGGGAAACCGGCCTGGGTGATGGATGGCAACTATTCCCGCCTGCTGCCCGCGCGGCTCGAACGTGCAACGGGCCTGATCCGGCTGGACGTTTCGGTGCCGCACCGGCTCTGGCGTTACCTGCGCCGCACGTTGTTTGAAACCGCGCGCATTGGCGGTCTCGAAGGCGATCGCGACAGTTTGAAATGGGATATGTTCAAATACGTGGCGCTTGATGCACGCCGGATCCGCCGCCAGCACACGGCAATTTTCGCCAGCTTCGGAAAACCCAAGACGGCCCTGCTCTCCCGGCGGGCCATCGCAGAGGCCTGTCGGCACTGGGACCTCTAGGCGTCAGTGCGGCTTGTCACGGGTTATCCCGATACCGGCCGGTTTTGCACCAAACCGGCCATCAGCGCCCGGTCCGCCTCGCCAAGCGCCCCTTCGCCCCAGGGCCGGAACCGCAGCCGGAAGACCTCAAGCAGGATGTCGGGCGCGACATCCCCCACCGGATAGCCGAACGCCGCCGCGTCGGCCTCGAAATCCCCCGGAACTCCCGCCTCCGGCCACACGCTCAACCCCTGCAGCGCCAGCCGCCGCCAGTCGAACCGCGGTCCCGGATCGCATTTGCGTCCCGGCGCCAGGTCGGAATGCGCGATCACCCGCTCGGGCGGAATGTCCCACCGCGCCATGATCCCCGGCAGCAACGCCTCCAGCGCCGCCATCTGCGGCTCGGAAAACGGGTGACTGCCCCGGTTGTCCAGTTCGATCCCGACAGAGCGCGAATTCACGTCATCGCGCCCGCCCCAGGTCCCCGCCCCGGCGTGCCAGGCGCGCATGTCCTCCCGGACCATCTGCCAGACCGTCCCGTCCCCGCCAATCAGGTAATGCGCGGACACCTCGGCCTGCGGATCACAGAGCCGCCCAAGCGCCACGGCGGCATTCTCCATCGCGGTATAGTGGATCACGATCAGCTCGGGCCGCAGCCCGTCCCGGCGCGGCCCGAAATTCGGAGACGGGTGCCAGTGCGGCGCGGGGGTCCTGCTCACCCGCCCCTTACCTTGCGAAACGGCGCCGGATCCCAGCTGCAGGCATAACCGTCGCCATCCGGGTCCAGCCCGGCGCGGTCCCGTTCCGGGCCGCCCCTGGACAGGAATTCGATCTGGGCCAGGTCCGCCGAGGCAAACCCGCGGCAGTTCCGCTCGGCCCGGCCCTGCAGGTTGATGCCGGTCCGGCTGTAGACCCGGGTGCCCTTGGGATGGCTGGTCGCCAGCGCATAGGCCACGATGTTGGGCTGCGAACCGCCGCTGCGTTCCGGCACGGCCGTCGGCTCCACGACCTGATACTGTGACCTGTTCTCGGCGATCAGGGCCGCGTCGCCCTGGATCGACCGTTGCCCGGACACGGCGGTGAAATCGTTCTCCGCCGACAACCCGCTGGCCGTTCTGACCGTGTCGGCGGGCGGTGTGGCGGCAGCTGCGGGCGATGCCGGCGCCGAGGCCGCCAGCGCGGCAGCGGTTTCGGCCGCGATATCGGCGGACGACCCCGTATTGCTGGCCGCTGTCGCCGTGGTTGCGGGCGTCCGTGTCGCGGGTGCCGGCGCCTGCGCCGGTGTCAGGCTCTCACTTGACAGGGCCTGCGGCGGTGCAAGCCGCTCGATGCTGGCCGGCGCACCGGCCAGCTCGGCCTCGCGGGCGCGCATGGCCTCATCCTCCGTGCCGAATCCGATCCCTGCCGCGCTGTCCGGAACGGCGGGCGCACAGGCCGAAAGCACACCAAGGGCAAGCCCCATGATGACTGGCAAACCGGTAAATTTCTGCATGACTGACGCCTTGCTGTTCCTGCTGCTCTATGCCGGTTTTCCTACCACCATTTGCCCGGCTTGGCCACAAAGCCGGCCGCGGATTCCAGCGCATACGCGGTATTCAGCAGATCACCCTCTTCCCAGGGCCGGCCGATCAGCTGCAGGCCCAGCGGCAAGCCCTGCTTGTCCAGCCCCGCCGGCACCGATATGCCCGGCAGACCGGCAAGGTTCACCGTCACCGTGAACACGTCGTTCAGGTACATCTGCACCGGATCGGCATCCGTCATCTCGCCCAGGCCAAACGCCGCGGACGGGGTCGCCGGCGTCAGGATCGCCTCCACCCCCTGCGCGAACACGTCCTCGAAATCCTTCTTGATCAGCGTGCG
>CAYGNE010000242.1:0-5442 GCA_964351155.1 uncultured Rhodobacterales bacterium | reverse complement strand
TAACTGGGGCATCGAGGTCACCCGCGCCGAAATCCTCGACGTGAACCTCGATCAGGCGACCCGCGACGCGATGCTGCAACAGCTGAACGCCGAACGCGCCCGCCGCGCCCAGGTGACCGAGGCCGAAGGCTCCAAACGCGCCGTCGAACTCAACGCCGACGCCCAGCTCTATGCCGCCGAACAGATCGCCAAGGCCCGCCGCATCCAGGCCGATGCCGAGGCCTATGCCACCGGCGTCGTCGCCCGCGCCATCAAGGATAACGGGATCGAGGCCGCCCAGTACCAGGTCGCCCTGAAACAGGTCGAGGCGCTGAATGCGCTGGGGGCCGGCGAAGGCAAACAGACGGTCATTCTGCCCGCCAACGCGATCGAGGCCTTTGGCGACGCGTTCAAGATGCTGAAAGGCGGCCGCTGATGGCCCTGTTCTCGATCTGGTGGGCCTGGCTCTGCCTGGCCCTGATCCTCGGCATCGCCGAAATGCTGATCCCCGGCTTCATCTTCCTGGGCTTTGCCATCGGCGCGGTGGCGGTATCGGTCCTTCTGGCGGCGGGTCTGGCGGTCTCGGTGCCGGTTCTGCTGCTGGTCTTTGCCATCCTGTCGCTGGCCGCATGGCTGATCCTGCGCCGTATCTTTGCCCTGCCCAAGGGCCAGGTCAAACGCTTCAAGGATGACATCAACGGCTGACAGCCGTTCATCTACCGGTCGTGGTTGCCGGCACCACAACCCACAAGAGAGGGTATTGCGGTAAACATCTCGCGTAAAAGTTGCTTTTTACGGAAACCCCTGCTATCGTTAACCATTATTGCCACAACGCATTTTGGAGTTTGTGAGATGAACAAGATTTTGTTGAGTATGTTTTTTGCCGTTGTGCTCGCGCCCACCGGGCAGTTGTTGTCGCCGCCTGATTTCCAGGCCGGCCCATGTGACCCAACGGTCCAGAACTGTCCCTGACTGTCGCTGACAGTCCCAGTTAGATGAACAATCTGTTCTATGCCGGAGTTGTGGCTTTCGGCGCTTTCACCCTGTTGATCGAAGCGCGGCGAAACTACTCGGTTTCCGCCAAACACCACCCGTTCGAATTCTACCCGATCCTGAAACAGGTAAAGGCCGAACACCTGTGTTCCAAGCGCGAATGGCGCTACGGGTTTTACATCTACTCCTCGCTCTACCTGCTCAGCTACGGCATCCTGCTCAGCTTCAGCGAGCTTTACGAAATCGTACGGGATGCGGACCTTTCCAACTACATGGTCGGCTCGACCAACACGATCATCCAGCCTGACCAGGACCCTCTGAGCCTTGCCGACACGTCCTATGGCAAGCCGATTTTCATATCCGCCTTCATCATTGCATTCTATTCGCTGGGCGCGACGCGCAACATCGAACTGCATATCCGAACCCTGGCGCATCGCATCGCCGGCGTTCCCCGCGGCGTTCTGACGATCATCCACCGCATCCAGCACCCGAAATTCCTCGGCACGACCCGGCCGCCAACCGGCCCGCTGATGGAAAACCTGCAAGAAGCGATCAAGAACATCGGCTACGATGCCGGCAAGACGCTGGAGTTGCCGGACCCGCCGACCGCCGAGGCCGCCGCCGCGTCGCGTCCCGCCGACACCGTTGTCACCGGCGCGGTCGGCAAGGAACAGTACCTTGTGACCATCGCCCGCGCCCTGCGCACCATCGACTGCCTTTACCCGTCCGTGACCGGTGGCCAGCGCGCCACCCATTTCCCATTGCTCGGTCTGGAAGAACTGACATTGCTGTCCAAGGAACTGGACGACGAAATCAAGAACCTGCGCGACGAAATCGATGCGCTTGACAAGGTCGACACCAGATCGCTCGTCAATCTGCAGGAACTGGCGATTTCCACCGCCAACAGCACCCGCGCCGTTTTCGCGGTCTATTACATCGGCAACAGCCGCACGATCCTCAACGTCGAAAGAAACAGCGCACTGGACCGGGTCAAGACCTTTGCCGACCGTGGCTATCGCGTGGAACTGAACGCATTTGCCGCCGCGACGATTTTCAGCTTCATCATCGCCCTGTTCGTGGGCTTCGCGAACTACCATTTTTTCCGCGCCGCCGAAATCTCCAGCAGCACCGCCCGCATGGAAGCGGAATACAACGATGCCATCGCCGCGATCGACCCCGAGATCCGGACCTATTTCGGGCAATGCGCAAAAACCGACGGGCAGGAGATCACCTCGCTGTCGGACGCGGAACGGGAAAACTGCACCCAACTGGATGCCCGCTACAGCGCCTATGACGCCTGCGCCGGTGACAACTCGGAAACACCCGCGTGCAAGGCAGCCCGCATATCCGCCCTGCTCTATCAGAAATGCACCGTCCCGGCCGGCCCGGACGGGTTCACCAATGACGAAAAACAGAAATGCGAGGATGCAACCGAAAGAGCGCGCAAAACCCACCTGAGCAACAACCTGCGCGCCTTCACGTATTTCTCGTTCTGGGACGCCTTCGCAACCCTCGCCGCCGTGGTGGCCGTGGCGCAGCTGGCCATCTTCGAACGCGATATCCGCAAGGAGCAGCACACCTGGCATCGCTGGTCGATCGCCAACATGCCCTATGTGCGCCTGTTCACGTCCAGCATCCTGCCGCCCCTGGCCGGCGTGGTGGCGCTCACGACCGCGTTTTTTCTGAAACTCGCCTGGGACATGGATTTCCAACTCACCTCGGCGCGGATCGAAACCCTCATACTCGACAACTGGCAGTTCTTCATGGCCAGTATCGCCCCGTTTTTCGTGCTGTCGCTGTCCTGCTACGTGCTGATGGACAAACATGACGACTGGCCCGGAACGCTGACATTCATCGTCTCCATCTTCGCGGCGGTCATCTTCGCGCTGGTCAACTGGTTCGTGGTCAAACTGACCTCCTATTCGCCCGCGCAACCGCCGGGCTACTGGCTCACCGGCGAATGGCGGGACACGATCCAGCTTTCCCTTGTCCCCGCGGTATTCCTGGCCATCTTCGCGCTGGTTCTGGAACTCACCGAACATGCCGACCGGCGGCGGGAACGCAAGCTGATCGAGGATTCGATGAATTCGGCCCGCTTTGCATCCTCGCGAAAAGGGGAGTCCGGATGAAAAACCTGCCCCCTCTCCTGGCCGCCCTGCTGCTCTGGATCGCGCCCGCCAACGCCCAGCAGGCCGCCAACACCCAGCAGGCCGCCAGCACCCAGCAGGCCGCCCCCGCCCCCGCGGCCATCCCCGACGAACCGGACTACAGCCAATGCTACCGCTACGCACCCGGCCAGGCGGCTGACCCCACCCCGGACACCGACAGCCTGCGCATCGGGGTCCGCCAGGACGCGCGCCCGTTCTCCTATTTCTCCGAGGAGATGCGCGAAGTCTGGAGTTCCGGCCCGCCCGGCCGCCTCGCCCAACGCAAATACACCGGCTACATCACCAAGATCTGCGACGCCGTCCTCGCCGACATGCTGCTCAGCCCCGCGCCCGGCGCCGAATATCCCGAATTCGACGACACCGATATCGCGGTTCTGGATACCGACTGCCTGATGGACAAGAAGATCCGCTTCCTGGAGGACAAGCGCACCGGCCAGGAGAACGACCCCGTCCTGCCGCAAAGCCGGTTCGAATTCCTCGGCGACCAGATCGACATCCTCTGCGATCCGGCCACCATCTCCAATGCCCGCCGCCACGGCTTCATCATCTCCCCGCCCGTCTTCCTGACCGGCATCGGCATGATCAAGCTCAAGGGCGCCGCACTCGGCCGCCTCGCCTGCCCCAAGGGCAAGGCCCTGATCGGCCATGTCGGCAACACCAACGCCGGGTATGCCGGCCTGCTCGCGGTTCTCAACGCGCAGGAACTGGCCAGCTTCCGCCAGAGCATCATCGGCCATCTCAACGGCAACCGCGACATCTGCAAACCACCCTTCCGCACCGGCCAGGACGCCGAGGAATACCAGTTCATCCGCACCTTCCCCAACCACACCGAGGCCGCCCGCGCCTTCTGCGACGGCGAATTCCATTTCTACCTCGGCGACCGCGAAATCATCAGCGAGAACGCCCGCGACATCACCGGCTGCGAAATCGAAGGCGCCGGGCGCACCTATTCCGACGACCGCTACGCGATCTTCGGCAAGATCGACTATGCCAACCCGACCCGCGCCCTGCGCACCGCCCGCTTCTTCGAAATCCTGTCCCAGAAGATCGTGGTCAGCGACTCGGTGCTCGACAACGCCTTCAGCACCACCTTCATCGGCACCGAACCCAGCCAGAAGCTGCAATCCTTCTTCTGGAACATCCGCGGCCCCAAATAGGCGGGGCGCGCATGTCCGACACATCCGGCCCCGTCGACCGCATAAACGCGCTCACCACCAATGCGCGCAACACCTGGTTCGTCCTCCTCGGTGTGCTGGTCTTTGTCTCGATCACCCTCATGGGCGTGCAGCATATCGACTTTTACGGGGTCGACCGCGCCACCGACCTGCCACTGGTCAACGTCTCGGTCCCCACATGGCTGTTCTTCTACGCCGCCCCCCTGCTCATCACCGCCGTCTACGGCTATTTCCACCTCTACCTCATCCGCCTCTGGGATGTGCTGGGCGCCGCCCCCGCCCGCGTCAACGGGTCTCCGCTCGGTGACGCCATCACCCCTTGGCTGGTCACTGATGTCGCGCTCAAACTGCGCTCCCTGCACCGCTCCCCGCCCTGTATCACCCCGCGTGCCATGGAAATTCCCAACGCGATCTGGAACACGCTTTTCGCCTGGATCGCCGGCCCCGCCATCCTCGGCTGGCTCTGGTGGGCCTCGATGCCCGCGCGGGACTGGATCATGACCGGTCTTGCCGGCACTTGTCTGATCCTGTCGCTCGCCTTTGGTTATGCCAGCGCCGCCATGATGCGCCGCCGGATGGAATCCCCGGACGCCGTCGCCCATAACGTATGGCCGGACGGACCCCTTGTTTTCCTCGCCGTCACGGCCCTGACAATCGGCAGCGTCACATATGGCCGCACACGTGGCGACATCGCAACCCTCGCCCCCATCGACCTGACCGGCGAGGCGCTGGTCGAGAAACCCGCCGCCTGGCGGCCCCATGACATCGCCCGCAAGGATTTTCTCGCCACATGGTGCGCGCGCGAGGCACCGGCCTGCGACGGCCCCGCCGCACCGCAGCCGGGCCTTGTCGCCCGCCTGCCCGACCTCCTGTTCGGGGAACCCGGCGCCACCGGGTCGCCCCTGCGCCCCGATCCGCCAAAGGCCTTCGAGGACGAATGGGACATCCGATGGGCCTCCACCCTCGCCGCCCTGAAAAAACCGCGCTGGAGCGCCCCGGGCGCCGATCCCCCCGATTTCCGCGGCGCCGTCCTGAACGATGCTTTCCTCTCCGGCGCCGACCTGTCCGGGGCGCAGATGCAGGGGGCGAACCTCGGCGGGGCGCAGATGCAGGGGGCGAAGCTCCTT
>CAYGNE010000241.1:3381-5447 GCA_964351155.1 uncultured Rhodobacterales bacterium | reverse complement strand
GCGGGAATATTCGACCTTCAGGGCCGGATGCTGGCGCAGGCGGTGACCGGAACGCCCGGTCACATCAACACGATGGCCGAAGCGGTGAAGACGCTGCTCGGCATGTTCCCGCTTCAGGACATGAAGCCCGGCGACATCTACATGACCAACGATCCCTGGATCGCCTCTGGCCATCTGAACGATTTTCTTCTGATGATGCCGGTGTTTCACCGGGATCGCATTGTCGGCTTCACCGCCTGTACCTCGCATCTGGTGGATCTGGGGGGGCTCGGCATGGGCCCCGAGGGGTCCGACATCTATGACGAGGGGCTTCTGATCCCGCCCTGCAAGCTTGTGGATGGGGGCGCGTTGAACACGCTCCTGATGGAGATCGTCAAGGCCAATTCGCGCGAACCCATCGCCAACGAGGGCGACATCTATGCGCTGATCGCCTGTTGCGAGGCCGGGGCGGAACGGCTTGCGGGCATGATGGCGGAATTCGGCATCGACCATCTGGACGAGCTGGCCGACTACATCATCGACACGTCGTATCGCGGTACGATCGAGGCCATCGCGGAGTTGCCCAAGGGGACGTGGCGCAATGTCTTGAAGGTGGATGGCTATGAGCAGGAGATCGATCTGCACGCTGCCCTGACCATTGCCGAGGATCGCGTTGCATTGGATTTCACCGGCACGTCGGGCCTGTCGAACAAGGGTATCAACGTGCCGCTGAACTATGCCACCGCCTATTCGGTGTTTGCCCTGCGTTGCATCATCGGGCCGGACATTCCCAACAACGCGGGCTCGCTGGCGCCGTTTCACGTCACCGGGCCGAAGAACTGCATCCTGAACGCCCAGCCTCCCGCACCGGTGGCCATGCGTCATACGCTGGGGCAGATGACGCCCGATCTGGTCTATGGCTGCCTGTCGCAGGCCCTGCCCGATCGGGTGCCCGCCGAGGGCGCGTCATGCATGTATGACCTGCCGCTGCGCCACACCCCCGAGGCGGTGTCGCGGGGGGATGAACAGTTCGCGCTGGAACTGGTGTTCAGCGGCGGCACCGGGGCGCGGCCGGGCCTGGACGGGTTGTCGGCAACCGCCTTTCCGTCGGGCGTCTGGGGCAGTCAGGTGGAAACCACCGAAGCGGTCGCGCCGGTTCTGATTACCCGGCGTGAACTCAGGCCGGACAGCGGCGGGCCCGGGCGCACACGCGGCGGGCTGGGTCAGGTCATCGAAATGCGGTCCTCCGACAACGCGGATTTCATGCTGTTCCTTTCGGTCGAGCGGGTCCTGAACCCGGCAAATGGGCGTTTCGGAGGACAGGCCGCTGCGCCGGGGCGTATTCGCATCGGCCGTGATGGCCCGAACCTGCCCGGCAAGGGTGAGGTTCGCGTGAAGGCCGGTGAAACGCTGATTTTCGAAACCCCGGGCGGCGGGGGGTTCGGTCCGCCACGGGAGCGCGACCCTGACGACATCCGGCGCGATCTGGACGAGGGGCTGATCAGCAGGCAAGCCGCGCATGACATCTATGGGCTCGAGCCGTGATCAGACCAGCAAGACATATCGCAGCGATATCGCCCTACGCGCTGGCCCAGTTGAAGGCACCTGCGGGAAAGCGCCTGATTTCGCTGTCTCAGAACGAAAGCCTGCGTCCACCCAGCCGCCGGGCGATCGAGGCCGCCGCAAGGGCGGGGGACGCCGGGCATCTCTATCCCGATCCGGACTGGAGCGCGCTTCGCGCCGCGCTGTCCGGGCTGCACGGTATCCCTGCCGAAGGCATCCTCTGCGGCAACGGGTCGATGGAACTGATCGCCTGCCTGGCGCAAGCCTTTGCCGACGAGCGAAACGCGATCCTGGCCCCGGCGCATGGCTACCCGTTCTTCCGTAGCGCCGCACAGATGGCGCGGGCCCGCTTCGATCTGGCAGCGGAACGTGACAGGCATGTATGCGTCGATGCAATGCTTGCCGCCGTCCAGCCCGACACGCGCATCGTTTTCGTCGCCAACCCCGGCAATCCGACCGGCACTCGTATCCCGCGCCACGAACTTGTCCGGCTGCGCGAGGGGTTGCCCGACGATACCCTGCTG
>CAYGNE010000241.1:0-3371 GCA_964351155.1 uncultured Rhodobacterales bacterium | reverse complement strand
GGCCTATGGTGAGTTTGCCGATCATCTGGGCGAGCCCATGTTCGATCTGGTCGGGCGTGGCGACACGGTGGTTCTGCGGACCTTCTCGAAGGCCTATGGGCTGGCCGGAATGCGGGTGGGGTGGGGCCTGTTCCCGCCCGAGATCGCCCGGGAGCTTCGCAAGGTGATGAATCCCAACAACATCGCTGTCGCCGGCCAATTGGCGGCCACGGCGGCGCTCGCGGATCAGGACTATATGGTTGAGACCTGCCGACAGACGGCCGCTTTGCGCGACGGGTTGCGCGCGCGGCTGTCGAAGGCGGGGTATGACGTGCCCGAAAGCTTCTCCAATTTCGTGCTGATCCGAATGGAAAGCCCTGACGACGCGCGCCACGCCGATGAGGCGCTCCGCGCCGAGGGCGTGTTTCTGCGTCCGCAGGGCGGGGTCGGGCTGGCCGATAGCTTGCGTGTGACCATCGGTCCGGCAGAAAAGATCGACATTGCGGCCGGGCTTCTTGAACGCTGGGCAGAGGGGAAAAAGACATGACACAATCGCGCGGACGTGCCCGCTTTGGCATTCTCGTCCCGTTTACCAACACCAATCTCGAACCTGACATGGGGCTTCTGGCCCCCGATGGCGTGTCGATGCATTTCGCCCGTATGGGGGGCTATGATCAGGACGAGATCCCGGATGCCGACCAGATGCACGGGCTGGGCGCGGCCGATCTGGATGAGCCGCTGCGCCTGTTGCAGGGCGTGCGCCCGGATGTGATCCTTTATGGCTGCACTTCGGCCACGCTTACCCACGGCCCCGTCTTCGACCGGGGTCTGGCCGAACGGATAAAGGCCGACAGCGGGGCCGAAACCGTCACGGCAGCCGGGGCATTGGTGCATGCGCTGCAAACGCTGGGCGTGGCGCGAATCGGCTTTGCCTCGCCCTACGTGCCCGCGATCAACGACATGGCGGTGGCGTTTCTGGCGGCATCCGGCTTCGACACAGTTGCGCGCTCCGAGGTGGGCGAAGAGCTGGACAATTACGGACAGGGCGCACTGGACCCGCAGGCGGTTCTTGAGCTGGGGCTTGCCGCCGACCACCCAGAGGCCGAAGCGATCGTGCTGTCCTGCACCGACATGCGCAGTGTCGAGAGCATTGCCCGTCTGGAACAGGCCGTGGGCAAACCTGTCACCACGTCAAATCAGGCGATGGTTTTCCAGGCCATGCAGCTTGCCGGTATCGGCGAAGCCCTGCCGGGCTATGGCCAGCTTCTGGAAAGGGAACGGCTATGAGCTTCGACCGGATTGCCAGCTTTTCACTCGAAATCAATGATATGCCGCAAAGCGCGCTCGACATGGGCGCGACGCTGCTGATCGACACGGTCGGGGTGGCGGCGGGCGCGGCAAGCATGGAGGCGGGGCGGATCGCGCGCGATCATGCTTTTGCTTTCCATGGCGCCGGGGCGCCCGGACACGCCACCCACATGATGTTCGACGGCCGCCGCGCCTCGATCCCCGGTGCTGCCTTTGCGACGGCTACGCAGATCGACAATCTCGACGCGCATGACGGGTACAACCCGACCAAGGGGCATATCGGTTGCGCCGTGGTGCCCGCACTGTTTGCCTTCGCCCAGACCCGGCCCGGGCTTTCAGCGCGCCAAGCGCTCTCTGCGCTGGTCATGTCTTACGAGGTCGCCGCCCGCGCAGCCCTGGCCCTTCATGCGACGGTGAGCGATTATCACACATCCGGGGCATGGAATGCGCTGGGCGTGGCGGCGCTGGGCTGCCGCCTGATGGGTGCCGGCCCCGACCAATTGCGCCAGGCGCTCGGGATCGCCGAATATCACGGGCCGCGCAGCCAGATGATGCGCGAGATCGCCAATCCGACCATGCTGCACGATGGCTCGGGCATGGGCGCGCTGGTCGGATCGATGGCGGCACTTCTGGCGATGGATGGATTCGCGGGTGCACCGGCGATCACGGTCGAGGCCGATGCGGCGGAGGAATTCTGGTCCGATCTGGGAGACGTCTGGACGATTGAGCGCAACTATATCAAACCCTATCCGATATGCCGCTGGGCGCATGCGGCGCTTGACGCCCTGTCGGGGCTGATACGGGAACACGGTTTTGCCGCCGATGACGTGACCATGATTGAGGTGAACACATTCGCCGAAGCCGCCGCGCTGTTTCCCGACATGCCCGCCACCACATCGCAGGCGCAGTATTCCCTGCCTTTCGCACTGGCCGCGATGCTGGTGCATGGCCGGATCGGGCCGGGGGATATTTCCGGTGCGGCGCTGAGCGATCCGAAGGTGGCCGAAGTGCTGTCGCGCGTCGCGGTGCGCGAGGATGCCCTCCACAGCAAGCGCTTTCCCGCCGGACGGTGGTCTGATGTCAGTGTCACGCTGAAGGACGGCACCCGACTTGCCTCGGGCGACGTACAGGCGCGTGGTGGACCCGAGGCGCCGATGAAGATGAGTGAGGTCGAGGCGAAATTCCGCGTGATGGCCGCAGAACTCCCTGAGCCTCGCGTTACGGCGCTATGGGAGATGCGCGAGCGTTTATTGCAGCCAGAGGCCAAATTCAGTGAACTGGCAGCACTTGTCCGTGTGTCAGCGGAGGAAACCCATGTCTGACGCCCCGCGTATCATTCTGCACAACAGCAATACTGCAACGCTTGCCCATTGGTTGCGCGCCGCATTCCCGCAGGCAGATTTTCGTGAATGCAACAGCTATGAGGCCCTGCCAGCCTTGATCGAAGGCTACCGGCCCGAGGTTGTGTACTCCGTTCGCTTTGCGGGCACGCCGGGCTTTCCGCGCGACGCACTGTTTGGCCCCGGCGGCCCGCGCTGGATCGCCAATGGCGGGGCGGGCACCGACCATTACGGTCAGTGGGATCCGGGCCAGACCACCGTCACCAATGCTGCGGGCGTGGCCGCCGGGATGATGGCGGAGTATATCCGTGGTGGATTTTTGCATTTTTCGCTGGACGTGCCCGGACTGCAAAAGGACAAGGCAGCACGGGTCTGGAACGCCCGCACGGTCAGGCCGCTGGCGGGCAAGACGCTCCTGATTATCGGGCTGGGCCATACCGGTCGGGCGGTGGCCGCCCGCTCCAAGGCCTTTGGCATGAAAGTTCTGGGAACCCGCGCCCGGCCGAAACCGATGGAAAATGTCGATGAGGTTCACGCGGCGGATGATCTGCACGACCTTCTGCCGCACGCGGATTTCATCGCGGTCTCTACCCCGCTTATCCCCGCAACGCGCGGGTTGATCGGCGCGCAGGAGATCGCGGCGATGAAATCCGGCGTAATCTTCGCCGATGTCTCGCGTGGCGGCGTGGTGGATCAGACCGCCCTCTACGATGCACTGAGCGTCGGGCATGTGGCGGCGGCGGC
>CAYGNE010000240.1:0-5451 GCA_964351155.1 uncultured Rhodobacterales bacterium | reverse complement strand
TCCCAGATGGTGATCAAGCACACCGAGGACAGCGTTGATATCTGCAGCCAGGCGCCCGAAACCGGCATCTACAAGATGCTCGAAGACGGTCGCGTCGTATTCGACCGGTTCGATTATCACCGCCGCGCGGTGGAGAGCGAAAACGAGGCGTTCTTCCTGCGTATCCTGCAACCGGGCGACTATCGTTACGAAGGTGCCGACATTGGTATTCTGGTGACGCGCGGACGTTCCATGACCAAGGGTTTCCAGTTGAACGAGCGGGCCAAGAAATGGATCCACGGCATCAAGCAGAGTGTCGCCGCCAAGCCGCTTTCCGTGGCCGAAGCCGGGCCCGCCCTGGCCGATCCCGCCTTCAAGATCATGTAAGGCCGCCAGGTGCTTTGGCGCGCCATATCCGAGGACACGCCCGGCCCGAAATGGGCCGGGCTGTTTCGGGAATACTGGCCGGACTATCACCGTTGGTGGCTGTCCGAAGGCGACAGCATGCGTCCGCCTTATCTTGAAAGTCGGCGCGCGCTTGAAACGCATATGCCCGAAATCGTTCCGCTCTATGATCAGTTATGCGAATTGGCGGGGGGCGGAGATCATGCGGCCAGGTTCCTGAGTTTCCATTGCCCGCCGCCCTATCTGAGCGGATGCTCACAGGCGATCTGGACCGGCAAGGAACCGGTTCTGGTACGCAATTATGATTACAACCCGAACGCATTCGACAGCCTGATCCTGCGGACGAAATGGAACGGCCGCGGTGTTGTCGGCACCAGCGATGGATTGTGGGGCCTCGTGGATGGCATGAACGATGCCGGTCTGGCCCTGTCGCTGACGTTTGGTGGCCGGCGCGTGGTCGGCGAGGGATTTGGTGTGCCGTTGATCCTGCGCTACGTCCTGCAGACCTGCGAGACTGCGGAGGAAGCCGGCAAGGCACT
This sequence comes from uncultured Rhodobacterales bacterium, assembly GCA_964351155.1. Classification (GTDB taxonomy): domain Bacteria; phylum Pseudomonadota; class Alphaproteobacteria; order Rhodobacterales; family Rhodobacteraceae; genus CAYGNE01. The sequence continues at coordinate 4,528 of CAYGNE010000240.1, read as the reverse complement.
GGCGCGCATTCCCACGCACATGAGCTATAACGTGACGGTTCTGGACCGCAAACGGAACTATCTGACCGCGATGATGGCACCGGACCGGCCTACGGTTCTGACTCATGCCGCGGTTGCCACCAATCACCAGGAATCCGTCGAGTGGGTCAGCCACGCCCGTTTCACCGCGACCGTTGAACGGGAAAGGTTCCTGCTGCACCGGCTGACCCTGCATCGGGACCCGCAAGAGACCTTCATCAATGCCTTTCTGAAGCCGCCGCTGTATTCAACGGCGTTCTCTGTGGGGTTTGGCACGCTATACACGGCGGTTTACCGTCCCCGCAAACGCGAGATGGAAATCCGCTGGCCTGGCACGGTCTGGCCCCTGTCGATAAACGATTTTGTCGAATGCAGCCGCAAGGTCCACATACCCGACCCGGCGGCCACCCGGCGGGGTCGCTCCGGAACGGGTTAATCCGTCACCGGTCGGGCGAAACGTTCACAGGTCGATAGAAATTCCAGCGCCGCATCCGGTCACGGACAGAGTCGTCGATGGAATCCTCTTCCGGAATAACCCGTGGTTCGGACAGGGGGAGATACCAAAGCCAGCCTGGCCGCCTGTGCCACTTGCGCCGCTTTGTTGTCTTGGGAAACACCTCAAGCGGCAGCCATGCCAGGGACATGGAATCATGCGTCGGGGCCAGTGCATCCGGCTGTGCAAACCGTTGCCCGTCGGGCGTTCGCCGGGATGTATCGCGCCCCTGAAGAAACCCGGTGCGATAGTTGGATTTGATTTTCAGACCGTGGGCGGGTTTGAACCGGCGCGTTCCGGGTGCAGGCGGATCGGCGGCGTTGTCCTCTTTCCAGGCGAGTGTCTCGATCCGCTGCAACTCGTCCAGCATCCACAAGAGAGTGATCTTTCCGATCCCGCTGAAAAACTCGCGCGGTGTGCCGCCAATGTCCGAGTGGTATCCGGGAAACCAACGCTGGTGCACGTATTGGGTCCGCTTGTCATGCGCCTGTCGGAACCTGTTTCCAAAGTAGTCTCCGGCGATCCAGGGCAGGGGCCGGAACATGCTGCGCCGTTCGTCGACCGCCATGGCATGCAACACGATCCTGACCGAACTGTTCTGCATGACGTTGGCATGGGTGCTCAACTCCATCGGGCTGCGATGCTTGAGAAACGATGACAACGGCCTGTTGAACCGTGCCATGGAGGCGACGGTATCAAACAATCCAAGACAGCGGATCGGAACACGCCCATTGGGTCGCAGGGCGGACTCGTATTGCCGCAGCGCCTTGAACACCACCGCGTTTGGCGCGCCGCGGTCCTGTTCGGTGACGATCCGGTAAGCGCGAAACGCTTCGGTGATCATGTGCAAGCGGCTCGGGTCCACCAGTCCGAAATTATGGATGAACCCCGCGAGGATACGCGCGGCATAGGCCCCCCGCGAAAACCCGAAGATATAGATCTGGTCTCTTTCGGCTTCGACTGTCGAATTCTGCCGGGGTGGCGATTTGATGCCCAGATGGCGCGCGGTATCGCGCAATTCCGCCCGGCGCAGGTTTTCGGCCCGCTGTTTGTCCGACCCGCTTTGATAGTTGCAACACAGGAACCGGTAGGCATCGAGCACGTCATCTTCGAGCCCCATTCCAAATGCCAGCCCGGCCAGCGCCTTGCTCTTGCGCACGAGGGTAGAGCCGAACAGGCGTGGTCCTTCCATCGTTCCCACGCCGGGCACGTAGTGGGTTATCTGGGTATCCGACTGGACCAGCCCCTTGTAGAGTTTGAGGATATTACTTTCGTTATCACCGACACGGTTTCCGGTTCCGTCGATGCAGATAATGATTTTACGGGCGCGCATGGCCTGCCTTTTCAATGGCTTGATCAATGCGTCAAGAATGCCTGCATATGCAGGAATGGCAAGTCCGGGAAACCGGACCCCGCCATGACGTCATGCGGTGGTCTTCGTCATCCGCGTCGTCTGCGCCGTCGTCCGCCGCCTTCGCCATCCGCGCTGCCCTGGTTGAAGTTCACGTCCGGTAGTTTGACGATGCTGTTCAGGATCGGGAAGGGTTCGACCGAGTTGGGGATGTTGGACGCATTCACGAAATGCTCCTGAAAACGTGGCTCGATCGCGGTCTCTACCTTGTGGATCTCGCGCACAGTCTGCTCGATCTCTTCGCGGGCGTCCTGGTTCAAAAGCGCGATCCGCGCGCCGGTCCCGGCAGCGTTGCCCGCCGATGTCACCTTGTCCAACGGCGCGTCGGGGATCATTCCCAACACCATCGCGTGTTTGGGGCTGATATGGGCGCCGAAGGCGCCCGCCAGCACGATCCTGTCGACCTTGTCCACGCCGAACTTGTCCATCAACAGCCGCGCGCCGGAATAGAGCGCGGCCTTGGCCATCTGGATTTCGCGAATGTCGCGGTTGGTGACCGTGATACGTGGTCCACCATCGGCCGAACCGTCCCACACCAGATAGGAATACGTCCGGCCATCGAGGATGCACCGGTCGCTGCCGGTTTGCGCGGGGGATCCGATCAGGCCGGGCCCGTCCAGCAACCCAGCCATGCGCATCTCCGCGACCATCTCGATGATACCCGAACCGCAGATGCCGGTGATCCCCGTGGTTGCGATAGCTTCGGCAAACCCGTTCTCGTCCGACCAGATGTCAGATCCGATCACGCGGAACCGTGGTTCCTTGGTGACAGGGTCAATTTCCACCCGCTCGATTGCGCCCGGCGCGGCGCGCTGCCCGGACGAGATCTGTGCGCCTTCAAAAGCCGGACCCGTGGGGGAGGAACAGGCCAGAACCTTTTCGCGGTTGCCCAGCAGGATTTCGGCGTTTGTCCCGACGTCGACGACCAGAACCAGGTCTTCGGACTTGTCCGGTGCTTCGGACAACGCCACGGCAGCGGCGTCCGCCCCGACATGGCCGGCAATGCAGGGTAGAAGATAAATGCGCGCACTGGGGTGCAGATGCAGGCCCATCTCCGCTGCTGTCAGGTTGAGAGAATCCGACGTTGCAAGCGCAAAGGGGGCCTGACCAAGCTCGAACGGATCGATGCCCAGAAACAGGTGGTGCATCACGGGATTGCAGACAAAAACCGCATCCATGATGGTCGTCGTGTCGATCTCCGCTTCCTGCGCGATCTGTTGGAAAAGCGTGTTCATGCCGGCGCGCACCGCGGCGGTCATCTCGGCGGCACCACCTTCGTTCATCATCGAATAGCTGACCCGGCTCATCAGGTCTTCGCCAAAGCGGATCTGGGGGTTCATGATGCCCGAAGAGGCAACAACCTCGCCAGATTGCAGATCGCAAAGATGTGCCGCGATGGTTGTCGACCCCAGATCCACAGCGAGCCCGTAGATCGGGGCCTCGTGAAAACCGGGCCAGACCTGCATGATCCTGGGCCGATAGGCCTTGGATCCCAGGTGGACGGCACAGGTGACTTTCCATTTGCCCTTGCGCAGCACAGGTTGTAGAGCCTGCAGGATCGGCAGATCGATTTGAACGTCCGTCAACTGCCACTGTTCCGTCAGCGCATCCCGCAGGCGCTCCAGATCGCCGGACGGATCGTGCATGTCAGGCTCCCTGACCACCACGTAAAACAGCTTCACCGGCGGATCCATGATGATCTCGCGCGCTTCGGCCCGTTTGCGCACGACCTGCTTGTGCACCTGGCTTTCCGGCGGCACGTCGATGACGACGTCGCCCCTGACTTGCGCTTGACAGCCTAGCCGGCGGCCGTCGATCAACCCGCGTTTGGATTTGTAGCGTTCTTCAACCGCATTCCAGTCCGACAATGCGTCAGTTGCAACGGTCACACCATGCTTGGGAAACTCACCATAGCTGGGTGTGATCTGGCACTTGCTGCAGATGCCCCGGCCACCGCACACGCTGTCCAGATCGACGCCCAGTTGCCGTGCCGCGGTCAAGATCGGAGTGCCGATCGGGAACCTGCCTCGTTTGCCGGAGGGGGTGAAGACCACCAGGGGATCGTTGATCATGGAATTATCTGCCTTGTCTGTCGCGCGAGCCTTACAATAGTTCGCGTTGTGTAGTGCGAAAGGCGGCCAGCGGCAATTTCCGATCTGCCTGCGTCATCTCCAACTTTCTTTACCGGAAACATCGGGATCGCAAATCGAGCGGGCATCTCATCGAAGCTCGCCGAAATGCAACAATATGTTGTGGAACCCCTTTCCCCGGCTGACCATCCGTGCGATAGGGTTGCCGCCAAACGGGGCTTTGCATGGGGAAAAGCAATGCAGATTCGTGAGGCGCTCACCTTTGATGATGTTCTTCTGGTTCCGGCGGCGAGTTCGGTTCTGCCATCAACCGCGAACACGGCAACCCGTGTGACGCGAAGCATCGCGATGAACATCCCTCTCCTGTCCAGCGCCATGGATACGGTGACAGAGGCGCGCATGGCCATTGCGATGGCACAGGCGGGCGGGATCGGAGTCATTCATCGCAACCTTGACGTTGCAGCGCAGGCCGAGGAAGTGCGTCGGGTCAAACGGTTCGAAAGCGGAATTGTCTAC
>CAYGNE010000239.1:0-5455 GCA_964351155.1 uncultured Rhodobacterales bacterium | reverse complement strand
GCTCAGGCTCAGGCTCAGGCTCAGGCTCAGGCTCAGGCTCAGGCTCAGGCTCAGGCTCAGGCTCAGGCTCAGGCTCAGGCTCAGGCTCAGGAGCCTCGTGGCCGCTGGTATCGTTTGGGTCAAGTTCGGATGTGTCGGTATCCGTCAGATCGTCGGCCTGTGTCGATCCGGATTCCTGCGCGCCCGCATCGGTCTTGGTTGCATCCGATTCAGCATTGTCCTGGTCGTCGTGATCCTTGCCGGGCTTCTTCTTTTCAGCCACCGTCCAACACCCCCATGATTCCCAAAGCGCACAAGCCCGGTGAACGAATGTTACTGTGCGCCCCCGTCACTCTCAACCCGGCAGAATCGGCTCACAAGCGTTTCAATCACTCCGATCATCGCCTCTGCATCCGGCCTCGAGGCTGTCGTCAGCGTCGCAAGTGCCAAGTCTGCAAGGGCGTCGGCCACCAGCGGGCTGAGCGCAATCACGTTCGGGCGCGCTGTTTTGGGGCAATCCTTGGCAAATTGTCGCGCCGTTCGCGGGGAAAAGAGCGGCGCAATTACCTCCGAACCTGAAGTCAGGGCCACCCGGGCGCTTTGGTTCAGTGGGGTCAGCTTCTGTTCGTACACCATCTGCGTCTTTGTCGGACGACCGGACTTGCTCAGCCGCTGGGCGATGTTTCCTCGCGTGTGGCGACCGCAGATGTGCAACAAGGGCCCGTTGTCGATGCGCCCGGAAATCGCGGCGACCAGTTCATCGGAGGTTTCTCCGAGGAATTCGGCGGCCCATCGGGCTTCTTTCGCGGCATTGGTGGTTGCCCTGCCCACGCAAAAGGCGGGTTGTCCGCGGTGTTTCGTCAAACGCGACGCTGCCGCAACACCGTTTGCGGATGTAAAGATGACCCCCCGTACGCCTTGGAGCATCAAAGGAACGTTCAGCATCTCGATGCTCAGGAGCGGCGAGAACAGGACCGTCACCCTGGCCCGGGTTTCTGCGGACAATTGCGCCACAAACCGCTCGGCAGCATCGCGCGGGCGGGTCATCAACAGCGTGATCTTGGGCGTGGGCATGAAGTGCACCGGGATTGTTTGACAAAGCATACGGTGATACCTCCCGGCTGAACAGGATGCAACAGGCAGGCTGATGGCGCGGACACTTACCCTATTGGGTCTTGAAAGCAGCTGCGACGACACCGCCGCCGCCATTGTCAGGCAGACCGACGGGGAGCTGGCCAGAATCCTGTCGTCCGTCGTCTATGGCCAGACCGATCTGCACAGTGATTTTGGCGGTGTGGTGCCGGAACTGGCGGCGCGCGCGCATGCCGAAAAGCTGGATAGATGCGTCCAGCAAGCCCTGGGTGATGCGGCTCTGTCCCTGGCGGATCTGGATGCCGTCGCGGTGACGGCCGGGCCGGGGCTGATCGGAGGCGTGATGTCAGGCGTCATGTGTGCCAAGGGACTCTGTGCTGCGACCGGTCTGCCGCTGATCGGGGTCAATCACCTTGCCGGCCATGCGCTGACGCCACGGCTCACCGACGCGGTGGAGTACCCTTATCTGATGCTGCTGGTATCGGGCGGGCATTGCCAGTTCCTGATCGTGCGCGGCACCGAAGATTTCTCGCGACTGGGCGGCACGATCGACGATGCCCCGGGCGAGGCATTCGACAAGACCGCGAGACTGCTTGGTCTGCCGCAGCCGGGCGGTCCTTCGGTCGAGGTCGAGGCACGCAAAGGTGATCCAAGGCGATTCCGCTTTCCACGGCCGTTGCTGGATCGCGACGATTGCAATCTGTCCTTTTCCGGGCTGAAAACCGCCTTGCTGCAACAGCGCGACCAGATCGCGGTGCAGCAGGGCGGGTTGTGGCGAAAGGATCGTGCCGACCTGTGCGCCGGGTTCCAGCAGGCCGTGGCCGACGTTCTGGCGGCAAAAACCACGCGTGCGTTGCAGATTTATCTTGCCGAAGAACCTGCTGTTCCGACGCTGGCGGTTGCGGGCGGCGTGGCCGCCAACACCTTGATCAGAGCCACATTGGAGTCTGTTGCCGAGGCGTCGGGGGCGCGATTCATGGCCCCACCCCTGGCTCTTTGCACCGACAACGCAGCGATGATCGCATACGCTGGAATGGAACGGTTCCGCGGCGGTGCACGGGATGGAATGGACATGGTCGCACGCCCGCGATGGCCGCTGGATATGACGGCACCTGGTTTGCTGGGTAGCGGCAGAAAGGGCGCCAAGGCATGAGCATCGCGGTCATTGGTTCCGGCGCTTTCGGTACGGCGCTGGCGATTTCCCTTGCCCGGAGGGGTCCGGTCACGCTCTGGGCGCGGTCAGCCGAACACGCGCGATCCCTGCAAGAAACGCGCAGCAACCACGCGCGCTTACCGGGTGTGAAGCTGCCTGCAAATCTGACAGCGACCTCCGATTTCCCGGTTGCCGCCAAAATGGACACCCTGTTGCTCGCCGTGCCGATGCAACAGCTTCGCTCGGTCCTGTCGGACTACGGGGACATGCTTCAAGAAAGGGTACTGGTTGCATGTTGCAAGGGGATGGAACTGAACACCGGACACGGCCCGATCGAGGTGATGTCCCAGGTCCTGCCCGAAACACATTGCGCGCTGTTGACCGGACCCAGCTTTGCCCATGATATCGCAAAAGGGTTGCCCACCGCGTTGACACTGGCCTGTGCGGACGCGGATCTGGGCAGGCGTCTTCAGGCGGAACTGACGACCGCCAATCTGCGGCTTTATCGAACCACGGATGTGATCGGAGCGGAACTGGGCGGGGCGCTCAAGAATGTGATCGCCATTGCCTGTGGCGCGGTGATTGGCGCGGGATTGGGCGACAGCGCGCGCGCCGCGTTGATGACACGAGGCTATGCCGAAATGCAGCGCATGGCGCTGTCCATGGGGGCAAAATCGGAAACTTTGGCCGGGCTGTCCGGATTTGGCGATCTGGCGCTGACCTGTACATCCCAGCAGTCGCGAAATTATCGGCTGGGTCTGTCGCTGGGTCGCGGCGAGGCTTTTGATCCTTCCATCACGGTCGAGGGCGCAGCCACCGCGCGTGCGGTTGATGAAAAGGCCGGCCACATGGCTCTGGATATGCCAATTACCCGATCCGTGGTTGGATTGCTGGACAATAACCTTACCATAACTGACGCGATGGCCCGCTTGTTGGCGCGCCCATTAAAGGAAGAATGACATGCTTGTGGCCCTGATCGCCCGGGACAAACCCGGCGCATTGCAGACCCGGATGGACAACCGCGCGGCCCATCTGGCCTATATCGAGAAAACCGGCGTGGTGGCCCAGGCGGGCCCGTTGCTGAACGACGCTGATCAGATGATCGGGTCGCTTGTCATTCTCGACATCGAGAGCCTTGATGCCGCACGGGATTGGGCGGCGCGTGACCCTTATGCCCTGGCCGGCCTTTTCGAGAACGTGGAGCTGATACCCTGGAAAAAGGTGATCGGCTGATGGCTTTCTGGCTTTTCAAATCCGAAGCCTCGACCTGGAGTTGGGAGCAACAGGTGGCCAGGGGTGAACATGGCGAAGAATGGGACGGCGTGCGCAATTATCAGGCCCGCAATTTCATGCGCGAGATGAGAGTCGGGGATCGAGGGTTCTTTTATCTGTCCCAGAAGGATCGCAAAATCGTGGGCATCGTCGAGGTGTGCGCCGAAAGCCATCCTGACAGCACAACCGATGATGAACGCTGGGACTGCGTGGATATCAGGGCGGTCCGTCCGTTTGCCGCCGAGGTGACACTGGATCAGATCAAGGCCGACCCGCGATTGTCAGAGATGGTGCTGGTCCGAAACTCCCGTCTCTCGGTACAACCTGTCACCGCCGGGGAATGGGCCATCATCTGCGAAATGGGGCAGACAAAACCCGATTGATCCGGCACTGTAACGATGCAAGCAATTATTGGGGGGAACATGGAACTTCTCAGCGTTGTTTCAGCAGCTGCGGTCTCATTTGCGGTTGGTGCGGTCTGGTACATGGTCCTGGCAGAACCCTGGATGCGGGCCGCGCAAATTCCTCGCGATGCCGAGGGAAAACCCGAAGGCGGGCAGGATCCGAAGATCTTTGCAATGACTTTTGTGCTGCAATTGATCGTTGCCGGCATGATGCGCCACGTGTTTTCGCTCAGCGGAATCGACACGATCGGGTCGGGTCTGATCGCGGGAGCCGGTGTCGGGTTGTTCTTTATTTCGCCGTGGATCGCGATCAACAATGCCTACGGTATGCGCCCGGTCAGGTTGACGCTGATTGATGGCGGTTACGCGACACTGGGCTGTGCCGCGATGGGCTTGATCCTGACATTGTTCTGAAATGCGGAAAGGCCCGGACGTCGCCGGACCTTTCCTCTCACCCCGCGTGTATCCTACTCACCACACGCGTCTCGAAAAAATTAGGTCCCGACCGTCCTGGCCGTGTATCCAGTTAGCGTGAAGCGCGCCGATTCCGCAAACCAAAAACCCGGAGGATAAAGCTAAAATGCAAAACGCCCACTCGTTTGAGCAGGCGCTTTGGGTTCCCGATCGACCAGGGATTCAGCCGTACACGGATTCTTTCTTGAAGTGCTTGGTCAGCATGTAATAGACGACCGCACGGTACTTGTTCCGCTCGGATTTGCCGTAGGTTTCGATCACGCTGTTGATCGCTTCCATCAGTTCCGGACCATCAGCAAGACCCAGCTTCTTGATCAGGAAATTGTTCTTGACCGTTTCCAGTTCGGAAGCCTGCGACCCTGCCACGGTCGATGCATCAGCGTCATAAATCGCCGGGCCACAGCCGATTGTCACTTTGGTCAGCAGGTCCATATCTGGCGACATGCCGCATTTGTTTTTCAGATCATCCGCGTACTGCGCAATCAAATCGTCCCGTTTGCCCATAAAAAACTCCCAGCTTGCAAACCGGGGCATATCGCCCCGAAGCCGACGTTAACGGGCAAAAGGGCTCAAACAAAGGGGGAAATGTTCGGCGGGCTTCCCTTCGGCGGGATACCGAGCGCTCTGGGCAGCGCGAAACAAGCCGCGTACCGGGTCGATACGAAACGGCCCGCGCCCTTTTCGGTCGGGCGCGGGCCATCGATATCGCGGTCGGTTTTTCAGTACCGGTAATGCTCCGGTTTGAATGGGCCCTCGGGCGAGACGCCGATATATGCCGCCTGTTCCGCGCTGAGCGTGGACAGTCTCACGCCGATACGCGCCAGGTGCAGCCGGGCAACTTTTTCATCCAGATGCTTGGGCAGCACGTAAACTTCGTTGTCGTACTCGTCACCCTTGGTCCAGAGTTCGATCTGCGCCAACGTCTGGTTGGTAAAACTGGCCGACATCACGAACGACGGGTGCCCCGTTGCATTCCCAAGGTTCAAAAGTCGGCCTTCGGACAACAGGATCAGACGATTGCCGCTCGGCATCTCGATCATGTCCACCTGGTCCTTGATGTTGGTCCACTTGTGGTTCTTCA
>CAYGNE010000238.1:5164-5523 GCA_964351155.1 uncultured Rhodobacterales bacterium | reverse complement strand
CTGCCATGCCGCCTGACCTGACCTTCGGCCAGAAGATCGCCGGGGATCTGAGCGCCAACGACGTTTCCTTCGTGACCACGGTGCCCTGCAAGCAACTGGCCGGGGTGATTGCCGAGATCGACCGCCGCCCCGAGATCCGCCATGTGCCCGCCAACAAGGAAGACGAGGGCATGGGCCTGTGCGCCGGGGCGTGGATGGGCGGCCAGCGCGCCGCGATCATCATGCAGAACACCGCCCTGGGCGTGACGCTGAACACGCTGGCCACGCTGATCCAGTTCTACCGGATGCCGCTGCCGATGCTGATTTCCTATCGCGGAGAGCTGCGCGAGCCGGTGGCCTGCCAGGTCGAAATGGCGCTG
>CAYGNE010000238.1:0-5154 GCA_964351155.1 uncultured Rhodobacterales bacterium | reverse complement strand
GCTGCACATCCCGACCTATCACTTCCACACGCAGGCGGATGCGGCCGAGCTGGATACCATCCTGAAATACAGCTTCATGTGCAACAAGCCCGTGGCGGTGCTGACCGACGCGTCCTTCTGGGGAGGCTATGGCGACCAATGATCCGTTCCGAAATCCTGCGCGAAATCGCCCCGATCCTTCGCGATCACCTTGTCATCAGCAACATCGGCATTCCCAGTCAGGAACTGCACGCCATCGACGACCAGCCCAGCAATTTCTACATGCTGGGCACCATGGGGCTGGCCTCGTCCATCGGTCTGGGTCTGGCGCTTGCACAGCCCAAACCAGTGATCACCATTGACGGAGACGGCTCTATCCTGACCAACCTCGGAACATTGCCGACGATCGCAAACAACGTTGCCGACAACTACATTCTCTTGATCATTGACAATGGATCTTACGGTTCGACCGGCGATCAGCCCACCTATGCGGGGCGAAAAACATCGCTGGCGAAGATGGCCGAGGCCGCCGGGTGCGATCGGGTCATCGAATGCCGGGCCGAGGAAACCGCAAAGGTGCTGCAGGACGCCCTTGACGCCCGCAAAATGACAATCATCGTCAGCAAATGCGAAAGCGGCAACGCCAAGATGCCGGTCATCACCATGGACCCGGCGGTGATTCGCGATCGTTTCATGAAGGCGGTTCAAAGCTGAGCGTGCCCTCGCAGGCGACGAGCCCTGCGTATTGATAAGGCAAGAAAGCCTGAATTTGTTTGACATTCATGCGCGCGCGGGACCGAATCCACGTGCCGCAGGGACGGGTCACTACAGGAGCCAAGATGTCATTCATTCTCGCCATTGATCAGGGCACAACATCAAGCCGCGCCATTCTGTTTGACGGCGATTTGAAAATTGCCACCGTAGCGCAGCAAGAATTCCCGCAGCATTTCCCGGCCAGCGGGTGGGTCGAACATGATCCTGCCGATCTGTGGACGACCACGGTTTCCACTTGCCGCGCGGCGATGAAACAGGCCGGTGCGACCCCTGCGGACATCGCAGCCATCGGCATTACAAATCAACGCGAAACTACGGTGATCTGGGACCGCAAGACCGGTGAGCCGATCCACAATGCCATTGTCTGGCAGGACCGTCGCACGTCAGAGATGTGCCGGACGCTGAAGGCCGGCGGGCACGAGGCAATGGTGACAGAAAAGACGGGCCTGCTGCTGGACCCGTATTTCAGCGGCACCAAGGCGGCGTGGATCCTGGATCATGTCGACGGCGCCCGGGCGCGGGCCGAGGCGGGCGAACTGGCATTCGGAACCGTCGACAGCTGGCTGATCTGGAACCTGACAGGCGGCTCGGTGCATGTGACCGATGCCACCAACGCCGCGCGCACGCTGCTCTATGATATTCGCAAGGGGCAATGGTCATCCTCGATCTGTGATCTACTGGGCGTTCCCATGAATATGCTGCCCGAGGTCCGCGACTGCGCCGCGGATTTCGGCGTCACACGGGCCGACCTGTTCGGCGCGGAAATCCCGGTTCTGGGTGTTGCCGGCGACCAGCAGGCCGCCACCATCGGCCAGGCCTGTTTTCGCCCCGGTATGCTGAAATCCACCTACGGCACCGGGTGTTTCGCCCTGCTCAATACGGGCGATACGCCCGTCATGTCCAAAAACCGTTTGCTGACCACCATCGCCTACCAGATGGATGGCAAGCCGACCTATGCGTTGGAAGGGTCGATCTTTGTCGCCGGCGCGGTGGTGCAATGGCTGCGCGACGGGCTCACGATCATTGGTGATGCCAAGGAAACGCAACCGCTGGCCGCGGCGTCGGATGCCGGGCAGAACCTCGTTCTTGTCCCGGCGTTCACCGGTTTGGGCGCGCCGTACTGGAACGCGGAATGTCGCGGGGCGGTGTTTGGCCTGACCCGCAATTCCGGACCCGCCGAATTCGCCCGCGCCGCGCTGGAAAGCGTCGGCTATCAGACCCGCGACCTGCTCGAGGCCATGAAGGCCGACTGGGGCACGTCGGGCGATACGGCGTTGCGCGTGGATGGCGGAATGAGCGCGTCCGACTGGACCATGCAGTTCCTGTCCGACATCCTGGATGCCCGTGTCGATCGTCCGGAGGTGCTTGAAACCACCGCGATGGGTGCGGCGTGGCTGGCCGGTCAAAGGGCCGGGCTGTATCCCGACATGGACGGGTTCGCCGAAACCTGGGCGCTTGAACGCAGCTTCGTCCCGATCATGAACGAAGAACTGAGGTCAGAAAAATACGCCGCATGGAAACGTGCGGTTGCGGCGGCGCAGGCGTTCTGATCTGGCTTCACTTTTCGAAACAGGCCGCGCGGCCATCCGCTTTTATGGTCGCCGCCCCGTCCGCGATCCGATTGGCGCGACGGTTCTGTCGCTTTGACGGCTTGCTGGCGGACCGTGATTTGGGCGCTGGCAGAACAGCGGCCAGAAGCGCCGCCTGGCGGGCGCTCAACTTGGCCGGGTCGGCCCCGAAATAGTGTTGCGCGGCCGCTTTGACGCCGAACACGCCCTCATCCATCTCGGCAATGTTCAGATAGACTTCGAGAATGCGCCGCTTGGACCAGATCGCTTCGACAACCGGCGTGATCGAGGCCTCAAGCGCCTTGCGGATCCAGCTGCGCCCCTGCCAGAGAAACACGTTCTTGACGACTTGCTGGGAAATGGTCGAACCGCCCCGCTGGCTGCCCTCGGCAATCGCTGCGCGGATCGCCTCGACATCGAATCCCCAGTGCAGACAGAAATTCGCATCTTCCGCGGCCACCGCAGAGCGTGCCATCACCGGCGCGATATCCTCCATGGCGACCCATTGTTGTTTCACCGGCATGTCCAACCGCCGGCCTTCGGACCACATGGTGTAGGTCGTCGGCGGGTTGACGATGGCAAACAGGCAAATCAGGGCGAAAACCACGACAACCAGAACCACCACAGCACGCAAAAGATAGCGTAACAGGCGGCGCAACAGGCCGGTTGACCGGCCGCCGCTTTTCCCTGATGGGGATTTCTTTTTGCTCTTGCTTGCCACCCGTGCCATGACGGCAGCTATACCATTCCGTCCCGGTGGCGACAGCATTTGCTTGGCGATTGACGGAATTTCTTGCCCGGGTGCAACAGGTCAGACAAGGACGCCCACATGAGAGCGGATTACGACAGTCTTGCCAGGAACATCGCCGCGCTGACCGAGCGTGAAACCGATGAAATCGCGCTTATGGCGACGGTTGTCTGCGAGGTGCACCACGCGGACGACCGGTTCGACTGGACCGGGTTCTATCGCGTCGTTGCGCCGGACCTGATGAAGATCGGACCGTATCAGGGCGGGCATGGATGCCTTGTCATTCCGTTTTCCCGGGGGGTCTGTGGTGCTGCCGCCCGAAGCGGGCAGGTCCAACTGGTGCCGGATGTCGAGGCCTTTCCGGATCATATTGCCTGTGCCAGTTCGACCCGCTCGGAACTGGTTTTGCCGGTCCATGATTCCGAAGGGCGTCTGATCGCTGTTTTTGACATCGACAGCGATCAGCCGGATGCGTTCACGCAGTCTGATGCCCGCGAACTTGGTCGTATCCTGTCACAGGTCTTTGCGCGGTAACCGGTCGCGGTGGTGCAAATCCGAAACCCATGACCTTCCGCCCACATCCGTGAATTTTCTGTTGAAAATTTCACGAAGCTGGGGCAACGTGAAAATTGGGCGGAAAATTTCACCGGAATCAGACGCGCATGGAACAAAAAGCCATTGCTGCCAGCCATACGCTGGGTGCCGACTTGCGGACGTTGCGCAAATCGCGCGGTGTCACGCTGTCGGATCTGGCTGGTCGGTTGGGGCGTTCCGTCGGCTGGCTGAGCCAGGTCGAGCGGGACCTGTCGGAACCTTCCGTCGGCGACCTGCGCCACATCGCGGCGGCTCTGGACGTGCCGATCTCGATGCTTTTCGGTCATGCGGCGGCCCCGGCGGCCGAGGACGGCTTTGTCGTGCGAAAGGGCGCGCGCCGGCGGATCGGATCGGGCGAAGGCGGGCTGGTCGAGGAATTGCTCTCGCCCGACCTGACGGACGATTTCGAGATGGTCCATTCGACCTTTGCCCCGCACAGCCGGGCTGGCGAAACCATCACCCGCCCGACGCAGGAGGTCGGCTTCATGATCTCCGGCCGGCTCGACCTGACGATCGGGGACCGCCGGTTCACGATTTCCCCCGGAGACAGTTTTCGTATCCGGGGCGAACCGCATGAATGGTTCAACCCCTATGACGAACCGGCAGTAGCGATCTGGGTGATCGCGCCGCCGGTCTATTGACGACATGCGCAGCCTGACCAACCCGGAACATGCGGCGTTTCCACGAAAAAAGGGAGATCGCGATGCTGAAAGGTAGCTGCAACTGTGGCGCGGTGACATTCACCGTCACCAACGGTGGCCAGAGCGTGACCGCCTGCCATTGCGGTCAATGCCGCAAGCAATCGGGGCATCACTGGGCGTCGGGGCAGGCACCGATCGCCGATTTCCGGATCGAAGGCGAACCCAGATGGTACCAGGCCAGCAACACGGCCAAACGCGGATTCTGCCCGACCTGCGGCAGTTTCCTGTTCTGGAAGGCGCATGACGAGGACGCAATGTCGTTTTCGCTGGGCGCGATTGACGGACCGACCGGTCTGCACCTGCAAAAACACATCTTTACCGCCTTCAAGGGCGATTACTACGACATCGCGGACGGGGTTCCGCAGCGAGAGGACTGATCATGGCAGAATTTCCGACCAAAGCCCGTGTGGTTATCATCGGCGGCGGCGTCGTTGGCGCATCGTGTCTCTATCACCTGGCCAAGAAGGGCTGGAGTGATTGTGTCCTGCTGGAAAAGAACGAACTGACCGCCGGCTCGACCTGGCATGCGGCCGGAAACGTGCCGACCTTCTCGACCAGTTGGGCGATCATGAACATGCAACGCTATTCCACCGAACTCTACAGCCGGCTTGGCGACGAGGTGGACTACCCGATGAACTATCACCAGACCGGATCGATCCGGCTGGCGCACAGCAAGGAACGGGTACAGGAATTCCAGCGCGCCTGTTCGATGGGCCGCTATCAGGGCATCGAAATGGAAATGTGGACGCCCGAGCAGGCCAAGGCGGCCTACCCGTTCCTGGAAACCCAT
>CAYGNE010000237.1:0-5524 GCA_964351155.1 uncultured Rhodobacterales bacterium | reverse complement strand
AAGGCGGCCGAGGTCGAAGCCGTTGCCGAGGAAGAGGTGAAGGCCAAGCCGAAGCGGACCCGCGCGCCACGGACACGCAGCAAGCCGGCGGCAAAAGCGGCCCAAGCGGCAAAGCCGGAGGCGCAGGTGGAAAACGGCGCGGCCGCGCCGGAGCCGGCGGCGGCGGAACCCGCCCCCGCGCCGGCCGAACCGGAACCGGCAACCGACAGTGCCGCGGCCAGGGCCGAGGTGGTCGAAACCGCCGAAGTGGCCGAAGCCGCATCGGCCCCGGCAGAACCGCCCAAACCCAAGCGGCGCGGGTGGTGGTCGCTGGGCAGCTGACCCGGCGGCGCAACGGTTTGAAAAACAGGATGCCGACCGTTCTGCGGTCGGCATTTTTCGATCAGTTTGACCGGTTGCGTGATCCGGGACGGAAACCCAAGCAAACCCGCCGTGGCCGCATCCCGGTTGCAGCGCTGTTTACATGAATGCCGGCAAGATCGGCCTTGACGTTGATTGCACGGGTTGCCTTCGTGAGTCCCGCCCGGGCGGCCCCCTATCCGCCCTTGCGGACCAGGTAGACCTGGTGGCCGCCCTGATCGGACAGGGACAAGAGGGCGTGTCCGGCCTCGGCGCAGAAATGCGGCACATCGATGATCGCAGCGGGGTCGTCGGCGAGGATCTGCAGCACCGCGCCATCGGGCAGGGATTTCAAACGCTTGCGTGCCTTGAGAACCGGCAGGGGGCAGAGCAGGCCAATGGCGTCCAGCGTGTCGGTATATTCGATCATGACAGGCAGATAAGGCGGATGTTTCACCCTGTCCACAAGGTTGTGACCGCTCTGCGTCAGATGGTGCCGTGACCTTGGTCGCGCGATGGCCTATCACCGGGGCATGTTCGGAATTGACATCTTTGATGCGGGGTTGCTGCCCGCGATGGTCGTGGCGCTGAGCGCCGGAATCATCAGTTTCCTGTCGCCCTGTGTGCTGCCCATCGTGCCGCCCTACCTGGCCTATATGAGCGGCGTGTCGCTGCAGGATCTGGGCGAGGGGAGCGCGGCGCGCAACAAGGCGCTGATCCCGGCGCTGTTCTTTGTTCTGGGCCTGTCCACGGTGTTCCTCCTGCTGGGGTTCACAGCGTCGGCGATCGGAACGATGTTCCTGCAGTACCAGGGCTGGTTCAACACGGTGGCGGGTATCCTGGTGATGATATTCGGTGCACATTTTGTCGGTGTCTACCGGATCGGGTTCCTGGACCGGGAAGCGCGGCTGGATGCGGGGGACCGGGGCGGCAGCGCGTTCGGGGCCTATATCCTGGGGCTGGCCTTTGCCTTTGGCTGGACCCCGTGCATCGGTCCGCAGCTGGGCGCGATCCTGTCGCTGGCGGCCTCGGAAGGGTCCGTGGCCCGGGGCACGACCCTGCTGGCGATCTATGCCATCGGGTTGGGTGTGCCGTTTCTGCTGGTCGCGGCGTTCCTGCCGCGCCTGAGCGGGGTGATGGGGTGGATGAAGCGGCATATGGAACAGATCGAGCGGATCATGGGGCTGCTTCTGTGGACCATCGGATTGCTGATGCTGACCGGTGGATTTTCCAGCTTTTCCTACTGGCTTCTGGAACAATTTCCGGCGCTGGCCACATTGGGCTGAGCGGGCAGGG
Organism: uncultured Rhodobacterales bacterium; assembly: GCA_964351155.1. GTDB lineage: Bacteria > Pseudomonadota > Alphaproteobacteria > Rhodobacterales > Rhodobacteraceae > CAYGNE01. The sequence goes on along the minus strand of CAYGNE010000237.1, from coordinate 3,889 downwards.
GGCTGTCCGCCCCCTCTTGGCCCGAGGGCCAATTCACCCCCGCGGGTATTTTCGGAAAGAGGAAGTTGGCGGGCTTACAATTGGTCCGCCTGTTGCGCTAGGCTGGCCAAAACGGGCGGGGCCATGGACACAGACGGGTCGGACAGGCAGGTGCATCGGCGCCGGGTGCTTTACATCCCCGGTTATGATCCGATTCATCCGCGCCGGTATCGCGAACTGTATCGCAGGGAAGGCGCGGCGCAGGCCGGGATTTCGGGGCATGAGATCGACCTGAGCGCCAGGCCCGGCGTGGAGCCTTATGGCTGGAAGGTTCGGGCGCGGATCGAGGGGGCGGAGGTTGTCACGCAGGTCGATGTTCTGGTCTGGTCCGACATCGTGCGGGCGTCGATGTCCGGTTCGATCGCCGCGACCTATCTGCAGCTGGTGCGAACCGCGTGGGCCTATGTCGGTTCGGGGGCATTGTGGCGCCTGATGCGGTTGCGCAAGGGGCCGGTCATCGCGGCACTTTACCCGGTCGGGTTTCTGCTGCTGCAGCTTGGGCTGGCGCTGCTGGCGGGGGCGCTTGTGATTTGGGCTGGGCGGGCGGTTCTGACGCCGGCAATGGGTGTGGCCGGTCAGGTAATCGCGCTGGGGGCCGGCGCTGCGCTGGCCTGCGCGGTGCTGATCTGGTTCAAGGCGCGGGACAACCGGTTCCTTGCCTACTACCTGATGCATGATTTTGCCTATTCGGCGCGCCTGGACGGGGCCTATCCGCCCGAGCTTGAAGCCCGGATCGGTGCTTTTTCCGATCTCGTGGCAGAGGCCCTGTCGGAGGATCTCGACGAGGTGCTGGTGGTCGGACATTCCTCGGGCGCCTATGTCGGGGTGTCGGTGCTGGCCGACTTGATCCGGGCGGGTCGCGTGGCTGCGGATGGTCCGGCATTGGGCTTCCTGACGCTGGGCCAGGTGGTGCCGATGGTGTCGTTCCTGCCGGGCGCGCACCGGTTGCGGGCGGATCTGCAGTTCCTGGCGGCGCGTCCGGAAGTGTGTTGGGTGGATGTTTCGGCCCCCGGGGATGGCTGTTCCTTTGCGCTGTGCGATCCGGTGGCGGTGAGCGGGGTTGCGCCGCCGGACAGGACCGGGCCACTGGTCGTGTCGGCGGCCTTTACCCGGACATTGTCGCCAGAGCGCTGGGCCGCATTGCGCTGGCGGTTCTTCCGGTTGCATTTTCAGTATCTCTGCGCGTTCGACCGGCCCGGGGATTACGACTATTTCCGCATCACCGCGGGGCCGCAGACGCTGGCGGCACGTTATGCGGGGCGCCCGGAGTCGCCGTCGCGTATTGATGCGGCGGTGTCCAAATACACCTCGGTCGCCGCATGATGCCGCCGAAGCCGCCGGCGCGGGCCGACCGGGTGTCGCTGTGGCGTCATGCAAAACTGTTCCGGCAGGATATCCTGTCGGCGCAGCCTGCGCGGCTGTATCGCGCGTGGATGGCGGAGTTTCGCACGCCGTTCTTTCGCTCTTTCCTGTTGAACCAGCCGGACCTCGTGCGCGCGGTGTTGCGCGAGCGGCCGGAAGATTTTCCGAAATCCGGCCGGATCAGCGAAGGTTTGCGGCCGCTGCTGGGGAACTCGGTGTTCCTGACCAATGGCGAGACCTGGGCCCGCCAGAGGCGGATCATCGACCCGGCCTTTGCCGGCGGGCGATTGCGCGACACGTTTCCGGCCATGCGCGCGGCGGCGGCGGCGGCGGCGGAGCGATTGCGGGAGCAGGCAGGGCAGGTGGTCGAGATCGAGGCCGTCACCAGCCATGTGGCGGCGGACGTGATTTTCAGGACCTTGTTCTCGATTCCGATCGAAGACGAGATCGCCGCGCGGGTCTTTGCGCTGTTTCGCGATTATCAGCGCAGCCAGCCGATCCTGAACATCGCGGCCTTTATCCCGATGCCGCGTTGGATGCCGCGGTTTTTCAGCCGCAGGACGAAACGGACGGCGCGGGAGATCCGCACGCTGATCGCGCGGCTGACGGCGCGCCGGATGGGCGAGATCGCGGCGGGCAAGGCGCCGGATGATCTGGCCACCAAGATCATGACCACGACCGATCCCGAGACCGGGCAGCGGTTCAGTGCCGAGGAGATGGTCGACCAGGTCGCGATCTTTTTCCTCGCCGGGCACGAAACCAGCGCGTCGGCGCTGGCCTGGACGCTGTATCTGCTCGCGCTGTACCCCGACTGGCAGGAGCGGGTGGCCGCGGAGGCGCAGATCTTGAAGGGGGGTGATTCGTTTGAAATCATGCCCAACCTGAAATTGAGCCGGGATGTTTTTCGTGAGGCGCTGAGACTGTATCCACCGGTGCCGATGATGGTGCGCGAGGCAAATTGCCCCGCGCGGTTTCGGGACCGGGACGTGCCACGAGGCGCGCAACTGGTGGTGAGCCCGTGGCATTTGCACCGCCACGAAAGGTTGTGGGAGCGACCGGACGAGTTTGACCCGGACAGATGGAACACCGAGAACGGGAAAACCTGTCAACGTACTGCTTATATTCCATTTTCTGCCGGACCGAGGGTCTGTACCGGGGCCGGATTCGCGATGACCGAAGGGCCGCTTATCCTGTCCGCGTTGCTGCGGGGGCTGCGGTTTGAGAGGGTTGAAGGGCGCGATCCGATGCCGGTTGCGCATCTTACGGTACGGGCCCGGAACGGCATCTGGCTACGGATCAGCCGCAGGTAGAATCGCCGTCGGCGGAAATCCGCAAATTGTTACAAAATGAAACAGATTTGGCAGTTGACGTAACGTCGGGCAATTTTCCCCGTTTCTCGCATAAAGATACAATTTAGACACCCGATACACGAATTGATTGAGTGCGTGGGGGCGCACCGGATCTGGAGGAAAGTGTGACTGAACTTTTAACGAATGCTGCCCGATTTACAGCGTTTCTTCGGTTCAACTCGGCCGGGGAAGAAACCAAGAAGACCGACGACCCGGTCATCCTTGCGGCAAAGAACAAGGCGCTGCGCGAAGAATACTCGTCGATCTTTGCCCAGGATCTGAAGCGCGACCTCGCGGGATCGCGCCAGGGCGTTCTGGACTGAAACCTGGACAAGAAATCTATTGATCAGACTGTGCCCGGTAGTGGCGCAGAACAAACAGGCGAATTGCCGAAGCAAGGCCCGTGGATGTTCCACGGGCCTCATCAATTTCTGCGGCAAGGACGTTGATGGGTTGTGATCTGGCGGCGGCGATTTCGCGAAATGCCGCCCAGAATTCATCTTCGAGCGAAACCGACGTGCGGTGCCCGCGCAGGGTCAGGGAGCGTTTTGAAGGCCGCCCGGTCATTCGGTGGTCTTGTGTGCATCCAGATCGCGCCGCGCCTTGTCGGCCCGGTCGCGCTCCAGCTGCTTTTCGGCCTTGCTGCGGCCGAAACTGGCGGCATTTTCGTCGGCACGCGCCTTTTTCTCGGCGCGCGCCCTGGCCTTTCTGAACCGGTTGAGGTTGACCGGTTCAGCCATTACCGTGGCCCGACCATCTGCTCGGGGCGCACCACGCGGTCAAAGGTTTCTTCGTCCACGAAGCCGAGCGCGATGGCCTCTTCCTTGAGCGTGGTGCCGTTCTTGTGCGCGGTCTTGGCGACCTTGGTCGCGTTGTCATAACCGATTTCTGGCGCAAGGGCGGTGACCAGCATCAGCGATTCCCGCATCAGTTTCTCGATCCGTACCTTGTCGGCCTGCAGGCCGACAACGAGATTGTCCGCAAAGGCGCTCGCGGCGTCGCCGAGCAACTGCATGGATTGCAGCACGTTGTAGGACATCATCGGCTTGTAGACGTTCAGTTCGAAATGGCCCTGGGAGCCCGCGAACCCGACGGCGGCGTCATTGCCCATGACGTGGGCGCAGACCTGAGTCAGGGCC
>CAYGNE010000236.1:3976-5532 GCA_964351155.1 uncultured Rhodobacterales bacterium | reverse complement strand
CCTGCTTGATGGCTTGCGGCAACAGATAAGGCCCGATCGAAGGCAAAACCCCCAGTCGCAACCTTCCTCCGCCGGGCATATCGTTCGACATGGCGTGGCGCAGGTCCTTGACCTCTGCCAGGATCTTCTGTGCACGCAAGATGAACTCTTCCCCCTTCGCCGTCACCTGGATACCACCACGGTTACGCTCAAAGATCCGAACGCCAAGCTCTTGTTCTACGGTCGCAATTTGCGTCGACAGGCTGGGCTGGCTGACATTCAGCACCTCGGCAGCCAAACTGAATCGTCCAAGGCGACTGACCGTAACGATGTATTCCAACTGTCGCAATGTCGGGCGCATTTCATAGCCTGAAACTATTTATAGCTTAGAAAGATAGTATTTGGCGAACTCAGTTTTGCAAGGCACCTAACCCGAAAACGAGGGATCAGGAGTCAATCATGCCCGGAGTGATCGAGACGCTGTCCAGCAACCTGCTGGTGCCGACCATATTGTTTTTTGCTCTTGGGCTTCTGGCCGCCTTTGTACGCAGTGACCTGTCCATTCCGGCGGGCGCGGCCAAGTTCATGTCGCTTTACCTGATGCTGGCCATCGGGTTCAAAGGCGGTGCCAGTCTGGCCGCGCATGGCATTCACCTGCAACTGTTCCTGACGCTGCTGGGCGGTGTCGCCTTGTCCTTTGCCATCCCCTTCGTGGCCTTTGGCCTGCTCAGGGTGATGACACGGCTGGATGCGCTGAACGCGGCAGCGGTGGCAGGGCACTATGGTTCGATCTCGATCGTCACTTTTGTTACAGCCACCAGCCTGCTGGATCTGGTGGGGCTGACCCATGACGGATTCATGGTGGCCGTTGCGGCTGCGATGGAGGTGCCCGCAATCCTGTCGGCGCTTTGGTTGGCGCACAAGACCGGAAGCAATGGCGTCAAAGATGACAAGCTGTGGCGCGATCTGCTGGCCAACGGCTCGATCGTTTTGCTTACCGGTGCCTTCCTGATCGGAGCCATCACCGGTGGTGAAGGCATGCAGATGATCGCGCCCTTCATCGTGACGCCTTTCACCGGAATCCTGTGCCTGTTTCTGCTGGATATGGGCTTGTCGGCAGGGCGCAGCCTGATCAGCAACCGAGACAAGCTGTCGGTTGGCCTGTTCGCCTTTGGTATTTTGATGCCCCTGATCGGCGCATTTATGGCCTGGGCGGTAGGTGCCGTGATCGGCTTGCCACAGGGCAGCTTGTTCCTGTTCATGGCGCTGTCAGCCTCGGCATCTTATATTGCGGTTCCCGCCGCGATGAAGATCGCCCTTCCAAAGGCCGAGGCCGGGATCTATCTGACCTTGTCGCTGGGGGTGTCGTTTCCGTTCAACATCACCGTCGGATTGCCGCTGTACCTGTGGTGGGTCAGTTGACCAGCAATACGGCTTCGACCCGACGGTTCAGATCGCGCCCTTCCGGGGTCGCATTCGATGTGAGCGGAGACAGATAGCCAACACCCTGCGCTTCGATCCGGTCGGGTGCCACGCCATGCGCATCGATCAGGCGGGTTCGCACCGCCTCGGCCCGG
>CAYGNE010000236.1:0-3966 GCA_964351155.1 uncultured Rhodobacterales bacterium | reverse complement strand
CACCGGTATCGTCAGTGTGCCCCACCAACGCCAGGCGTGTGTCCGGGTTGTCGGTCAAGTATCCGGCCAGCAAGGTCAGCGAGTCAAACGGCCCTTCGCCCAGGGCAACCTCGCCCGTCGGAAAATTCAGATCATCCAGGATCACGTGGCCCGTTGCCGCCAAGGCCTCCAGCACCCCGACCGGGCCTTCTACGGCTTGCTCGACCACCACAGGGTCCGGGTCCGGCGCGTCCTGGGGTGTGACCCGGATCATCTGCACATAGCCATCCGGCGGGTTGCGGCTGACCAGCAGGCTAAGGGCAACTGGCCCCTTGGTGGCCGACAAAAACCGGTAATCCTGAATGGCGACATACATGTCCGGGGTTGGCACGACCTCGGTGCCAAAGCGGAAGTCGAAACCGCCACAAACCCGCGCGTCGCATTCGAACAGGATCTTGTAGCCCTGCGCCTCGATCTGGTCCCGCAACGGTGCCAGCAGCTGCAATGTCGTGCTCGACCCCGCCTGAAGCCGCCATGTATAGCGTTCCACGCGCCCTTCGCGCGTTTCTGCGGGAACCGAGCCATTTGCATAAGGCCCCGTCGGCAGGTCATAGCTGTCCAGTGGCGATGTTCGGTCGCTGATCTGTCGGGCACTGGCCGGCAGGGTCAGGTCCTGCGCGGCAACAGGCCCTGTCATCAGCAGGGCAGCAAGGGCGGCGGCGCGGATCATCGAAACTGTGCGTGATATTCTTCGTTGGGCACCATCGCCGTTGCGCTGGCGACCCGGTTTGACATGTTGAAAAACCCGGCGACATTGGCGATGTCCCAGATGTCGCGGTCGGAAAAGCCTGCATCGCGCAGGCGCTGGCGGTCGGTCTCTTCGATCTCGGCGCTGGCGGTGGTCATCTTTGCGGCAAAGTCCAGCATCGCCCGTTGACGCGGCTCCAGCGGGGCGACGCGATAGTTCATCACCAGCATTTCGCCCAGTTGCGGATTGCCCGAAAGCTGACGCACCGCCGCCCCATGGGCGACCAGACAGTAGAAGCATTTGTTGATTGACGAGACCACGACCGCGATCATCTCGCGTTCCAGTTTGGTCAGCCCGCTGTCAGCCAGCATCAGGTCGTTATACATCGCGGTGAAGGCGTTCAGCTTGTCGATGTCGAACGCGTTGGCTTTCAGAACATTCGGCACCATGCCCAGTTTTTCGACACAGATGTCAAAGTACTTCCGGGTTTCATCCGGAAGCGGATCGACCATCGGCAGATCAAGGGCAGTCGGCAGGGAAGTGTCGGTCACTTGGCATCAGGCTCCATCTGGAAGGTGGCGGTAATGATACTGTCCCACAGCCTGCATGCCGAGGGAAGTGTAGAGCGCATTGGCTGCGACATTCTGTGCCGTGCACATGACCGAAAGGGTATCCGCCCCGTTATCCGCCGCCCAGAATGCCGCTCCGCGCATTGTCCACCGCCCCATGCCGGACCGGCGCTTGTTGGCCAGAATCTCTACTGCATGGACCATTGCAACCCCTTGGTGAATGGCGGCAAATGCCGCCCCGGCGGGTTTGTCCTGATGTCGCCCCAGGAAGCCGGTTTTGGGTGTGCAGGCCCGGTGCATGACGGCCAGACGTGCCGGTCCGATGCCGCCCGCGGCCCAGATTTCACGCATGATGGCCAGCGGTTCCCACACGTTCAGCACCGTAACACGGGGCAATGGAACATCCATCAAATGGCCGACCGGACAGGCATAGATCGTGACCGGGTCCCGAACGACATACCCGCGCTGTTCCAGCGCCCCGTCCAGATCCGCTTCGCCTTCGCGGATCATGAACAACCGGGGTTGACCCATGTCGCGCATTGCGGTTTCCGCGGTGGCGAAATCGTTGTCGTCAACAATAGCGCCGGGATCAGTCAGGGTGGTTGACGATACCCGGTTTCCACCTCCGTCGCCGCGACGCAGGGTCCAGGCCCCGCAGCGCGTAAAGGCGGCAGCGGGCCAGGTGTGATCGATCACATCGTACCAGGAAGGCGCGGTCACAGGCCCAGTTCCCTTGCCAACCGAGTAATCGCAGCATCCACCTGTGCCCCGTCCGCCCCGCGCACGACAACGTTGGCCCCGAACACGCCGTCCTTCTGGAACGGATAACAGCCTATCGAAAGATCCGAGAAGCTGTCTGCGAGCCTGGTCAGAGTATCGGCAATGTCGCCTTCGCCGCGAAACACCCGGAGGCTCTGGCTCAGGAGCGGAGCACCTCCGGTCAGCGTGGCAAGGACACTGGCGACCATGGCCTGGAAAATCTGCGGAACCCCGGCCATGACATGCACATTTCCGACGATGAATCCGGGTGCCGCCGAAACCGGGTTTTCTATCAGCCTGGCACCATCCGGTATGCGTGCCATCCGCAAACGCGCATTGTTCAGCTCCAGCCCGGTCTGTTCGTAATGCGCCTGCAAGATGGCGCGGGCGTCGTCCCGCACGTCGATCGGGACGTCGAACGCGGCCGCGATACTGTCGGCGGTGATGTCGTCGTGCGTCGGACCGATTCCACCGCTGGTAAAGACGACATCATGGGTTTTCGATAGCGCCCGGACCGCGTCGATGATCGCGTCGCGATCGTCGCTGACGACGCGCACCTGCCTGAGGTCGATCCCGTGTTTGGTCAGTTCGCCGGCCAGGTAATGCATGTTTGCGTCGCGCGTACGGCCGGACAGGATCTCGTCTCCGATCACCAGCATCGCGGCAGAAGGATTGGCCATGTCGGGACTCCCTTGATTGGTGGTCAGCGCAGGTATAGGCCCATGCTCATGCGCTTTGAAACCCCTCTTGTTCCCGCACGGCTGATACGCCGGTACAAACGTTTTCTGGCTGACTGCACGCTCGCCGATGGGCGCGAGGTTACCGCCCATTGCGCCAACCCCGGGTCGATGATGGGGCTGGCGGAGCCCGGCACCAAAATCTGGCTGGAACCCAATGACGACCCGAAGAAGAAGCTGAAATTCGGCTGGCGACTGGTTGATCACGAGAACGGCCATTTCACCGGTGTGGACACCTCGGTTCCCAACCGCGCCCTGCGAACGGCGTTGCAGGATCGTCAGGTTTCAGAACTGTCCGGGTATTCCGACGTCCGCGCCGAAGTGAAGTATGGCCAGTCCAGCCGTATCGACTTCCTGCTCAGCCAGGCTGGTCTGCCCGACGCCTATGTCGAGGTCAAAAGCGTGACTCTGTGCCGGGAACCGGGCTTGGCGGAGTTTCCCGACAGCGTCACGTCGCGCGGTGCCCGGCATCTGGATGAATTGGCGTCAATGGTTCTGGAGGGTCACCGGGGGGTCATGTTTTACCTGGTTCAGCGCACGGACTGCGGCCGTTTCGACCTTGCCCGGGATATCGATCCCGGTTATGCGGCGGCCTTTGATGCCGCCATCGGGCAGGGGGTCGAGGTGCTGTGTTACGGAACCCGTATCACACCAGAAGGTGTAGCGTTGGACGCACGGCTGGCGCTGGCTTTCTGAACCCCCTCTGGTTCTTTTTGGGCAGGCATACTAAATAACCGTCATAACGACCGGGATGGAGCCTTTTGGTGAAGAACGAATTTCGTGGCCGCATGACCAAAGATGGCATTCGAATTTATGACCGCGCAGATTTTGCCGGAATGCATGCTGCGGGCGCGCTGGCGGCGAGCATTCTGGACGAAATCGCCGACCATATCTTTGTCGGCCAGACGACCGAGGCTCTGGACAAGATCATTCAGGACAAGGTGGATGAGGCGGGCGCCAAGTCGGCCACGATTGGCTACAAAGGGTACCAGCACGCAAGCTGCATTTCGGTCAACCACGTGGTCTGCCACGGGATTCCGGGTCCGAAGACTTTGAAGGACGGCGATATTCTCAACATCGACGTGACCGTCGTCGTCGATGGCTGGTACGGCGATACAAGCCGGATGTACGTGGCCGGAAAACTCTCGCGCAGGGCCGAACGCCTGGTCGAAGT
>CAYGNE010000235.1:0-5556 GCA_964351155.1 uncultured Rhodobacterales bacterium | reverse complement strand
GAACAGGCGCTTCTGCAGGTAAAAGCCGAAATGCTCGCTTTCGTCGTTCTCGAAACCTTCGGCCACTTGGCTGACCGGGTATTTGTCGACGACGCCGTTGGCGAACAGGACCTCGAACAGCGTTTTGCCCTTCAGTTCCGGTTTCTGGTCGAGCAGTTCGGCGGGCCAGACCTCGTCGGTCATGAAGCGTTTCGAGAATTCCATCACCTGCCAGACGTCCGATCTTGCGCTGCCCGGTGCCTTGACCTGCTGGCGCCAGAACTGCGTCCGGCGCTCGGCGTTGCCATAGGCACCTTCTTTTTCAACCCACATCGCGGTCGGCAGGATCAGGTCGGCGGCGAGCGCGGTCACAGTCGGATAGGGATCTGACACCACGATGAAATTCTCGGGGTTGCGGTATCCCGGCCAGCCTTCCTCGTTGATGTTCGGCGCGGCTTGCATGTTGTTGGTGCATTGCACCCAGTAGGCGTTCAATTCGCCGTCCTTCAGCTTGCGATGCTGCAACACCGCGTGAAACCCGGGCTTGTCAGGAATGGTGCCCTTGGGGATGCCCCATGCCTGCTCGCAGATGTCCCGGTGCTCTTCCTTCATCACCACCATGTCGGCCGGAAGCCGGTGCGCAAACGTGCCGACTTCGCGCGCCGTTCCACAGGCAGAGGGTTGCCCGGTCAGCGAGAATGGCGAATTGCCCGGCTCTGAAATCTTGCCGGTCAGAAGGTGGATGTTGTACAGCAGCGAGTTCACCCAGGATCCCCGGGTATGCTGGTTGAAACCCATGGTCCACAGCGACATGACCTTGCGGTCGGGGTCGGCATATTCCTGGGCAAGGCGCAGCAACTGGCTCTGCGGGACGCCGGAGAGTTCGCTCACCATTTCAACGGTGTACGCGGACACATGGGCCTTGTACTGCTCGAAATCGATTTTCTCGAGTTTGCCGTGGTTGCCCTCGTGACTGGGATTGGCAGCGGCCTTTTCCAACGCGTGCGTCGGGCGCAGGCCATAGCCGATGTCGGTCGCGGTCCTGGTGAAGTTGACGTTCTTGTTCACGAAGTCCCAGTTCACCCGGTCATTGTCGATGATGTATTTGGCAATGAAATTGAGGATCGCCAGATCGGTCTGCGGTGCAAAGATCATGCCGTTGTCGGCCAGTTCGAATGAACGGTGTTCGAATGTCGACAACACATGCACCTGCGCGCCCGGTTTGGTCAGGCGGGTGTCGGTCAACCGTGACCACAGGATCGGGTACATTTCGGCCATGTTCGATCCCCACAGGACAAACGTGTCCGCATGTTCGAGATCGTCATAGCACCCCATGGGTTCGTCGATGCCAAAGGTCCGGATGAACGCGGCCACTGCGGATGCCATGCAGTGCCGGGCGTTGGGGTCGATGTTGTTGGAGCGCAGGCCCGCCTTCATGAATTTTGCGGCGGCGTAACCTTCCCACACCGTCCATTGGCCGGATCCGAACATGCCGACGCTGGTCGGGCCTTTCCTGGCGAGCGCCTCTTTCCACTTGGTGGCCATGATGTCGAAGGCTTCTTCCCAGGTGACGGGTTCGAATTCGCCGTTCTTGTCATAAACGCCGTTGGTCTTGCGCAGCAGAGGTTTGGTCAGGCGGTCATTGCCGTACATGATCTTGGACAGGAAGTACCCCTTGATGCAGTTCAGCCCCCGGTTCACCGGCGCGTCCGGGTCACCCTGGGTGGCGACGACCCGGCCTTCCTTGACGCCGACAAGGACCGAACAACCGGTGCCGCAGAACCGGCACGCAGCCTTGTCCCAGCGGATATCGGATGAAAGGGTTTGCGCCTGTGTTCCCTCGGGCAGGGTCATGCCGGCTGCCGAGGCGGTTGCGGCGACGGCGCTGGCCTTGAGAAAGGAACGGCGGGATGAGGACACGGTCATGATTGGGTCTCCCGGAGGTCAGTGTTTTGGTGGCGAGGCGCGTCGATGTCATCGAGCTCTTCGAAATGGTGGTAGGTCAGGGTGATGGTCAGCACGCCAGGAATCTGGTGCATTTCCATGATCTTATCCGATGCCCTGCCGGTGGCGGTGTCTTCGACGGTGATGATGATCCGGCCGTTTTCATGGGCGTGGACTTCGCCGCCGTCGATGGATTGGATCGCGGGGATCACGGTGTTGGTCATGTCGGGCATGGTGTGCACGAGGCAGCCACAGATGTTCAGCATGGTCGGGTCTCCGTGCGGGGCTGGCGGGTATCTCGGGACAGGGACACCGCGCTGACCGGGCAGGGCGCGATGCAGGCGCCGCAACCGGTGCAGGCGGCCGGGTCGATCACCGGCGCGGCCCGTCCGCCGGTCCGGAGCTGAAAGCGGATCGCCTGCGGATCGCAGTGGTCCTGGCAGGTCCGGCAGGGTACGCCGTTGCGCGACAGGCAGGTCGTTGCGACGGCGGCCCGCCAGTCCCAGGGCTGTTCGGTTCGCAGCGCGCCGGGTGCGCAGGCCAGAACGCAGGCATTGCAGAAAGTGCATGAATTTTCAGAGAAATTCAGGACAGGATAGCCAGCGTCGTCGACTGAAATGATCTGTTCCGGGCAGGCGGCGGCACAGTCACCGCAGCGCGTGCAGGTGTCGTGAAAGGCGATATCGTCAATCGCACCGGGGGGGCGGATCACGGCGGGAATGCCGAATCCGCCACGAAAAAATCCGCGTCTGGAAGTGAGCTTGGTCACGTTGCAACGCCTGGCCAGAGAGAATGTCCATAGGGTTCGTGGCCCCGGGTTTATCCATGCCGCGCGGCGGGTGACTTGATTATTGTCAAGGCTGCGACAACACCGCGACGCGGGAAAGCGGGCGCAACGGGAAAAACGCGATTTGGCCGAAAATGCGCGTTAAGGCCTGTGCAGCAAGGCGATGGGCGGTGTGCAGGGCGTACAGACCGCGTGCATACCGCGTACATACGCGGCGTACCGATCCGGCCCGGCGGGGCCGGTTAACCGACCGCGCGGCGCGAAACCTTGCCATGGCGTTAACGACGGTCGGTTCCGGGGCGCGGATTGCCCGGACCGGCCTTGCAGCTTCTTGCCGCACCCCTGCTGGCCGGAAAGGAACGGCGGCGGGAGGGTCCCCGCCGCCGCGTGGCTCAGGTCTGGCGCGCGCCCTGATCCAGCGCCAGGTGCGGCTGTCCGTCCGAGGTTTTCTCGGCGGTTCTGCCCGCGCGGTCGATCACCGCCGTGACATGCGAGCGCAGGTTGGACATGCCGCTGAACCGGATCACGTCGACCGGGGCGTCGAACCGCAGGGTCAGCCGGAACCGCGCCCCGTTGGCCAGCTCTTGCAGACCGGTGATTTCGGCGCGGAAACGCTGACCCAGATAGGTGCCGCCGACCCTTTGACCGAGATGGTACGGCACCGCGGGCGCGTTGCCGGCACTGGCGTGCAGCGTGTTCCAGTCGCGGTGGCCGAGTTGCCGGGCCAGAAGCTCGAGCGACTGGCTGTGCGAAATCGCATGCCCCGAACCGGCGAGCGCCTGGCGGAGCGATTTGGCCTGCACCTTGAGTTCGGCAAGCGTCGGGATGGGATGTGACATCAAAAACCTCTTTCATGTTCTGATGCGGAATCGTGCTGGTGCTCGCGTTGCCAACGGACCGCAGAACTGAAGTCGGTTGATCTGTCTGTGATGAGCTTCACCGTGGCGATGCCTGCGAGCGGCGGGTGCCCATGACCCTGACGGGCAGATAGGGACACCGCACCGCGCCGTCAAGAGCCGGCGGTTTCCACGCAGTGGCGGCGGAAGGCGCGTTTGAGCATGTCCAGTTCGGCGCGGAGCAATTCGACCTCGGCGCGCAGATCGTCGGTCGCGGCCTCGCCCGCGATCAGGGTGAAGTCGCCCAGCCGCGTGTCATCGGCGCCGTCAAGGATGACGAATGTCTGGACGCCGTCGGCAATGGCATGGCCCGGGACCGGCACAGAGATGTCCCACGTGCCCGGATTGCCGCCGGCGCGGACATCGACACCCGGGACCGGCTGATCGAGGTGGCGCACGACGATGTCCGGCGCGGGGCCGGCCGGTTTCGCGCCGGAAATGCGGCCCTGCCACACACCGTTGGACATGCGGATCTTGGTCAGGTTCAAATCGCTCATCTCAGCCTCTTGTCAGAATGCGGCGCGGCGGTAGCGGGAAAAGGTCAGGTCGCGCAGGGCGACCTGGTTCATGTCGGGGGCTTCGAAGATCAGGTCGAGCCACAGGCGTTCGACGCGCTTTTCGTTCAGGTTGGAATAGGCGAGATCGAATTCGACGCCGATATCCTGGGCGTGCAGCGGCAGTTCGCGCACGATCTGTTCGGTATTGGGGCCGTGCCGGATGTTGAGCCGGGCAAAGATTTCCAGCGGCTTTTCGGTCTCGATAATGCTGTCGACCCGGATCAGGTGGGTCCGGGCCAGACCCTGTGCCGCCTCGGGCGGCAGGTCGACCACAAGCGACAGGAACGAGCCGTCAAAGCGGAACACGTCCATGCGCAGGCCAAAGGGGGCAAGATCCTGTTCGCGGGTATTGCGCATCTGGCGCAGGGTCAGTTCGGAAATCGCGCAGTCGTGGAAAAGCGTGACCTCTTCGCCGAGCCGGGATTGCGAGGGAACCGAACTGAGGCCGGGGACCGGCAGCGGACCGCGCCAGAGTTCGGGCCGCCAGGACCAGTCGGTGCCATGCGGGCGCGGAAAGAAGGAAGACCCGATCCTGGGCAGCGCCAGACGCCCGTCGGCAATATGGATCAGCCGGTCCAGGTGGGTGCGCAGGACGCGGGCCTGGTTGCGCAGATGCCGCAGCTCGGAGAGGTCCGCCTGATCGGCGGCCCGCGCCGCGCGCCGCCACCGCCGCAGGGTTCGCGCGTGAAACAGCCAATCGGATCTTCGACCCATGATATCCCTTGTCATCGAAAGCGGGGTGAGGCCCGCATCGCTGGGCAATATCTAACGAAAGCCTTGCCGCGAGATAAACCGGCAAATGAAAAGGGCGGCAATTTCGTTGCCGCCCTGCTGTAAATCCATCCCATTTGCCGCCATTGCCCGGCGACCGGGGTCCGGTCAGCGTGTGATCACAGGTCCATGTAGATGTGTTTTTCGGCCTCGCCGCCCGGATGGGTCACGGCCCCCTTGTAGGTCGCGCCGACCAGCTGGGCGTATTTCCAGAGCGCGCCGCTGGAATAGATGGTTTCGCGCGGGCCTTTCCAGTCGGCCTTGCGCGCGTCGAGCTCTTCCGGGGTGAGATCGACCGAGATTTCGCCCGTGGTCGCGTCGATCGTGATCGTATCGCCGTTCCGCAACAGCGCGATCGGTCCGCCCTGTGCGGCCTCGGGACCGACATGGCCGACACAGAAGCCGCGGGTCGCGCCCGAGAACCGCCCGTCGGTGATCAGGGCGACCTTCTTGCCCGCGCCCTGGCCGGACAGGGCGGCGGTGGTCGCCAGCATTTCGCGCATGCCGGGGCCGCCGGCGGGGCCTTCGTTGCGGATCACGATGACTTCGCCTTCTTCGTACTGGCGGGCCTTGACGGCCTCAAAGGCATCCTCTTCGCATTCGAACACGCGGGCGGGGCCGA
>CAYGNE010000234.1:3183-5559 GCA_964351155.1 uncultured Rhodobacterales bacterium | reverse complement strand
ACAGGAGCAGCGGATCGCCGCCCATCAGGTAATGGGCCTGCTGGATCGGTACGATCAGCACCGCCGCCAGCGCCGCAAGCCCGGCGCCCAGCCCGAACACCAGCGCATAGACCCGCTCGACCGGAATGCCAAAGGCCAGCGCCATGTCCCGGTCCAGCTGCGTCGCGCGCATCAGCAGGCCGATCCGGCTTCGCGCCATGACAAGCCACACACCCAGCAGAACCACGATCGCCGCGCCGATCACGCCCAGCTTGTAACTGGTCGTGCTCAGACCCCAGGGCCAGTAAAGTTGCGGACGTCCCTGCACAAACTCGACCCAGGGCAGCGCCAACCGGGTATTGAACGGCGGCGCGACAGGCCGCGCATCCGGCCCATAGGTCATCAACGTGACCTGCTGGATGATATAGAGAATACCGATGGTGGCGACGATGGTGCGTTCCGGATCATAGGATATGCGTTTCAGCACCGTCATGTCCGCCGCCGCCGCCAGCAGGCCGACCAGAACCGGCACAACAATCACCGCCAATCCAAACCCCAACGCCGGGTGCCCCCCGATCAGACCGGTCACCCACCAGGCCAGAACTGCACCAAGCATGAAGAATTCGCCGTGCGCCACGTTGACCACGCGCATCACACCAAAAACCAGCGACAACCCGACGGCAGTCAGCGCCAGAACCGCCGCGGTCACGGCCCCTTCGAGCGAGGCCAGCATCAGATAGGGTCCAAATTCCATAAGGCGCAGGTTTGCCCGGTGAGCCAGCGCAGGGCAAGCCATTTTGGCGGCCACCGGCACGCGCAGGGGGACTTTGGCGGAGCTGCCGGTCAGACCCGGAAACTTGCCAAACGTGCCTGCGCCTGCAACGCTTGACCCCTGACACAAGGAGGACACCATGTTCAGATTGATTACCGCCGCTCTTCTGATTTGCTTGGGTGCCGGGGCAAAGGCCGCCGACCGCTGGATGTCGATACCGGAGGCTCCCGCCATGCCCGAAGCGGCCCAAAGCGGCACCGTGCCGGTCAACGGCATCGAGATGTATTACGCCACTTACGGCGCCGAAAACGGCACACCTGTTCTGCTGATTCATGGCGGGCTTGCCCATGGCGACATCTGGGCCGCGCAGGTGGCCGACCTCATGGCGGATCACCGTGTCATCGTTGCCGATACACGAGGACACGGACGATCATCAAATGACGGCAGCGCCTATTCCTATGCGTTGCTGGCGCAGGATTACCTCGCGTTGCTTGATCACCTGGACGTGGCACGGGTGCATCTGGTCGGCTGGTCCGATGGTGCCAATATCGGGTTCGAGATTTCATCCAGCGCGCCCGACCGCCTGGCCAGCCACTTCGCTCATGCCGGCAACGTTACGCTGGACGGCATCGACCCGGCGGTCGAAACCAACGAGATTTTTGGCGCATATGTCGGCATGATGGCCGCGGATTACGGCGCGATGTCACCCACACCGGACGGGTTCGACGACTTTCTGGCCGGAGTCGTCGCCATGTGGAGCACCGAAAAGCCCGGCGGGTTCCAGGCGCTGGAATCCGTCACGGTACCCACCCTGGTCGTGCAGAGCGAACATGACGAGGCGATCCTGATGGATCATGCGCAAAAAATCGCGGGCACCATCCCCGGTGCCAGCCTGCTGGTGCTGAAGGATGTCAGCCATTTTGCATCATTTCAGGCCCCGGAGGAGTATACCGCCGCGATTCGCGCATTCATCAAGTAATCCGGCAACACGGGGGCGGGCGCTCTCCCGCCCCCGTGACATCGCCCTCAGAAACTCATCTGGGTGTAATCCACCTCGTCCGGATAGAGCGTGTCCTCGATCGACGTGGTGTGCACGACAATCAGTTTTCCGTCCGTCACCTTGCTGATGTACTGATGGCCGAACACCTGGTGGGTCTTGCCGTTGAACCGCTTGGCACCTTGCGGATGTTCCTCGGAATGGGGCATGTCGGTCATCGCCTCGACAGCCTCGATCAGCCTGCTGCGATCTTCCGGCCCCTGATAGCCGCACGCCTCCATGCCCGCCTTCACCGTGTAGAGCGTTTCCCAGCAGCCGAACATGTGGGCATAGGTCGAAACGTCCTTTGGATCGCTGACCGATGCGCCGTTTTCGTCCACCCCCACGGCTGCGCGATAGACCTTGTCGAATTCGCTCTGATCTGGCTGCGCATAGCGCGGGTTGCCTTCCCAGAAATAGGTCCCGTCGAGAAACTCCAGACCCGGGCTGGACAGGTCGACAGCCTCGAGACTGTCGATGAACCCGAACATCTCGGGCCGGCTGGGGCCAAAGAATTCGCCCAGTTCCTTGACGAACGTCAGAACCGCCGGGCCAACCATGACGTGATAGATCACTTCGGTTTCACGCG
>CAYGNE010000234.1:0-3173 GCA_964351155.1 uncultured Rhodobacterales bacterium | reverse complement strand
CTTGGGGAAATATTTGGTAAAGCTGGTTTCGGTCGGCGGAATCGCAATCTGGGCGACCACTTCGCCGCCCTGCTGTTCCAGTGCCGCACTGAAGTAATCCCGATGGTCGTGGCCGAACGCAAAGTCCGGATAGATCATCGTGACCTTCTTGCCCAGGTTCTGGCTGACAAACGGGGCCATCGCCTGGACCTGGCTTTTGACATCCGTGATGCCGGGCTGCAGCGTGTACCGGTTCAGCATGCCACTGGCCACGTGATGGCCTTCGGACACCACGAAATACGGCAGTTTCAGTTCACCGGCGCGCGGCGCGGACCCGATCACCACGTGCGAAAACAGCGTTCCGAACCCGACGTCGCAATTGTGCTGGTTGGCGAATTTCTCGACCACTTCGGCACCGCGCTTGGGGTCGGTACCGTCATCCTCGGCGACGATCTCGACCATGCGGCCATTGATCCCGCCGGCCGCGTTGATCCGGTTGACCGCCGCCGTCGTGGTGCGGTCATACCAGCGCCCATAGGCGGCGCCGATCCCCGTCCGATGCACCTGAAAACCGATGCGGATCGGCTCGGAACTCTGGGCCTGGGCATAGCGCGCCCAGAGCGGCAGGTTTGCGGCGGCGGCGCCCGCCGCCAGTGTCCTGAGCGCCCCACGGCGCGTGGTGGCGGACAGTTTCCGCGTCTCATTGGTCATCGAATTTCCCCCTGTTGAATTCAAGAACATCCGTTGCCCCGGATTTGGCCGTCAGTTTGCGAACCATCCGGATTTTTGTCCAGCGGTTTCAATCCGGCGCTCGATCAGAATCCGCGCGGCGCAGCCAGCAGCCACAGCCCGAACAGCGTGTAAAACACCATGAACAGAGCCAGAGGCGCCTGACTGATCGCCGCGCGCCTGTTGGTTCCGAACTGCCGCAACGCGATCGCATGGGCCATCATCACCGCCAATACATGGCCGATCACCACCGCAGCCGCCTGGCTGAGCCAGATCAGCCGCACACTGTCCTGCGCGTTGAAGAAACCGGTGGTCACATAGAATGTCCCCAAACCGAACAGATCATCGCCACGCGCCAGCGGATCGTTCATCGCCGCCAGGACATATTGGCCATCGACCAGGAAACTGGTCAGGTAATGCGCCAGGTGATAGCCCAGCGCGATGGGCAGGATCGACGGCGCAAATACGCAGAACGCCCGCACCGGTGCCAACTCGGCCGCGATCAACCGCATGCCCAGATACACCGCCAGCCCATATGCCGCGATCAGCGCGGCATTTGCGACGATCAACCCGATCGCGTTCTGCACAATCACCGCGGAACGGCCGGGAAACTCCAGCGGGTTGATGCCGATCAGACCCAGCCACCAGAAGGTTTCGTTCAGCCCGTCAAAACTGCCACTGCCCAGCATGATCAGCATGAACACCGCCACGCCAACCGGCGGAACGCCGCGCCGCATCGCCTGCCAGCCGGTCACACCGGCCGCCGCAATCGGGCCCTTGCGCCCGAACACCCCCAGCGTCGCATAGTTGCGCATCAACATGGAAAACCCTTCGCCGCGCCACGCCCAGCGCGGCCCGAAAACCAGCAATGCGAAATAGGTGAACAGCCAGTAACCGGCCACGTAACCGGCCAGCCGCGCCGGGTCGGACGGGGCCGGATCGGCCAGCAGGATCACCACGAAGCCCAGGAAAGTCGCAACCGCGCCGGAATGCCCCATCCGAACCGGCAACCGCAAGAGCGGACCCGGTCCCAGCACCTTGCGGGTCAGTACCACCGGCCCGCGCCACGGGTTGATCCAGCGCCACAGGTCACCCAACAGCCCCTGCAGGCCAACCAGCGTGACCCAGAACACCGTCCACACCGTCAGCGGCAAGGGGTTCGTCAAGGGATCGCGCGGCCCATTGAACCCGGCCCAGATCAGCGCCAGAAGCAGCAGGCAGGACAGCAGGCTGCTCAGGACCCGCAGCCGGTACAGGCGCGGCAACCGCACCAGCGGAACCGGGCGAAAAAGCGCGGCCAGCAACCGCACCGGCAGCACCGTCAGCAACAGTACGGTCAGCGCGACACAGGCAACCCCCGCCGCGATATAGACATCCGTCGGCAACAACAGCACAAAGCCCTGCTCGGAGGCATGCGCCGCCGCACCGGTCGCGGTCCACGGGACCAGCGCGACCGGAATTGCAAGCCGCGCAATCCGGTGCATATACTCGAACAAACACATCATCGGTTGATGATACCCGGGAGACATTCGGATGAAAGCCGCAAAACCCCTTGCCGTGCTTGTCATACTGTCGCTGGTCGCCGCCTTGGGTGTCCTGCTGCTGTATCCCGCCGGTCAAAGCCGGCTGCTTCTGGGCGAGGTCACCGCCGCCCCGATCGACGGGGCCCCGGCGACGCTGGCGGTGTTCATGACGCTGCACAATCCCGGCGGCCCCGACCGGCTGGTCAATGCCCGCTCGATCGTGGCCCAACGCGCGCGGCTGGCCTCTTCGGTGACCGATGCCGGGCTACCGATCCCGTCGGACAGCGCCCCGATGCTGGCCCCGGATGGCGCACATATCCTGATGGACGGTGTCGGGGGCGCGCTGAAGGAAGGGCGGATGATCCCCCTGACCCTGCGATTCGAAAACGCCGGCGAAATCCGCACCCAGGCGCGCGTGACCACGCCGCGCGCGCGGGGTGACGCGCCCTTGTTCGGGCTGTTCGGGATCGGTGACATCTGCACCGTCGGCGATGGCGAACCGGCCCCCCGGATCGAGCTGACGGTGGAACCGGATGGCGATGGCTGGGTGGTCCGGGTTCTGACCGATGACTTTACCTTCACCGCCGATACGACGGATACGGTCCACGTTCCGGGAACCGGGCACGGGCATCTTTATGTCGGCGGTCTGAAATTGCAGCGGATGTACGAACCAGAGGCGCATATCGGCGCGTTGCCGCGGGGTGACCACCAGGTGCGCGTAACCCTGAACACCAACGACCATCGCTCTTATGTGGTCAACGATCAGCCGGTCAGCGCCACCGCCACCATTTCCGTGCCCTGAACCCGGCCGCCCGCGCGTCTTGCTCCGGCCACGCATTGCGCGGGGCAAATTCGCCTGCGCACCGTGTTGACTCTGGCGCAAAGCCCCGTATAAGCGCGGCTTCATTGGTGTTGGTGGCCCCCGCAAGGGGATGCCTGTCA
>CAYGNE010000233.1:0-5565 GCA_964351155.1 uncultured Rhodobacterales bacterium | reverse complement strand
TCGTGCTGACAGGACGCCACCTCGTGGTGATGCTTGTCCACCTTCATGCCCAACCGCTTCATGGTCGACAGCATCTCGCTGCGCAGGTCCTGCGCCTCATCCGTCGGGTTGACGGGGAAATAACCGCCCTTGAGGCCCGGGCGGTGGCCCATGTTGCCCATCTCGTATTCGGTATCGGTGTTCCAGGACGCGTCGGTTGCGTCGACCTCATAGGACACCTTGTTGATGCTGTTGGAGAACCGCACGTCATCGAACAGGAAGAATTCAGCCTCAGGGCCGAAATAGGCCACATCGCCGATTCCGCTGGCCTTCAGATAGGCTTCGGCCTTTTCGGCTGTGCCGCGCGGGTCGCGCTCATAGGGTTCGCCGGTGTCCGGTTCGACCACCGAACAGTGCAGGCACATGGTCTTTTCCGCGTAAAACGGGTCGATATAGGCGGTGTCGGTATCGGGCATCAGCTTCATGTCGCTGGCTTCGATCGATTTCCACCCGGCGATGGACGACCCGTCGAACATGAACCCCTCTTCGAGGAAATCCTCGTCCACGAGATCGGCCACAACGGTCACATGCTGCAATTTACCGCGCGGATCGGTGAAACGGATGTCGACATATTCGATGTCCTCATCCTTGATCTGCGAAAGAACTGCGTCCTTGCTCATTCCCTTGGTCCCTTTTTCTGTCTGATGCGTTTTGAGTTACAGCGCGTCCGAGCCGGTTTCGCCGGTGCGGATACGGATCGTCTGTTCAACCGGGCTGACAAAGATCTTTCCGTCGCCGATCTTGTTTGTTTTGGCCGCGGCAACGATGGCTTCGATCGCGCTGTCGACCTGGTCGTCATCCAGAACGACCTCGATCTTCACCTTGGGCAGGAAATCCACCACGTATTCGGCGCCCCGGTACAGTTCGGTGTGACCTTTCTGACGCCCAAAGCCCTTGACCTCGATCACGGACAGCCCCTGAACGCCGACGTCCTGAAGCGCCTCTTTGACTTCATCGAGCTTGAACGGTTTGATGATCGCTTCGATTTTTTTCACGAGCCCCTCCTGAGTGTCGGTTTCAGCGCGTCAGACCACTTCTATTTCGCGCCCACAATCGGTTACGGTGGGCCGATATTGGACGCGCGTGTCGAAATGGATTGATTGCCACTATTTTGGGCTGCTTGCACAAAATAGTGGCGAAATTGAATCGATGGAAGGAAGATCATGGCAGAACTTCTGACGGCGGCACAGATGCGCGCCATCGAAGGCGCGGCAATCGCGTCCGGCAGCGTCACCGGGCTGGAGTTGATGGAACGGGCGGGCACGGGGGTTGTCGAGGCTGTCTTCGAGGAGTGGCCGGACCTTTCACAGGGCGCTCACCGCGCCGCGGTCCTGTGCGGTCCGGGTAACAATGGCGGCGACGGATTCGTCATTGCGCGGTTGCTGCAGGACCGGGGGTGGACCGTGACGACGCATCTTTTGGGCGACGCCGAAAGGTTGCCACCCGACGCGCGGCGCAACTACGAGCGGTGGATCGAACGGGGTGATTGCCACGCACTGAGCGACCGCAGCGTCGGAACGGTGAAGTCCATGCCGGATCTGGTCGTGGACGCGCTGTTCGGCACCGGGCTGACACGCGCGGTTGAGGGGGATGCCGAGTATCTTCTTAGCAATCTCGACACACTTCGCCGCGATTTCGGGGTCCGGTCGGTGGCTGTCGACATCCCGTCCGGCATCTGTTCGGACAGCGGCAAGGTGCTGGGCTGTTTTCCGCAGGTCGACCTGACGGTCAGTTTTCATGCCGAAAAGCTGGGTCATCGGTTGGAACGGGCAGATGAGCATTCCCGCCGCGTCCTGGTCAAGGACATTGGCTTGCCGCACGCCGAACAAAGCGATGAACGCGCCGGGTATGTGTGGCAGGTCGAGGCCCCGGTTCGCGAAGATTTGGCCAAGGACGGCGGTGGGCAAAAATACGGCCATGGCCATGCGTTGATCCTGTCGGGCGGAGCCGGGCGAACCGGGGCTGCCCGGCTGGCTGCGCGCGCCGCGTTGCGGGTGGGGGCCGGGCTGGTGACGCTGGGCGTGCCGCCATCGGCCATGAACGAAGTCGCCTCGCAGATTACCGCGATCATGATGACCCGGATACCCGATGCGGATACCCTCCGCGAGCTGTTATGGGACACCCGCCTGAATGCGCTGTGCATGGGGCCCGGGCTGGGTACCGGAGACGGCGCGCGGGCGCTGGTCGAGGCAGCCTTGCCGCTGGCCCGGCCCATCGTTCTGGACGCCGACGCGCTGACCATGTTCCGCACAGCCCCCAAGGACCTGTTCCAGATGCTGCATCAACGGGCCGTCCTGACGCCGCATGGCGGTGAATTCGCGCGCCTGTTTCCCGATCTTGCGGCAAGGTTGGCCGAAGAGCCGGTGCGCGGTCCGGCCTATTCCAAAGTCGACGCCACACGCGCCGCCGCGGAACGGGCAGGGGCGGTTGTTGTGTTCAAGGGACCGGACACGGTCATCGCGGCGCCGGATGGTCGTTGCTCGATCCACTCGGCACAGTTCGAACGCGCTGCGCCATGGCTTGCCACGGCCGGGACGGGCGATGTTCTGGCCGGGCTGATCACCGGGTTGCTGGCCCGTGGCATGGACCCGCTGACAGCTTGCGAAACCGGTGCCTGGCTGCACACCCAAAGCGCGTTGCGGTTTGGCCCGGGACTGATCGCTGAAGACCTGCCCGAGGAATTGCCCGGCGTGTTGCGCGATCTGGAGGTCTGAGGCGGAACCGCTGAATCATGCGCAAGGCGTGGGCGGCACGCAAAGCAGGTGTCGATACCTGAGCCGAGCCGGCCAGGAGCGATCCGATCACGATGCCGACCACCCGCCATGACTCTTGCCTGATCTGGACGACTCCGCGCAGCGGCAGCACCTTGTTGTGCGGATTGCTTGCCGCGACCCATCAGGCGGGATGCCCCGCCTCACATTTTCATGATCTGTCGCTTGACGGATGGATGGAAAGTCACGGGCTGTCGCTGTCCGGTTTCGCGTCTGAACGGGACGCTCTGACGGCGGTCTTTGCCGCCGTGCCTGTGCAGGGTCCGGGCAATCGCGCGATGCTTGGCCTGAGGATGCAGAGGGCGAGTTTTGAGGTCCTCAGCCGTGCCTAATCTGGATCAACGCTGTTCATCCATCTGACCCGCCCGAACAAACTGGAACAGGTAATATCGCGTGTCAGGGCACGGCAGACGGGCT
This sequence comes from uncultured Rhodobacterales bacterium, assembly GCA_964351155.1. GTDB lineage: Bacteria > Pseudomonadota > Alphaproteobacteria > Rhodobacterales > Rhodobacteraceae > CAYGNE01. Next base: position 2,338 of record CAYGNE010000233.1, on the reverse strand, counting down.
TGTGACACCAGGCGCCGGATGGCCAGTGACGCACGAAGCCGGGTTCGTGACGGGGCGGGGCTGGACCGTGGATCGCTGTCGCGTGCGCCGACTGTGCCCGCCCTAGGCCGCGGCCCGCAGGATTCTTGCCCCCGGGACCCCGTCAGAAGACAGCTCGAGCCCGCCCGCATACAGAACATGCGGCGTGTCGAACCGCAGGTGGTGCAGCACCATCGGCCGCAGACCGACATCGCGGATGAATTCGCCGTCGATCAGGTCACGGGCAGGCACCATCGCGCGAAAGCGCCCAAAGATCGCCCGGGCACGCCAGTCGCGGATCAAAACCGGCTGGGTTTCGGGCAGGGTCAGGTTCTGCTCGGGTCGCGTATCGCCCAATGATCCGGCGGCGATGCACACCGCCCGCCCGAGCCAGGCGAAACTGTGCACCGAGCGCACGGTGGCCAGACCGGCGTCGCGTGTCACGATCTTGTCCCCGGGCGTGATCAGTTCAACGGGCATGTCGCCCTTCTGGGTCAGAACGAATGTCCCGTCTGGTATCCCGGTCGCGTCGCTGGCGGATTGCGGTTCGCGCTGTCCCGCGCGCGTGATCATTTCGGCTGACATGGCGGCCTCACTGTGTTGGTCATACCGGTTTTCCCTCTGAAATGCGTCAAAATCTGGAACAGCAAGTGGCGATTTTGGGCGCCGCGACCAGAAATCGCCGGGCTGGCTTTGGGTGTTGCCTGCCTGCGGATTTCCTCTCGCATCCCGGTCCAAGCTTTGCTAAGCAGTGCTCCGGACTGCGCGACCCCGGTATCGGGGTTGGGCAGGCTTGCGGGTGTGGCGGAATTGGTAGACGCACCAGATTTAGGTTCTGGCGCCGCAAGGCGTGGGGGTTCAAGTCCCTTCACCCGCACCACCGGAAACAAGAGTTTGCTTCTCGGCAAAATTTCCCCGTAAGGTCAGATTCCACCATTGCGGGTGTTTACATGGCCGAGAGTCCTGTCAAAATTGACACGTGAATATCCCGTTCCCGGCCATTTTCTTATCACCAGCATCAAAAGCGAGCCCAGCCATGAAAGCACATATTCCCAGTCTGTCAGGTGTGATTTTACTGGCCATGTCCCTGCCGGCCGCCGCCGAACTGAAATATCAGAACGCCTCGGGCGGCAGTGTCCTGTTATATGGTCAGTTCAACCCCGCCTACCTGTCATTTGACGACGGCGTCACAACCACTGACGAGTTTGTAGACAGCAGCCATTCCAATTCCCGCGTCGGCCTGTGGTTGCGCCAGCCGTTCGGGCAGAGTGAATTCTCCTTCAATTTCGAAACCGCGCTGGGCCTTCGCGCTTCTGACGGTGTTTCGCAGACCGCGACGCCCAAGGGCGTGGACTGGAAACGCACCAATATCCGCAAGGTCGATTTCAGCCTCAAGACACCGAATGCGGGCACGTTCTCAGCCGGGCAGGGCAGCATGGCCACCGATGGCGCTGCCGAGGTTGATTTGTCCGGCACCTCACTGGTCACCTATGTCTCGGTTCCCGATACCGCTGGCGGCTTTGAATTCCGCACCGCTGCGGGTGCCCTGTCAGGGCGCACGATTTCCGGCTCGTTCGGGGATTTTGACGGCGGCCGACTGGGCCGGGTCCGCTATGACACGCCCAGCTTTGCGGGCTTTACCCTTTCCGCCTCCTGGGGCACCGACATCCTGTCATCCGGCAGCGATCTCGAAGCCACCGCGATTGCCCTGCGATATGCGGGCGAGCATGGCGATTTCAAGGTTTCCGGCGCGCTCGGATATACCGATGTCAAACCCGGTGGCGGGCGGGCCGACTACGATGACACGATCGGCTCGATCAGCGTTCTGCATGCATCCGGCGTCAGCCTGACGCTTGCATCCGGAGACCGCTCTACGACCGGCGATTATGCCTATGCCAAGCTCGGCTATCAGGGGAACTGGTTCCCGGTCGGCAAGACCGCCCTTTCGGTCGACTACTATCAGGGCGACGACCGGACCGTTGCCGGATCCGAATCGGTCGCCATGGGCTTTGGCGCGTTGCAGAGTTTCGACAAGGTCAATATCGACGCCTATCTGGGCTATCGCACCTATGAACTGACCGAACCGGGTGCGTCCTATCAGGATGCGTCGTCCATCCTGTTCGGTGCTCGCTGGAAGTTCTGATCCGGTTGCAATTCGCCCGGTCTGCCGAGATTCTGCAAGAGAATGGGGTGCAGTGCGGTTTCACACCGCAATGCCCCTTGCGCCGCGCGGCCCTGACACATAGAAGGCGCCAAATTTGCAGGTTGCGCGTACGGCGCAGACACGAACCTATGGGGAAACACGATGCAAGTCACCGAG
>CAYGNE010000232.1:0-5576 GCA_964351155.1 uncultured Rhodobacterales bacterium | reverse complement strand
AAATCGAAATCCAGAGGCGCGTCGTTCTTGCGGGTCAGCATGACGAACCGGGTCACATCCGGACCCACCTGTTCGACCACATCACGCAGCGTGACAAAGTTGCCGGCCCGTTTGGACATCTTGAAAGGCTCACCGTTCTTGAACAGCCGGACCAACTGGGTCAGCTTGATGTCCAACGAGACCTCGCCATCGGACAGCGCGGAAACGGCGGCCTTCATCCGTTTGACATAGCCCCCGTGGTCCGCGCCAAAAACATCAATAAGAGCGTCGAACCCCCTGGAAATCTTGTCATAATGGTAGGCAATATCAGGTGCGAAATAGGTCCAGCCGCCATCCGATTTCATGATCGGCCGGTCCACATCATCGCCATGGGCGGTCGACCTGAAAAGGGTCTGTTCGCGGGGTTCCCAATCTTCCGGCGTTTTGCCTTTGGGCGGTTCAAGCGTGCCGCGATAGATCAGTCCCTTGGATCTCAGATCTTCGATCGCCGCTTCAATCCGGCCGGTTCCATAGAGCGCCTTTTCGCTAAAGAATACGTCCATCTTGACACCCAACGCCGCCAGATCAGACCGGATCAATTCCATCATCGCATCGGTCGCCGTGTCGCGCAGCTCTTCGAGCCAGACACTTTCCGGCTGCCCGACCCAGCTGTTGCCCTTCTCTACTGCAAGGGCCTGCCCGACCGGAATCAGGTAGTCGCCGGGATAAGTGCCGTCCTCAAACGCGACCTCCTGCCCGAGCGCCTCAAGGTACCGCAGATAAACGGACCTTGCGAGCACATCGACCTGCGCGACGCCATCGTTGATATAGCACTCGCGCGTCACATCGTACCCGGCGAAATCGAGCAAACTGGCCAGCGCATCGCCAAAAACCGCGCCCCGCGTGTGGCCTACATGCAACGGGCCGGTCGGGTTCGCGCTGACATATTCCACGTTGACCCGTTTTCCCTTTCCCATGTCCGAGCGTCCAAAATCGGTGCCGGCCTGCAAAACCTGCCCGATCACGCCCTGCCAGACAGACGGCGCCAACCGCAGGTTCAGAAACCCCGGCCCCGCCACTTCGGCACTGACAATGCGAACATCCGCAGCCAGGCAGCTGGCGAGTGCGTCGGCAATATCGCGCGGTTTCATCCCGGCGGGTTTCGCCAGCACCATGGCCGCGTTGGTCGCCATGTCGCCATGCGCCGCATCGCGCGGCGGTTCGCCCGCAACATTGTCAAAGGACAGACCGCCAGGCAGCGCGCCATCGGCAACCATGGCCTCGAGGTTTTCCAACACAAGCGAGCGAATATCGGCGAACAGGTTCATTTTGGCATCCTTCGGGCTTTGGCGGGGTTTATCACGCGCGCGCCGACGGTCAACTCATCGGTTGGGCTTCACGGCCTTGTCCATCAATGGCTCCGCCCGCAAACTCCGGTTCTGGTCATTCTGTGCGACGCCTTTGCCATGCGCGGCACCTGTGGCCCTTCATATGAAATCCGGCGGTGCGCCATCGCGATGTTTCGCGAAATCTTGCCCGCCAAGCAGACGCGCGTGTTCCTGCAGCGCAAACCGGTCTGTCATGCCGGCAATGTAATCCGAAACGATCCGCGCCAATGTGGTTTCGCCTTGCGCCTCTTCCACATCCTTCCGCCATTGCTTGGGCAGTTGTTCCGGATGCGACATGAAGTAGGGGAACAGATCGTTGACCACCCCCGTAACCTCGGCCCGCATGACAACCACGCTCGGAGCGCGATACATTCGTTCAAACAGGAAACCGCGGATTTCCTTGAGATCGGTAAAGATATCCCGCGAGAACTGCACCATGGGTCGTCCGGCAAGACGTATGTCAGACACCGTATCGGGTCGCAGCGCGGCAAGGTTCGCGCGCGCCACGGTGATCACATCCTCAACCAGAACACCAAAAAACCGGCGCAGGGCTTCGTGCCTGCGCCGATAATAATTCAGAGACGGATACAATCGGTCCACTTCGGCGAAATTGTCCTTCAGAATCGGCAGTTCCGCGAGTTCATCCGTCGAAAACAACTCTGCCCGCAGCCCGTCATGCAAATCGTGATGGTTATATGCAACGTCATCCGAAATGGCAGCCACTTGCGCCTCGGCGCTGGCAAAGGTGAACAGTTCCAGGTCATGGTGAAGGTTGTACTCGGACAATGCCCAAGGGACCGGGTCCAGGACCGGCCCGTTGTGCTTCGCGATCCCCTCCAAGGTTTCCCAGGTCAGATTCAGACCATCGAAATCCGCATAGTGCCGTTCCAGATGGGTGACGATGCGGATCGCCTGAGCATTGTGATCAAATCCGCCATACGGGGCCATTTTCGCGTGGAGCGCGTCTTCTCCTGTGTGCCCGAAGGGCGTGTGTCCAAGATCGTGGGCAAGCGCGACAGCCTCTGTCAGTTCGACATTCAGCCCCAATGCGCCAGCTATCGTGCGGGCCACCTGCGCCACTTCGATGGAATGGGTCAGGCGCGTGCGATAATAGTCACCCTCGTGTTCGACGAAAACCTGGGTTTTATGTTTCAGACGCCGGAACGCGCTGGCATGAATGATACGGTCCCGATCACGTTGGAAACATGAGCGGAAACTGCTCTCCTCTTCCGTCACCAGCCTTCCCCTGCTGGTTGCCGGGTCCGAGGCATAGGGCGCGCGCATTGCCTGTTGTCCTTGTCGCCTGTCCTTGGGCTTTCTATATGATAGGTTCGGATGTAATGAAACCGCCTGCGGAGCGCTCACCATGCAACTGCCACCCAGAGTCACTGAACGGGCCTTTAACCGTCTGGCCGAAATCGGCGCGGCGGACCAGGGTCAGGCGCTGAGGGTCGCGGTCGAGGGCGGCGGATGTTCGGGGTTTCAGTACGAGATCGCGCTTGATGCGCCCACTGACGAAGATCTGGTTCTGGAAGGCCAGGGTCAAAAGGTGGTTGTGGACGCCGTATCGCTGCCGTTTCTTGAAAACGCGGTGATCGATTTCACCGAAGAACTGATCGGCGCCCGGTTTGTCATCAATAATCCAAACGCCACATCATCCTGCGGGTGCGGAACATCTTTTTCCATGTAATTTCAGCTTTTTGCGCCGTGTTTCTCATGTAAATCGGCGCAAGATATTCTGCCTCTGAGCGACATGGTGGCACAATCCGTGCATACCACCTGCATTCAGACCGCGTTCATGACCTCGGTTTCGAATCCCCGCGCCGTGCGTCGGGCCAGAACGAAGCTTTGTTTCATCTCGTCCAGTTCCGGAAAGATCTCGGCCAGTTCCCGATGCGCCGCCGACCCGTTCGCACAATGAAGATCGCCGATCGCAAAACTCTCGCTCGGGGCGCCTTCCGCGAACACGATCTCGTGGCTGTCAAACATCACATGTACATAGGTGACGCTGTCGCGGGGCACCCGGTGGATCGTGTCGCCATTGCACAACCGGACCGCCGGACACAGCACCTCGTCTTCGCCCAGGAACATCTGCGCCCGCCAATCCTGAACCAGCATCCTGTGCTGCGGCGACACGAACAGATCCCTTTGGTTGCCAAGGATACCGGCGGCGATACGGACCGGGGCAAAGTCTCCGCGCCCCGTCACCACCCGCTTGCCGATCCAGCGCACCGGCTGCGCGCCGTTGTCGCGGGTCAGAACCAGATCGCCGGGCGCAAGATCCTCGACCGCGCAGGGACCATCCGCGGTATCGATCAAAGTGCCCGCCACGAAGCACGGCGGGCCAAGACCCGATACTGGAAACTGCGTGCTGGTATTGACAAAAGTCGTTGATGTCACGGTTCCGTCAGCAAGAACCGAACCATCACTGGGGGTAAAGTATCGACCACCATCGGCAGTATAAAATGTCACTCCAGTGATCAACGTGCCGTCCAGAACGATCGTGTCCCCGACCCACACACGGGTTACATCCGATCCATTGATCTGGTCACCGCCGTCAGCCCGGATGACGCCATCATCGTCCGCATCGTCAATTGACATCGTGACAATGGTGACGGCCTGAGTCCCGCCGAAAGCACCGGGATCGAAGTTCCCGTCGATTGTCTGATCCGTGTAAATAGCCAAACTTGATACTCTAGCAACTGTTATAGACAAGTGTGGCTGACAGCCTATCACTTCATCGGACGGCCACCTACCACCATTTGCAAAGACAGTAAATTATTGGAAAACTTGACGCGAGTCAGTCACACATGCCCGACGACGAAAGCGGCACCCGTCTTTGACCCTTTGCCGAGCATATTGGCACGGGCGAATCCAGCAAAAAACTCATCGAACCTGTCACTGCTTTGCTCCGCTTCGCAGAGAATGTCATGCCCGATTTCGGTCAGAGCATCCTGAACATGCCCGCGCATTGCTTGCCAGTCATCGCATCGCGCATCCTCCATGCGGAACAGGCATTCCGACATTTCCCGCAAAGGCCCCGCCAAAGGGTAGGCCCGATGAAACGACATGCGGTCAACCTCTGTTTGCTTGCTGAACGCATCCCGGCCGGACGCCGCCATTAGCCAATTGCAGACAAAATAGTCATGGTAATCATCAGCGGTACTAGCATGTGAACCCGTCTGAACGGAAAAGCGGTGGCATTCCCGCTCCAGCCAGTTCTCCCAGATTTCCGAAGGCGTTTCGCCCGCATATCGCAGTGAGACACAGATTTCCGCCAGCAGGTCGGCGTTTTGATCCAGATAGGCCAGGAGACCCGCGAATTCGAGTGACTTGATCGCCGACGGTGACAGGTCCGGGTCGCGCCGGCCATATTCGCTGAGATAAAAAACGATATGCGTCAGCTCGTAGGCGGCTTTCTTGTTGGGCATTGCAAAGGTCGCCGAACGCTCGACGAACCGGCGTGCCCTGTCCTCGAGCCCGGTGTCGTGTGGCAAGGGATCAATCCCGCGCCTTGCCATCAGACGGCGCGCCTCCAGCCGCTGGAGATCGGACAGTTCGGCCTCTGCAAGGCCCTGTTTGGCCACCCAGTCAACCATCGCTTCGGCCTTGCCCCCGGTCAAACCAAGATCTTCGAGGTCGAGACAGATCGACAAGAGGAAGCGATAGTATTGAGGGAAGAAACCCAACCTTTTCTCGACGTTGTCATAAAGGCCTTGATGCGGGGCCAGCGCCTGTTCCTCCAGGCGCAACCCGGTGCATTCAAGAATGTTGAGAAGCTCTGCGTTCTCTTTGAGCCAGAACACATCATCTCCAAACCGGCGATACTGTGCAAAGCTGGAGATAAGTGCAGAACGGCGCGCGCAGGCACTCTGACGCTGGGACGGAACGTTCAGACGAATGACATTTGACATCGGGATTTCCCTTTCCAAGTGACGTTCGCTGAACGTCCCGTTTCCAACTTCAGGTCGCGCGTTCCAGCTTAGCTGCCCGAAGAGAACATCTCGGTGCGTTCACCCAATGTGGCCTGGCCGCTCGCGACCGGTGCGGATCCGGACGAGAACATCTGGGTGCCTTCACCGGTTACTGCATCACCGCTCGCCACCGGAGCCGAGCCAGACGAGAACATTTGTGTCCCTTCGCCATTCACCACATCGCCGCTCGCCACGGGAGCCGAACCCGACGAGAACATCTGGACCAGGTCGCCGC
>CAYGNE010000231.1:1738-5589 GCA_964351155.1 uncultured Rhodobacterales bacterium | reverse complement strand
CGCGCCGCCGCAATCGCGGATTTCGCTATCTGTTCAGGACTGCGCGGCACATGGGGGCTGCGGTCCTGTGTCCCGCCCGAGCCGGTGACGGCACAGGTGATGAACACCTCCTTGTTCATGGTGAGCGGCATCGGCAGATCCTCCTTCGGTTTCGCGCAGAGCATGACGCGGCTTTGCAAACCAGAGTTTACATTTTATGTAGCAAACTTGATGAAAACCGCGAAAAACATCTTTGCCCCGACAACACGGCCCCTGTCCACGGCGGTGCTGGTTCTGGATGACTGCAACACGCTCAGTTTCGCCGCCGGGGTCGACCCGATGCGCGCCGCCAACCGCATGGCCGGCCGCCGCCTGTTTGACTGGCAATATGTCACCGCGACCGGAACGCCCGCACAGTTGACCAGCGGCCTGGCCGTTCCCGGCACCGCGCTCAGCCGATTGTCGGGCTGTGACCTTCTGATCGTGATCGCCGGGTTCCGGCTACAGCATCACGCCACCCACACCCTGCGCGCCGGATTGCGCCGCATCGCCGCCACCGGGGCGACGCTGGCCGGGATAGATGGCGGGCCATGGCTCCTCGCCGAGGCTGGCCTTCTGGATCAATATCGCGCGACAACCCACTGGGAAGACATGGACAAATTTTCCCATCGCTTTCCGGATGTCACCACGCTGCGCGACCGTTTCCACGTCGACCGCACCCGCATGACCAGCGGCGGCGCGGCCCCGGCAATCGACATGATGCTGCACCTGATCCGGTCCCGGTACGGCGCGGCCCTCGCCGCGCGCGTGGCCGGCGCCTTCATCTATGACAGCGGCGCGGACCCGGCCCGCGCGCAGAGCCGCAGCGGGAACACCGGCCACAACGCCGTAACCGCACGGGTCAGCGCCCTGATGGAACAATCGCTCGACGCCCCGCTGCCGATTCCCGAACTTGCCCGCCACGCCGGGGTCAGTCCCCGCGCCCTGCAGGCGCAGTTCCGCGCGCGCCTGGGCACGACACCCAAGACCCATTATCTGGCGTTGCGGCTGACAGAAGCGCTGCGTCTGGTCACGGATACCGATATGCCGGTCCTGGACATCGCGCTGGCCACCGGGTTCAGCTCCTCCGCCAGCTTCGCCAGCGCCTTCCAGGCCGCCCACGGCACCTCTGCCCGTGCCCTGCGCCACGCGCGGGAACTCTCCTGACGCGTTTCCGCTTCTTTCTGGTTTCAAATACCCACGGCACGACGTTGCTGTCCGGCGCGCGGCCCGGACCTCTCAATACGGCATCGGATGCGCCCTGTGTACCGCATCGATCTCACGCAATACCTCGTCGTCCAGCACAACGTCGACCGACCCCAGCAGATGATCCAGCTGGGCCAGGCGGGTGGCTCCGAATATGGCCGAGGTCATGAACGGGCGCGTCCGGCACCAGGCCAGCGCCATATGCACGGGATCGATCCCGTGACGCCGGGCGACGTCGAGATAGGCCGCGATTGCCCCGTGCACCCGCGCGGTTTCCCGCCCGCCCAGTTCCGGGCTCAGCGACTTGCGCGATCCGGCTGGCACCGCACCATCCCGGTACTTGCCCGTCAACAGCCCCGCCGCCAGCGGCGAAAACGCCAGCAGCCCCACATCCTCGTTCACGCTCAGTTCGGCCAGATCGGTGTCATACAGCCGGCACAACAGCGAATACTCGTTCTGGATCGACGCCACCCTTGGCCAGCCCCGGTCCTCGGACAGGCGCAGCCATTGCGCGGTACCCCACGCGCTTTCATTGCTCAGGCCGAAATGCCGGATATTGCCCTTTTCCACCTGCTTCTGCAGCGCTTCCAGGCAATCTTCCATGTTGGCCACGGTCTCGTCGCGGTTCTGCCCGGACGGATCATAGGTCCAGTTCTTGCGGAACATGTAACTGCCCCGGTTCGGCCAGTGAAACTGGTAAAGATCGATGTAGTCGGTTTGCAGACGCCGCAGCGATTCCGCGATGGTTTCCGGAATCGTGGCCGCGGAAATTGGCGCGCCGTCACGGACAAAACCCTGCCCCTCGCCGGAATGCTTTGTGGCCAGGATATAGTCTCCACGCCTTGCCGGGTGTGCCGCGTTCCAGGTCCCGATGATGTCCTCGGTACGCCCGATGGTCTCCTTGCTGATCGGGTTGACCGGATACATCTCGGCCGTATCGACAAAATTGACACCGGCCTCCAGCGCCCGGTCGATCTGGGCATGGGCCTCTGCCTCGCCGGTCTGGGTGCCGAAGGTCATCGTGCCAAGGCACAGTTCCGACACGGTCAGGCCCGTACGGCCCAGCGGGTTCATCTGCATTGCGCATTTCCTCTCTGTCCACTGCACCGCAACCTACCCGCTGCTCCGCCGGGGGCAATTGAAAATCCGGGGTGAAATTCCAATATTGAGAGCATAACAGGAACATATATACTGCCTTCATGTCTGCCACCCTGCTTTCCCGCGCGCCCGAGCGCAGCCGCCCCGCGCTTGAACTGCATCCCGGGATCGCCTTGCCCCTGGCCCGTATGCACGAGATCTGCGGCCCGGCCCGGCGCAGCTTTGCGCTGTGGCTGGCCGGTCGGACCCGTGGGCCGGTCCTGTGGATCGCCCCGGCCTGGCAGGGCGATCAGCTGAACCCCGAGGGGATGACCGCGTTTGTTGCGCCGGAACGGTTTCTCTTTGCCGCGCCCGCACGGGCCGAAGACCTGCTTTGGAGCGTCGAAGAGGCGCTGCGCGCCGGTGCGCTCCCCCTCGTTGTGGCCGACCTGCCCGGCCCGCCCGGCCTGACCCCGGTGCGGCGGATGCATCTTGCGGCGGAAACCGGCGCGGCACGGGGCGAACAGGGTCCGATCGGCCTGCTCCTGACCCCCGGCGACGGCGGCGCGCCGGGCATCGAAACCCGCTGGCACATGGCGCCGGCCCATGACGGGGGAACACGGCGATGGCGGTTGGAGCGCCGCCGCGCCCGCACCCGCCCGCCGCGGGAATGGACCGTCACGCAACTGCCCGCCACGCCTGGAACCCGGCCGCAGATGCACCTGTCACCCGCCTGACACGTTTTCTGACAATCCGGTGACGCCGGCAAAACAGGTGCCCTGCCCGCCCCGCGATAGGGTATGATCAGCCATCCCGGGCAGAGGAGGCACAGATGACCCGACTCACCCGTCGAACCGTCCTGATCGGCGCGGCCAGCCTGCCGTTTGCGTCCCCGCTCGCGGCGTCTCCGGTCACCTATCAACTGGACCCCGAAGCCTCGCAGGTCCGGTTCCAGTTCGCGATCAGCGGGATTGCGCAGCAGGGCACCATGCCGGTTTCGCAGGCCAGTATCCGCGTGGACCCCCGCAACCTCGGCCAAAGTACCGCCGATGTCAGCCTCGATGTCGCACGGGCCAGCACCCGCTTTTCCTATGCGCGCGACGCCATGCTCGGGGCCGACGTTCTGGACGTCCGCCGCTTTCCAACGATTCGCTTCGTATCGACCTCGGTCCGGCTCGGCTCCGGTGGCCGCCTGTCGGACGGCGCCGTCATCCGGGGCAACCTGACGATCCGCGACGTCACCCGTCCGGTCGAATTCCAGGCCAACCTGTTCCGTCAGCCGGGCAGCGCACCGGACGATCTGGACGAGCTGCGGTTTGACGTCAAGGGCACGATCAGCCGGGCCGCCTTTGGCGCGACCGGCTATCGCGACCTTGTCCGCGACCCGGTCACACTGGACATAAGGGTGGTCATTCGCGCCTCGGGATAAAATCGGCCAGGCCGCGAAAACGACATGCAAAAGTCGAAAAAACCCAAGCCGCGTGCCGGTTGCCGGGCATGCTGGCCTTGTCATGCGCATGTTGATTTCCTTCGCCGCCCTGTTCCTGTCT
>CAYGNE010000231.1:0-1673 GCA_964351155.1 uncultured Rhodobacterales bacterium | reverse complement strand
AGATCGGTCTTCTCGGTTCTTCGCATTTCCTGGGATTCTTCATCGGCTGCTGGTGGGCGCCGCGCCTGATGGGCAGCGTCGGGCATTCCCGTGCATTTGCCGCCTTTACCGCCGCCGGCTCCATCGGGCTTCTGTCGCACATGCTGGTGGTCGACCCTTATGCCTGGGCGGTGATGCGCGTCATGTCGGGCCTCTGCGTTGCCGGTTGTTACACGGTGATCGAGGCCTGGCTGCAGGCCAAGGTCACCAACGAGACCCGTGGGCGCGCGATGGGCGTCTATCGCGTCGTGGACATGAGCGGCTCGCTCTTCGCGCAGCTTCTGATCGGGGTTCTGACCCCGGCCAGCTATGTCTCCTACAACCTGCTCGCGATCCTGTGCTGCGCGGCGCTGCTTCCGTTGACGCTGACAACGGCACCGCAGCCGGAAACCCCCGACGCGCCGCGTCTGCGCCCGATGCTGGCCGTCCAAATGTCGCCGCTGGCCGCCGCCGGCGTGGTCGTGGCGGCCCTGTCCTCGGCAAGCTTTCGCATGGTTGGCCCGGTCTATGGCCAGGAGGTCGGGCTGAGCGCCGGCCAGATCGGCTGGTTCCTGGCCACGTTCGTGCTGGGCGGCGCGGTGGCGCAATACCCGGTTGGCTGGCTGGCGGACCGGTTCGACCGGCGCTGGGTCCTTATCTGGCTGTCCATCGCCGCCATTGTCAGTTCCGGCCTGACCATGGGTGCGCCGGGCTTTGGCCAGAACGGCGTCATGACCAGCGCTTTCATCTTCGGGGCCACAACCTTTCCGATCTACTCGGTCGCCGCCGCCCATGCCCACGATTTCGCCGACAGCTCCGAGCGGGTGGAACTGTCCGCCGCATTGATGTTTTTTTTCGCGCTTGGCGCCATCGCCGCGCCTTATGTGGCCTCGACGCTGATCGCGTTTTACGGACCGCATGCGATGTTCACCATGATCGCCGTCGGACACCTGGCCCTGGTGGCATTCGGAGTGACCCGGATGCGGGTGCGCCCGACACGCGGGCGTCGGACACCCTATGTGTATACACCGCGCACCTCGTTCACTGTTGGCCGTCTGTTCCGCCGCAATCGCGACGGCCAGTAACGCCCGGACCGGCGGTAAAAGACGGGGTGACGCCCTGACCGCCCTGCGCTACACAACGCGCAACAAAGTTGGATGGATTCATGGCGCGCATTCTCATCACCTCGGCTCTTCCCTACATCAACGGGATCAAGCATCTCGGCAACCTGATCGGCTCGCAGCTTCCGGCCGATCTCTATGCCCGTTTCATGCGCGCCCGCGGCAACGAAGTGCTGTTCCTCTGTGCCACCGACGAGCACGGCACGCCGGCCGAACTGGCGGCCGCCAAGGCCGGCCAGCCGGTCGCCGAGTACTGCGCCGAAATGCACGAGGTCCAGGCCGGCATCGCCAAACGGTTCGGGCTGTCCTTTGATCATTTCGGCCGCTCGTCCAGCCCGCAGAACCACCGGCTGACCCAGCATTTCGCCAAGGCGCTGGCCGACAAGGGGCTGATCCGCGAAGTGAACGAGAAACAGGTCTATTCCAACGCCGATGGCCGGTTCCTGCCGGACCGCTATATCGAGGGCACCTGCCCCAATTGCGGCTATGACAAGGCCCGTGGCGACCAGTGCGAGAACTGCACCAAGCAGCTCG
>CAYGNE010000230.1:0-5626 GCA_964351155.1 uncultured Rhodobacterales bacterium | reverse complement strand
CTGCGCCTTGACGTTCAACGCCACATCGACGGTCATTTCGCCTTCGTATTCGAAATCCACACCGCGCTTTCTCAGAATATCGGGTGCCTGCTGCATCTTTTCCGCGCGTTCCGACACCGGATAGCCAAATGTGGAGAAACTGACAAAGGCGACACGCGGTTCAAGACCCATGTGCCGCGCCACATCAACGGCACGCTCGGCGATGTTGGCAAGGTCTTCGGCGTCGGGCCATTCATGCACCAGTGTATCGGCAATCAGAACGATCCGCCCCTTGTGCAACAACGCGGTGACGCCGGCGACGCCATTGGCGGCATCGGCATCGAACACATGATTGATACGGTCCAGAACGTGCGCTGATTTCCGGGTCGCGCCTGTCACCAGACCATCACCATGCCCATGGGCCAGCATCAGAGCCGAAAACACATGCCGGTCCCTTGCTGCCAACCGGTGAACGTCATGCGCATCAAAGCCCTTTCGTTGCAGGCGCGCATAAAGAAAGTCCTTGTACGCATCGAGGTAGGGTGTGTTCGCCGCGTTCACGACCTCCAACTCACGGGCGGCATCCGCCAGACCGACGGTTTCCAACTTGCCGCGAACATCGTCCTGCCGGCCAACGACCAGTGCGGTACCCAAGCCGGCGCGTTGATACATCACTGCGGCGCGCAGAACACGCGGGTCGTCGCCCTCGGCAAATATCATCCGTGCCTTGGCCGATCTTGCCCTCGCATTCAGCCCGCGCAGAATGCTGGCCGTCGGATCCATCCGCGACTTGAGCGTCAACTCATAGGCATCCATATCGATGATCGGCCTTCGGGCCGCGCCGGTATCCATTCCCGCTCGGGCCACCGCCGGTGGAATCCGGTGGATCAGCCGGGGATCAAAAGGCGTCGGAATAATGTAGTCGCGCCCGAACGTCAGGTTTTCGCCATAGGCCAGCGCAACCTCGTCGGGAACATCCTCGCGGGCAAGCTGCGCCAGCGCATGCGCGCAAGCGATTTTCATTTCGTCATTAATGGCGCGCGCATGGATGTCGAGCGCGCCACGGAAAAGATATGGAAACCCGAGCACGTTGTTGACCTGGTTGGGGTAGTCGCTGCGCCCGGTTGCCACGATAGCATCCACGCGGACTTCGTGTGCTTCTTCAGGGGTGATTTCAGGATCCGGGTTCGCCATTGCGAAGATCACCGGGTTGTCGGCCATGCTGGCCACCATATCCTGCGTCACCGCCCCCTTGACGCTGACGCCCAAAAACACGTCGGCACCCTTCATCGCCTCTTCAAGCGTGCGCAGTTCGGTTTTGATCGCATGGGCCGATTTCCATTGGTTCATCCCTTCGGTCCGACCCTGCCAGATCACGCCTTTTGTGTCGCAGACAACGCAATTGTCGTGCTTTGCGCCCATGGACTTGAGCAGCTCGATACAGGCGATCCCGGCGGCCCCGGCCCCATTCAGGACAATCCTGACATCCTCAATTTTTTTGCCCGACAGGTGCAACGCGTTGATCAATCCCGCCGCACAGATCACCGCCGTTCCATGCTGGTCATCGTGAAAGACCGGGATGTCCAGTTCTTCTTTCAGTCGTTGTTCGATGATGAAACAATCCGGCGCCTTGATGTCTTCAAGGTTAATGCCTCCGAAGGTCGGCGCCATCAGCCGCACAGCCTTGCAGAACTCGTCAGTATCCTCGGTGTCCATCTCGATGTCGATGCTGTTCACATCCGCAAACCGCTTGAACAAGACCGCCTTGCCTTCCATTACCGGCTTACTGCCCAACGCGCCCAGATTCCCCAGGCCCAAAACCGCGGTACCGTTGGAAATCACCGCCACAAGGTTCCCCTTGTTGGTATAATCATAGGCGGTTTCGGGGTTCTTTGCGATCTCCTCGCAAGGCACGGCGACACCCGGCGAATAGGCCAGCGAAAGATCCCGCTGGGTATTCATCGGTACGGTCGCCTGTATCTCGAACTTTCCCGGAGTAGGTTCCAGATGAAAGGCCAGCGCCTCCTCTGAGGTGTATTTGATCTTGGACATGGGCGGCGCGTCTCCTCGCTTGGGCTCTGGCGTCATACCCTGCCGGATGCGCGGCCTCAACTACCCATGCGTTTTCGCCTTTCGTCGCGACTCGTGCATTTGTAAGGTCGCCCGGGATCGGCAAACCGGGGGATCGTCCGTGTCCAAAGTCACGCCAATGATGGAACAATATCTCGAAATCAAGGCAGAGCACGCCGATGCACTGCTGTTCTACCGCATGGGCGATTTCTACGAGATGTTCTTTGATGATGCGGTTGCCGCCGCCGAGGCGCTGGATATCGCCCTGACCAAGCGCGGCAAGCATGACGACGGCGACATCCCGATGTGTGGCGTGCCGGCACATTCCGCCGAGGGGTATTTTCTGACGCTGATCCGCAAGGGCTTTCGGGTGGCGGTCTGCGAACAGATGGAAAGTCCCGCAGAAGCCAAGAAAAGAGGCTCTAAATCGGTGGTTCGCCGCGAAGTCGTGCGATTGGTCACACCCGGAACCCTGACCGAAGATGCACTTCTGGAGGCCCGCCGCCACAACTTTCTGGCGGCCTTTTCCGCGGTTCGCGATCAGGCCGCACTGGCCTGGGCCGATATCTCGACCGGGGCGTTCCACGTGATGCCCGTTGCCCACGTTCGTCTAGGTCCTGAACTGGCCCGGCTGGCACCGTCGGAACTGATCGTTTCGGAAACAGAGGACCAGTCGCTTCGCGAAATCGCTGACGATCTGGGGTTTTCGTTGACACCGCTGGGCCGCGCCAGTTTCGACAGCACTGCCGCAGAGGACAGAATCCGCAATCTGTTCTCGGTCGCCGCACTGGATGCGTTTGGCGCCTTCAACCGCGCCGAAGTGTCAGCAATGGGCGCACTGATAGACTACCTGGAGATTACACAGAAAGGTAAGTTGCCGCTCCTGCGTACGCCTCAACAGGAAACCCAGGATCACGTCGTGCAAATCGACGCCGCCACGCGCCGTAATCTGGAACTGACCCGGTCATTGTCCGGCACCCGTGCCGGGTCGCTCTTGTCGGTGATCGACCGCACGGTCACTCCGGGGGGTGCCCGTTTGCTGGAACAACGCCTGTCCAGCCCGTCCCGCGTTCTTGAAGTCGTTCAATCCAGGCTGGAGGCTGTCGAATTCGCCGTGACAGAGAGTCGGCTCTCTGCCGAACTCAAATCCGCCCTGCGCAAGACGCCGGATCTCGACCGCGCATTGTCCCGCCTGTCGCTGGACCGGGGTGGACCGCGTGATCTGGCGGCAATACGCCCCGGGCTTGAACAGGCAGCGGTCATTTCCGAGCACTGCATGGACATCGACCTTCCCGACCACTTGATGTCGGCGGTTCGTGATCTGACCGGTTTTGATGAACTCACCGACCTTCTGGATGCGGCGCTTGTGGCAGAGCCTCCCCTGCTTACCCGAGACGGCGGGTTTATTGCGGCCGGCTATGACGCCGAACTGGACGAGGCCCGCAAGTTGCGGGATGAAGGCCGGTCGGTGATCGCCGGATTGCAACAACAATACGCCAATCACACCGGCATCACGTCACTCAAGATCAAGCACAATAATGTCCTTGGCTATTTCATCGAAACCACCGCAACCCACGCCGCAAAGATGCTGTCCGCGCCCCTGTCGGAAATTTACATCCACCGGCAGACTACCGCGAACCAGGTCCGGTTCACGACTGTCGAGCTCAGCGAGATGGAAACACGCATTCTCAACGCCGGCAACCACGCACTGGACATCGAAAAGCGGCGCTATGAAGAACTTAAATCGTCTGTTTTGAGCAACGCGGCCCAAATTGGGGGCGCATCGCGTGCGCTGGCAGAGCTGGACCTGACGATCGCGCTGGCCGATCTCGGGCGCGGGGAAAACTGGTGCAAGCCACGGGTCGACAAGAGCCGAAGCTTTGTAATAACCGGTGGCCGCCATCCGGTCGTGGAACAGGCGCTGCGCAATCAGGGCGGCGACGTTTTCATCGCCAATGATTGTGACCTTACTGCAGATGCCGGCGCTGCCATCTGGCTTTTGACAGGGCCGAACATGGCCGGCAAATCAACATTTCTGCGCCAGAATGCTCTGATCGCATTGCTCGCGCAATTGGGCAGTTACGTGCCGGCGACGACCGCACATATCGGCCTGATCAGTCAATTGTTCAGCCGCGTCGGGGCGTCCGATGACCTGGCCAGGGGTCGTTCGACCTTCATGGTCGAAATGGTCGAAACCGCAGCGATTCTCAATCAGGCCGACGACCGTGCATTGGTGATCCTCGACGAAATTGGTCGCGGTACGGCCACCTATGATGGGCTGTCAATTGCATGGGCCACGCTGGAACATCTGCACGCCAGCAACAGATCGCGTGCGCTTTTTGCCACCCATTACCACGAATTGACCGCTCTTGCGGGCAAGCTGGACGGCGTCGAAAACGCAACCGTCGCCGTCAAGGAATGGCAAGGCGAGGTCATCTTTCTGCACGAGGTTCGCCGCGGCGCCGCAGACCGTTCTTATGGTGTTCAGGTGGCACAACTCGCCGGCCTGCCCAAATCGGTACTCAACCGGGCCCGCGTGGTTTTGGAAGCTCTTGAAAAAGGTGAACGCGAGGGCGGCACGACGCAAAAGGCGTTGATCGACGACCTGCCATTGTTTTCCGCCGCCGCTCCACCACCGCCCGCAGCCAGACCGTCGCCGGTCATGGAAATGCTCGAAGACGTTCATCCGGATGACCTCACGCCCAAGCAGGCGCTGGAACTGATCTATAAATTGAAAGAGGCGGCCAGATCCTGACCGCCCTGCTTCTTTCTGGTTCAAAATACCCCCGCCGGAGGCATCCGCACTTCTCGTGCGCGGGAGCGCCCGATCAAGAGGCAGGCGTGGGTGACACCCCAACCGGGGCCGGGCGCAACAGACGGTCATGCAACATGAACCCTTCAGCTGACACCTGTATGATGTCCCCGGCGCGCGTTCCGGGCAGCGGGGCTTCGAACATCGCTTCGTGCATCTGCGGGTCGAACCGGTCGCCGACTTCGGGCGCAATGACGCTGATGCCGTGTTTGCCAAAAACGTTGACCAGTTCTCTCATGGTCAGTTCGATGCCTTCGAACAATGCCGCCGCCGCCTGTCTTTGCTCGTCGGACGCGGCGTCCAGGGCCCGTTTCATGTTGTCGTAAACCGGCAGCATGTCGCGCGCGAGGCGGGACCCGCCATATTGCTCGGCTTCGCGTCTTGCCCGGTCCGACCGTTTGCGCGCGTTTTCCGCTTCCGCAAGCGCTCGCATGTAACGGTCCTTGAATTCGTCACGCTCGGCGCGCAGCGAATCCAGTTCGATTGCCTCTGGTTCCAGTTCCGCCTGCTCTTCGGCCAGTTCTTCGGCTTCCATTGCCGCCAGGTCGTCCAGGAAATCGTTGTTTTTGGGGTCTGCCATCTTTCACCTCTAACTGCGGTCGGAAATCAACTGTCCCACCAGCTGTGCCGTGTAATCCACGATCGGCACGATCCGTCCGTAATTCAGGCGCGTCGGGCCAATCACGCCCACCGCGCCTATGATCTTTCGATCAGCGTTCATATATGGAGAGACCACCAAAGAGGAACCCGAAAGTGAGAAAAGTT
>CAYGNE010000229.1:0-5723 GCA_964351155.1 uncultured Rhodobacterales bacterium | reverse complement strand
AGTTGACTACAAAAACGCCTTGACGAAAAATACGCCCTGATGACAAAGACGCCCTGATGACCAGGGCGTCCAAGCTCCTCAAAGCGCCTCTGCCGCCTCGACGATCAGTTTGCCAATCAGACGGCAGTCTTCCAGGCTAAAGGTCAGCGGCAGGCGCATGTCAAAAAGCAGGGCCAAAATGGCGTCACTGTTTGGGAGATCCTGCGCCCGCATATAGCGCCAAGATCGGTGGTTTGACGTGAAGCCGTGCGGCTCAGCATGGCCAAACCACTTAAGCTCAACGCCCCGTTCGGCGCAAAGCGCGACCAGTCGGTGACAGCGCGCCGCATCCCCCTGGCGCAAACTGAACTGGATCGAGGAGCCGACGAAGAACTCCTGATTGGGTCGCTGAGGCAGACGCAAGTCGGGGGCCTTAGCGAGCTCATCTGCAACCGCGTTGTAGCGTTCGTTCCAGCGCGCAATATTGCCTTCAAGCAGCGGCAACTGTGGGCGCAGAATCGCAGCGCGCAACGCGTCCATGCGCGCCGAACAATTGGGCTGCTCATAGCGCGGATCAGCAAAGTGCTGCAGCGCGGGCCCTGCCCCGTGGCGCTCGAACAGCATATAGCTGCCCGACATGATGGTCGCCCGCGCCATAAAATCAGGATCGCTTGAGGTCAAAAAACCGCCCTCGCCCGAGTTCATGTGCTTATAGGTTTGGGTCGAAAAGCATCCGGCGAGACCGAAATTGCCGGACAAGCCACCGTCCCAGCGCGCGCCCATGGTATGCGCGCAGTCTTCGATCAGCTGCAAGCCATGAGCCTGACAGATATCCACCAGACGCTGCATGTCGCACAGATGCCCGCGCATGTGGGATACCAGCATGACCTTGGCACCCGCACTGGCGGCCTTGCGCTCGAAGTCGTCCAGATCCAGGCACAGGTCTTGGTCAATCTCAATCAGCACTGGCTTGCCGCCCACCGCGTGTATCGCGCCGGGCACCGGGGCCAGTGTAAAGGCATTGGTCAGCACCGCATCGCCGGGGCGCACGCCGACCGCGCGCATCGCCGTTGCCATCGCATATCCGCCCGATGCCACCGCCAGGCAGTATTTCGCCCCGGTCAGGGCCGCGAATTCCTGCTCCAGCAGCGCGGTTTCACCGACCTCGCCGGGTGCGAGGTTGTAACGATGCAGGCGACCATGGCGCAGAACCGCCATCGCCGCTTCGATCCCGGCTTCGGGGATCGGTTCCTGCTGGGTGAAACTGCCTGAAAAACGCTCTGTCATGCGGTGGTTGTGGAACGCGCCGCGCACATGGTCAAGTGCGCGTTCGCGCGGCAAGGTCGCAAACGGAACAGAATCATCTCATGCGCGGTCTAGCCTCGCCGCCATGACACCGTTTGAACTGATTCACGATCTTGCATGGGCGGACCTGCCCGGACCGGTCCGGCAACAGGCCGAACTCTGCGTTCTGGACCTGGTCGGGATCGCCGCGGGCGGCCATGGCAGCCGCCTGTCGGACATCATCCGCGCCCATGCCGCCGAATCCTTCGGCGGGTGCCAGCCGCTGTTGTTTGACGCCCGCACCGCCAGCCCGGCCGGGGTTGCGCTGGCCGCCGGAATGACCATCGACGCGCTGGACGGCCATGACGGGTACAACCTGGCCAAGGGGCATGTGGGCTGTCCGCTGTTTCCCGCGGCACTGGCACTGGCGCAGCGGCAAGACGTGAGCGGGGCCGAATTCATGACCACGATGGTGATGGGCTACGAATTCGGCAGCCGCGCCGCCGTTGCGCAACACGCCACCGTTCCCGACTATCACACCTCGGGCAGCTGGGGGGCCGTGACCGCCGCCGCCGCCGGATCGCGCCTTCTGCGCCTGACGCCCGAGCAAACCCGCCACGCGCTGGGGATCGCCGAATACCACGGCCCGCGCAGCCAGATGATGCGCTGCATCGATCACCCCACGATGCTCAAGGACGGGTCCGGCTGGGGCAGCATGGCCGGTGTGTCCGCGACCCTGCTCGCCGCGCGCGGGTTCACCGGCGCCCCGGCGATCACGGTGGAACAGGCCCCGGACCACTGGACCGGGCTTGGCAGCCGCTGGCTGATACGCGAACAGTATTTCAAACCCTACCCGGTCTGCCGCTGGGCGCAGGCCCCGGTCGAAGGCGTACTCGCCCTCGCCCGCGAACACGACCTGCGTGCGGATCAGGTGGACCACATCGAGGTCACCACGTTCCACGAAGCGATCCGCCTTGCGACAAGGAATCCGGCCAGCACCGAAGAGGCGCAGTATTCCACCTCGTTCCCTTGCGCGGTCGCGCTTGTGCGCGGCGCGCTCACCCCGGCCGACATCGACGGCGACGCGCTGCGGGACCCGGAGATCCTGCGCCTGTCCAACAGCCTTGTCATGGGTGAATCCGACCGCGCCAACGCAACCTTCCCCGAACAGCGTGAAGCCAGGGTTTCACTCGTTCTGAAGAACGGCACCCGCCTGGACGGGCCCTACATGACCCCGCGCTGGGATCACCACGCGCCGCCAACCGAAACCGAGTTGCGCGCGAAATACCATGCGCTGGCCGACCCGGTTCTGGGACCGGACCGCGCCGGCGCCATCGAATCCGCGCTGCACGATCTGCCCGACGGGCCGCTGACCCCGCTGACCGATCTGCTGTTTCAGCCGATCAGCTCGGAAACAATCCGCGGCAGATCCTCGAATTGATGCAGCAACGCCTCGGGCTTCAACGCGGCCATATCCGCGCCTGACGGCCCGAAAGTGACCAGCACCGACGGCACCCCGGCGGCGCGCGCGGTGTTCCGGTCGGTGTCGGAATCCCCGATCAGGACACATTGCGCCGGATCACCCCCGGCCCTGCGGGCCGCCTCGCGCAGCGGTTCTGGATCGGGCTTGCGCACCGGCAACGTATCCGCGCCGATCATCGACGCAAACGCGTCCCTGATGCCCAGACGCCGCAACAGCAGATCGGCCAGCGCCTCGGGTTTGTTGGTGCATATGCCCACGCCATACCCGCCATCGCGCAGTGCATGAACCGCCTGCATTGCGCCCGGATACAGCACCGTATGGGTGTCGATGGCCGCTTCATAGGCTTCCAGCAGCACGGGGTAATACGCCTCCACGACCTCCGCATCGAACCGGTCCCGCCGGTGCAGGCCGTGTTTCAACATCATCTTTCCGCCGCGCAACGCGATGCCGGCATCCTCACCTGGCACGAGAACATCACCCAGACCCATCTGGCGGAAACAGGCATTGGCCGCCGCGATCAGGTCGCCCGACGTATCGGCAAGCGTGCCGTCCAGATCGAAAATCACCGTGCGCATGTCATCCTCCGGCGATATTTCGCCCGCCCGTGTTGCAGCCCGCAACCTTGTTTGATCGCCACAAGACTTGCTCTGGCGCTTACAGCGGATAAAACGGGCGCAACAAAAACACAAAGAGAAATCATATGAGTATTGCACTGGTTGTACTGGCGGCGGGCAAAGGCACGCGGATGCACTCCGACCTGCCCAAGGTGCTGCACCCGATCGCGCAGGTCCCGATGCTGCTTCATGCCATGCGCGCCGGTAATGCCCTGTCGCCCGAACGGGTCGTGATTGTCACCGGCCACGGCGCAAAGGATGTCGCCCGGGTCGCGCAGGACGAAAACGAGACCGCCGACGTCGTGCTGCAATCCGAACAGCTGGGAACCGCGCACGCGGTCGACCAGGCGCGCGCGGCGCTGGAGGGGTTCCAGGGCGATATCGTCGTGCTCTATGGCGACACGCCCTTCATCCGGCCCGAGACACTGGAACAGATGATCGCCGCGCGGCAGACGCATGACCTCGTGATCCTCGGGTTTCAGGCCGCCGATCCGGGCCGCTACGGGCGGCTCGTGACCGATGGCGAACAGTTGCTGCGGATTGTCGAGTTCAAGGACGCCACCGAAGCGGAACGCGCCATCACCCTGTGCAACAGCGGCCTTGTCGCCTGTGACGCGGCCACGCTGTTCGACCTGATCGCGGGGGTCGGCAACGACAACGCCTCGGGCGAATACTATCTGACCGACATCGTTGCACTGGCGCGCGACCGGGGCCTGTCGGCCACCGCCGTCACCTGCGATGAATCCGAAACGCTGGGCATCAATTCGCGCGCCGAGCTGGCGGCGGCGGACGGCGTGTTCCAGGCCCGCGCACGGGCCGAACTGCTGGACGCCGGCATCACCCTGATGGCGCCCGAAACGGTCTATCTGGCGCAGGACACGGTCATCGGGCGGGACGCCGTGATCGAACCCAACGTGGTCTTCGGTCCCGGCGTGACCGTGGAAAGCGGCGCGACGATCCGCGCCTTCAGCCATCTGGAAGGCTGCCATGTCAGCCGCGGCGCGGTCGTGGGCCCCTACGCCCGCCTGCGCCCCGGCGCGGAACTGTCCGAACACGCCAAGGTCGGCAATTTCGTGGAAATCAAGAACGCCCGGATCGACGAAGGCGCCAAGGTCAACCACCTGACCTATATCGGCGATGCCAGCGTCGGCGCGGGGGCCAATATCGGGGCCGGCACCATCACCTGCAATTACGACGGGGTGATGAAACACCACACGATGATCGGCGCAGGTGCGTTCATCGGGTCCAACACGATGCTTGTCGCGCCGGTTTCGGTCGGCAAGGGTGCGATGACCGCAACCGGGTCCGTCATCACGCGGGACGTCGAGGATGACGCGCTCGCGGTGGCCCGCACCAAGCAGGACAACAAACCCGGCCGGGCAAGGAAGTTGTTTGATATCTTGAGGGCCAAAAAGGCCAAACGCGATAAGGATCAGTCATAATGTGCGGTATTGTCGGAGTGCTGGGCCACCACGAAGTGGCCCCGATACTGGTCGAAGCCCTGAAACGCCTGGAGTATCGCGGCTATGACAGCGCCGGGATCGCAACGGTGAACAAGGGCACGCTGGACCGCCGCCGCGCGGTGGGCAAGCTGGTCAACCTGTCCGACCTGCTGGTGCATGATCCGCTGCCGGGCAAATCCGGGATCGGGCACACCCGCTGGGCCACCCATGGCGCGCCCTCGGTCAACAATGCCCATCCCCACAAGGCCGGGGACGTGGCCGTGGTGCATAACGGCATCATCGAAAACTTCCGCGAACTGCGCGCGGAACTGGCCGAACACGGCGTGCAGTTCACGACCGATACCGACACCGAAACCGTCGCCCTGCTGACCGAACTCCACATGAAAGAAGGCGATGAGCCGGTCAAGGCCGCGTTCCGCACCCTGGACCGGCTGGACGGCGCGTTTGCGCTGGCCTTCCTGTTTGACGGTCACGAAGACCTGATCATCGCTGCACGCAAGGGCTCTCCATTGGCCATCGGCCATGGCGACGGCGAAATGTTCGTCGGCAGCGACGCGATCGCCCTGGCCCCGCTGACCGATCGCATCACCTATCTCGAAGAAGGCGACCGCGCGGTGGTGACCCGCGCGGGGGCCACCATTTTCGACAGCAGTGGACGGCTGGCCAATCGCGCCACCAATCGGATCAAGCTGGACAGTTCCAGCGTGGACAAGGCCGGGCACAAGCATTTCATGGCCAAGGAAATCGCCGAGCAGCCCGACGTGATCGCCGAGGCGATCCGCCACTACCTGCCCAGCGGCGAGGATGCCGTGCGCCTGCCCGGGGACGGCATCGACTTTACCCGGGTCAACCGGCTGACGCTGGTGGCCTGCGGCACCGCCTATTACGCCTGCATGACCG
>CAYGNE010000228.1:0-5730 GCA_964351155.1 uncultured Rhodobacterales bacterium | reverse complement strand
GGCGCGGGAAAATCCACGTTGCTGCATATCGCGGGGCTGCTGGATGTTCCGGATTCCGGCCACGTAAGCATCGGCGGTCAGGATCTGGCCGGACGGGACGATCGGACCCGAACCGGTATTCGCCGGCGGGACGTGGGGTTCGTGTACCAGTTCCATCATCTTCTGCCCGAGTTCACCGCGCTGGAGAACATCCTGTTGCCGCAGCTCGCCAACGGAGTGGCCGACCGCGCCGCCCGGCAGCGGGCGATGGACTTGCTGGACCGTGTCGGGATCGCGGCGCGATCCGCCCACCGGCCCGCCGCGCTGTCAGGTGGCGAGCAACAGCGCGTGGCGTTTTGCCGGGCGCTGGCCAACAAGCCACGGCTGTTGCTCGCGGATGAACCGACCGGGAACCTTGACCCGGCCACGGCGGACCAGGTTTTTGATGCAATGATGGAAATTGTCAGTGACACCGGGCTGTCCGCGGTGATCGCCACCCACAACCCCGAGCTTGCCGGGCGCATGGACCGGACCCTTTCGCTCGGCAATGGGCGACTGTCGGACGCGGGTCAGGGTTGACGCCGCCAAACGCGGACCCCAACCGGTTGCCGCAACGCGCGGTTGATCTGGATCATTGATTTCAGCACTGTGCTGTTAAACCCTGATCCGCGTGAAGGTCTGGTGTTTTCAATGCCTTCACAATCCGGAATCCGGTCCGTCCGGCAACCGGCTGAAGTGTAACAGTCCAGCCTCTGGCATGTCCGGGGGCAACACCGAAGAGGAGCGGCACATGAACATGACAAGGGCGGGTCTGATCCCCGCATTGATCTTTGCAGCACTGCCTGCTGCCGCGCAGGACGCGGAGCGTGGCGAGGAATTGTACCGTGTGCATTGCGCCACCTGCCATGGCATCGAGGCCACCGGACAGGGACCGATGGCGGGGGTCCTGGTGATCAAGCCCGCCGATCTGAGCGTATTGTCCGCCAACAATGGCGGGGTTTTCCCGACCGAGCGTGTCGTCAAACGTATCGATGGCCGCGACCCGCTGATCAGCCACGGAAGCCCGATGCCGGTTTACGGGTTCTTTTTCGAGGGTCAGGACAGCGCGATCAAGACGCCCAGCGGGCAACCGGTCCTGACAAGCCAGCCGAT
This sequence comes from uncultured Rhodobacterales bacterium, assembly GCA_964351155.1. Lineage (GTDB taxonomy): Bacteria > Pseudomonadota > Alphaproteobacteria > Rhodobacterales > Rhodobacteraceae > CAYGNE01. The sequence continues at coordinate 4,599 of CAYGNE010000228.1, read as the reverse complement.
CGTGGATCTGCTGGAATTCCTGAAATCGATCCAGACGAGGTGACCGGAATGCCTGCCCCGCGCGGACCGATCTGTTTTGCGGCCGTTCTGCTGGCCATCCTGGCGGGTTGCGCACCCGACGAGATGCCCGGACCGGATGAAGGCGCATTGTTGTTTGCGGACAACTGCACCGCATGTCACGGCTATCGCGGCGAAGGCGGTGAAAGCCTGATCGGCGGGCAGCGCCCGCCGGACCTGACCCGGATATCGGCGCGCAACGGGGGCGGGTTTCCCCGGGCGCGTGTATTGTCCCAGATCGACGGGTACGGCCGGGGCAGGGTGCCCGCCGAGGTGATGCCGGAATTTGGCGCGTTGCTGGAGGGCGACCTGGTTCCGGTCGAGATCGACGGCAAGTTCACCCCGACGCCCCGCCCGTTGGCGGCGCTGTTGGCCTATCTGGAGAGCATCCAGACGCCTTAGTCACAGATGCCTTTCAGCTCGGCGTGCTTCCACGGCAGGTAGACGTCGCTTTCACGTCTGGTGCCCGGCAGATCGGACACCGGAAACGCCCCTTCCAGCATCGCGTGCAGCCGCTTGGTCCGGGCGGCGTCCGGCGCAAGCGAGCGGCAGCAGACATACTCCTCGACGATGGCGCCCTGCTGTTCGAAACCGTAGCTCAGGAAATCCGGTGCCCCGTTCAGATCAAAGAGATAGGGATCGTCGATGCTGCCGTGTTCGGCCGCGGCGCGCAGCGGGCTGTAGCCGGTCCGCTTGCGGTTCTGCCATTGCCAGACATGGGTCATTTCATGTGCGAACAGCATTGCCTCGATCAGGTACATGCGTTCGGGATAATCGCGCATGTAGTTTTCCAGGTACCAGTTTTTCACGAAGTAGACCCGGTTGAACAAGGTCACGGCCGCGGGTTTGCTGGTCACGATCTCGTCCTTGACAGGCGGTAGAATCCGCTCGCGGCAGGCGACGCGCGGGCGCGGTTTGCGCCGGAACGTGACGGCGGACACCGGCGCGCCCCTGACGAGCCGGACGCGGTCAGCGTCCAGATCGGAGCCATGAAGCGCCATGGCAAAGGTTTTTTCCGTGTCGGTCAGGGGACGTCCGCAGGACGCCAGCAACAGCAGGATCAGACAGGTACGCAGCAACATGGCGCGACCCTAACCCCCTGCCGCCGGATCCGATAGGGGGCAGGCGTGCGGGAAGCGAAATTTGTCACTGAATTCAGACACTCGCGTGATCCTCATGGAACATAGAAGGTGGCCGTTGCGGTCGCCACGATCTTGCCGCTGTCTTCCTCGGTCATGTCGGCGCGGGCAAAGATCAGCGCGCGGCCGGCGCGGGTGATCCGGGCATCGCAGAGGATCGCGGAACCGACACCCGGGCGCAGGAACTGGGTATGCAGGTCGGTGGTTGCGAACGGCTTCATGACCCTGGCATGGGCGATGGCGGCGAGCACCATGGACGTATCCGCAAGCGCAGCGAGCGCCTGGCCCGAAACGATCCCGCCGATACGGGCCAGGTGTGCGCCCAGCGGCATCCGGATCAGCGCGTGGGTGGGTTCGAATTCCTGGACGGTCAGATCGAGCGCCTGAACCCAGTCGGCAAAATTCTCACGCAGGATGGTCTGGGCGTCGTCGGGAGTCATGGGGTTCTCTTTCGCAAGGCTTGTTTCGGCACAGCCTAGACGTCCGGCGGATGCGCGGCTAGTCCTTGTCTGTCGTGCTGACGGTCAGGGCCGGGCTTTGTAACGCTTTGGTTTCAAAGTGTTCCTGGCAGGCACCGATTTCGCGGAACGCGTTGCGCGATCCGTCCAGTGAGAAGCGGCCGAGGCTGCGCGCGGGCAGGGCCCATTGCATCATCCGTTCGTTGCGGAATTCATTGATGAACTGTTTTGCCCCGGCGCTCTGGGTGTCGATCAGGATGTTGAGACCGGGCAGCCCGTTCAGATGAATGCCGTCCATCGCCAGGGTCCAGGACGGTTGTTCGCCAAATCGCAGGCGGACCTCGTATTCGATACCTTCGTCGATCTCGGTCCAGGTTTTGTTCAGCATTGTTATGTCGAGCGCAACCTGGCCGCCGGTGGTGTCGTAACCTATGAAAAACGCGGTATTTTCCTGAAGCAGTGCAAACGCCTGACAGCCGGCGGAACCGGGATAGAACGAGATATCCCAGCCGTCGGCAACGGCCCAGTCGATGGTATCGGCCGGGGCGGCCGAGGCGATCAGGATGGCGGCCAGCAGGCTGGTCCCGCGGGGCCGTGGGTTGAGGAATCGGGCATCGCGCATGTCACGTCCGGTGTGCCGGATCGGGATGGAAATGGCGGGGCGCGGATGGGGTAATTTTGCGGCAGGGGCGGGCGGGAAAAACCTCGCGGTTTCCGCGGGTTGCAACGAGCCGTTGGTCAGGTCCGCCGCAGCGCGACCAGCGACTTGCCGAGGCGGAAGGGGGCCGCGAAACTGATCAGGCACAGGGCGAGGATCTGCACCACCAGGATATGCGCGGTGGATTGCAGGTATTCCCATTCCTGCTTCAGCTTGCCGACCTGCCGGATCAGGTCGTCATAGCTGTCCGCGAGGATCAGGAAGTCGCCCGCGATGGCCGGAACCTTGCGGCGCATGGCGTCCACGGCGGCCTGTGTCGGGGCATCAAGGGCGGCGAAGACGAGGAACTGATCGGGGTCGAACGCGTCGGCGCGGGCGGTCATTTCCATGCGCCCGCCGGGCGGGTTTCCGCCAAGCAGAAAGCGCAGTTCGCGCAGCGGGGCGATGGTGTCGGTGACCGCGATGAACAGCGGCAGATCGGCGTTGTTGGCGGTGGAGGCGGAGAGAAATTCGACCTTTTCACAAAGGGTTGCGGTGTCCGGGTCATAGGGCGGATCGCAGAACCGCAGGCGGAACCGGGCGGCGTCGCGGTCAAAGGCCGCGGTGGCGGCATAGGCGATGTCGATCTGCCGGTCGAGCCGGGACCTGTCGCTGGTGTAGAACCCGGCGATGATGGCGGTCAGGGCGCCCGCGCCCCCGAGCAGAACCCAGAGCAGATCGGCGAGTTGCCAGACCCGGTGCCCGGCGGGTTTGCGGAACAGAAAGGCGGTGCCGATGCAGCCCAGAAGAAAGAACAGGATGATCAGCAGGAGCTGGTTGTCGGCGATGAACATCATGCGCGGAGTGTACGCGAGGGCGGGCACCGCGCAACGGGTTTGCCGCCAAAGCCGTGTCGGCTCGCGGCTTTGTTAACCGGGGTTGCCGAAAGGTTAACCGGGATCCGCACCCGGCGGGGCGACGGTGCGTGCGGGGCAAGCGGGCCAAGGTTAATCCGGCAGAATCAGGGCTGTGCCAGGCGTACAGACCGCGTGCAGATCGCGTGCATACGCGGGTGGCGGATTGGCCGGGTTAACAGACCGCGCGGCGGGTTGAGGTAAATCGCGTGGTTTCCCGGGAAGGTGGCGGGCGCAGAGAGGCAGGTTTTGGAGGCGGTCGGTCAGGGTTGCGCCCGCGCAAGGGCGGTTGGTTTTCATCAGGCGGGTTGGCGGGGTGAACCCCGCCCTACGGCTTGTGGCACTGTGATGCGCTATCCAACCAAAGGGGGATGCAATGCATGCAACACACGCCCGACACGCCGCCCAAGGCGGGCGCGTTCCGCACCCACACTCGGGTCGCGGGCTTAGTGGGTGTAGTCACTCAGTTCAAGATTGTTGCGATGACAATTGACCGGATCTCGTCTCTAATTCGGAGCGAATGTCGACGGCTTCTCTAAGAAGCAAGTCGATTTCTTCGATAGCAATCTTGATCATGCGGTCAGAGATTGCTTCACGGTATTCAAACCATTGCCTGCAATCTTTGTTTCCACGAGGAAAATAGTGTGCAACTCTAATTGAGTGGGTTTCGTCGTCTACATAGAACGCACCATGCGCGGCGAGATTTCTGTTTTCGATACCTTCGGTTATCTTTTTCGCAAGAGCGCATATTCTCAAACCGAGCGGCGCGTGGCATCTAGTTGAGCATCGTCTCAATTGCTTGACGAGCTTTGGTGTGATCTTCTTGATCTCCAGGGCTCTAAAGAACTGTTCTTTTGCGGTTTGGTCCACTCCATCCGCAAGCATTACAATTTGCCAAATTGTCAGCTCAAGATGTGCGGCGGATTGCAAGTAAATGCCAATGTTCACCAATACACGAGCTGGCAGGAGTTTTTCGACAAGGGTCTGGTTCAAAGGTCAATCCGAACAAAAATCAAACATCCAACTCCCCCACGAACCGCGCGTTCTCCTGGATGTACTGAAAGCGCAGTTCCGGCTTCTTGCCCATCAGGCGTTCGACGAGGTCTCCGGTTTCGCCGGGTTCGTCCTCGTCGATGGTGACGCGGATCAGTTTGCGGGAGGCCGGGTCCATGGTGGTTTCCTTGAGGTCCTTGGCGTCCATTTCACCGAGACCCTTGAAGCGGGAGACGTCGATCTTGCCCTTGCCGCCCAGGCCCTTTTCCAGCCATTTGTCGCGTTCGGCCTCGTCCAGGCAATAGATGCGTCTGGCCCCTTGCGTGAGGCGAAACAGCGGCGGGCAGGCGAGGTAGAGGTGGCCCGCGTCGATCATCGGGCGCATCTGGGTGAAGAAGAAG
>CAYGNE010000227.1:0-5826 GCA_964351155.1 uncultured Rhodobacterales bacterium | reverse complement strand
CCCGGCTTCCAGGTCTTGTCAAACCAGGGTTCCAGCGGGCCGTAGAGGCGGATCAACGTGTTCCAACCTTTGCCCGGCATGGTCTGGACCCAGTTGCCTTCCTTGCCTTCCGGCGCTTCGGGCCCGAACCAGACGGTGTAGGAACCATCCTCGTTCGCCACCAGATCGGGGCTGTTGCTGTCCACGCCTGCAAATTTCTGGTCGGTTTCCAGCATCGAACGGGTCTGATTGTCATAAACCATGAAGGACCAGAAGTTGTTGACCGGGACCGGGGACGGCAACGTGATGCTGTAGGTCTTCCCGCCATCAAGATACTCGCCGTTGGCATCGCGTTCCGCGTAGCCATAGACCGACCCCGTACCGATGGCGGGCGCCGCCATCGCCGGCGTGATGCCGGTGGCGTAGTAGTGGAACAGGACACGGGAGTCCTTCATCCGCTCGCCGTTGTCGTAAAACGCGGAACTGCCGCCGATGAAGTTCGTCTTCCACTGACGGTCCGGGTAGTAGAAGCCGCGCTTGTCCCGCTGGGCGAACACGATCGCCCGCGCGGTTGCGTTTCCAACTGCCACCGCGTCCGTCAGGATCGCGTGCATCCGGCCATCGGGCGCGAAGGGCTGGCCCTTCTTGATGCCGATGGCCGCCAGCGTGCCGACCAGTTCAGCCGGCAAGGCATCGCCTGGTTCCTTCTGGATGACCGCGTTGATTTCCTCGTAGAACCTGAAATTGTTGGCGTGGATGGTGTTGATCTTCAGCTCCGAAAGGTTGACGAACTTCGTTTCGGGCGGGTTGTCCCGCTGCGCCCATGGGTAAACGCGCATCGTGTCCCTGACGCCTTGCGCCGTCGCTGCCAGATCATTGTCTTTCACGAAGGCCCGGGTCAGCTGCCACAACGTGTAGGTGGACGACCTGACGATGAAGTAGTCTTCTTCGGGCAGTTCACCCTCGTAGCCCGGCGGTACGAAGAGGTACTTGCCACCCTCCCCCTTGTCCGGCCCCGTGAAACCGACATCGGTGACATGCCTGAAGTAGGCATCGTCAATCGGCCCGAGAAGTCCCGGCGATGCCTCAAGCACGATCGGACCGTTTTCCAGGTCAAAGCAGTGGGTGACATAGACCGTTGTCGAGTTGGCCGTCAGGAAAAGCGACCTGGCATCCATGAGCGTTTCGAAAATGCCAAACGTCTGATCGTCGACCCCTGCTCCGTCCAGCAGGCCGTTGCACATCGCATAGATCGATGCAGCGGGGATGCCATCGAGGAACGCCTGAACGCCGCGCATGAAGTCGAGGTTGTCGTAAGCCAGAGTCACCGTCTCTGCGTCGGGGGCGCCGTCGGTGAACCGCAATGTACCCAGCCGCGTCTCGACGGTCTCGGGTGTGAGGATCGCGGGCGGGACGTCCGCCTTGAAGGTGGGCTCGGCGACGGCGGGGACGGTCAGCAGGATCAGCGCGACGGCTGCGGCGGATGGCCAGGGTCTCATGCGCGGTTTACTCCGTTCGGGGAATGGGCTGTTGGTGGGAAAGGGTCCTTGATCAAATCGTCTATATGCGATCCCAACGCGTGCGACGGACCTTTTTGCGACAAAGTGCATGCGCGCAGAGGGCGCCAAGACTGGGACCCCGGCCGGGGCTCACCCCAAAGCGCCCATCGACACGCGGCGGATCTCTTCGGGAGACCGCCCCATGGCCCGGCGGATTGCGCGGGCAAAGTGCGTCGGCGCGGAATAGCCGAGGTCGGCGGAGACCTCTGAAATGGGAATGTCGGTCTCTCCCAGCAACTCGAGGGCGCGGGCGACGCGCACCCGCGCGACGATGTCGCGATAGCTCGTTCCAGCCTCGGCGAGACGGCGCTGGATGGTTCGCGGCCCAAGTGCAAGAAGCTGGGCAAGCCCCTCGATGTCGGCGTCCCCGCAAAGCAGGCGCGACCGCACGATCTCGCTGACTTCGCCCACGAAGTCGCGCGGCGGACCAGAGGGAAGAAGCCGGCGCAGATCCGCGGTCGTGGCCGGGCGGGGGGCGGCTGGGGACAGCCTCTCGCAGGTCAGCAGGTCGCGCGGCAGGACGACCGCCAGGTCCGGCCGATCAAAGACGACCGGGCAGCGAAAGACGTCTTCCCATGTCCCGGCAGGACGCGGCCGCGGCAGATTGACCTCGATCCGGCGCGGCACCCATCCCGGGCCAGTGAATGCCCGGATGAGGCTGATCATGGCGGCGGCGGCACAGGCGGCATAGTGCGGGTATCCGATAATGCCGAACAGCTCGGCGCGGTGGATGAACCACGCCTCGCCGCCGCGTTCCTCAAGAGTGAGCGTGTCCATGCTCACGTGGTACGGCATCGCTCGTTCGGCGCGCCTGAATGCCCCTTCCAGCGTCTCGGCGCCCCGGACATAGGCCCCCCAGAGCCCCCAGTCAGCGACATCGAGGTGGCGTCCATAGACGAGGCCGAGGTCGCGCATCCCGAGTTCCCGGGCCGTCGCCTCGAGAAGGGCATACAGATTCCGCTGCGGCATGAACCGAACGGCCGAATCGTGGGGGACTTCCGGAACTTCTGCTGATGAGAATATCTTTTTGATCGCCCGCGTCCCCGCCGCCGCCTCGACCAGTGTGGGCAGCGGCATCGTGACGTATGTAGCGATGATAGGAGTCCGACGCACTGTCCCATCCTCAGGATTGTCCGTCGGACGATAGCACCCAACTCGCAACCAAGCCACCAGGCAGAATGCTGCCGAGCCTCACAACCCACCAGGATCGACGTGTCTCGCTTCGGCCTGTTCCAGGGACGCTGGTGGAGGCCGTGATGTGGCTCCGACTGAACCGTGATCCTTGTCCTGCCCAGGGCGTGTTTGCATCTGGATCGGGATTGCTCGCGCCGGGCATTGTGGCCAACATCGCCCGTGGGTGAGCAGCCCGAAGGCCATACCACCGATTGCCTGATCAAGACCCGCTTCTCCTCTGTCCGGTCAGAACAGCGCGCGCAATTCGCCGCGCTCTGACTGCCACGTCCCCAAACTCGCATCGCCGGAATCGCAAACAGAGACTTGGACCCGAAAACGACCCCAAAAGCGCTCTGGACCGCGTCTCACTTCCAACCGAGCCACGCCAAGCACCGGGAAACACGCGACAATACCGGAGCGAACCGGCAGTTCCTGACATCGAGGAAGTGTTTGGCAGGGGCAGCAGGGTTCGAACCCGCGACCTACGGTTTTGGAGACCGTCGCTCTACCAGCTGAGCTATACCCCTGTGGCCGATGTCCAGATATGCCAGCAGGCGCAGGGACTCAAGAGGAATTTCCAACCTTTTTGGGCACGCCACACGGTGCCCGGCACGTGTTGCGCACGGGCCGGTTTGCGGTATGACAGGCAGCAGGGGGAAACACCAATCGTGAGCCTGAGAAAGAAAATAGCCGACAGCGCCTGGTTCAACCGGATGATCGAAAGCCTGTTCGCCGGTTACGTGGCCTTTGCATGGCGCACCTCGCGCTGGGAACGGACCGGGTTCCAGGACATGGACGACAGCGTTCGCAACGGCGAACCGGTGATATTCGTGGTCTGGCATCAGCGCCTGATCATGGCTCCCTACATGTTCGACACCTCGCTTGGGCGGATCTGCGCGCTGACCTCCGCCGCCCGTGCCGGGCGTCTCGCCGGACAGATCCTCGTCCGGCTCGGCTTTGACACCATTCCGATGTCCAGCCACAAACGCCACGTTGCCCTGTCGCGCGAAGTGCTGCGGCAAATCAAGGCCGGCAGTTCCATCGGCATCGCCTCGGACGGCCCGCGCGGCCCCGCCCGTGTCTCGTCATCCGTCCCGCTGATCTGGGCGCGCAGCTCGGGCAAACGGGTGTTCACCGTCAGCTTTTCGGCCAACCGCGTCCTGTCCCTGCCCACCTGGGACAGGATGTGGCTGCCGGTTCCGTTCAGCCGTGGCGTGTTTCGGTGCCGCGAATGGACCGGACAGGTCCCCCGCAAGGTGACCGACGCCGAAACCGAGACCCTCCGCCTCAGCCTTGAAACCGCGCTGGACGACATCACCGATGCCAGCGACCTGCAGGCGCGCGGCAAACCCGCCCGCGCCGGATCGTCAGCCTGACGCAGACGCCCAGGCGGGTTTGGTGAGAAACCCGGCAACGAGCCGTTCCAAACTCCAGGTCCTAGTCCTCGCGGCTACCCTGGTTTCAAATCGATTCTGCGATTGATATTTTCCGCGCGATAAGAAACTGTAACTTTCAGGAAAGTTTTCATGAGGCGACGCGCAATGAGCACTCCCAGGATCAGGAACATGGAAGAATTTGCCGCGTTCAGCGGCATTTCCCGGCCCACGGTTTCCAAGTATTTCAACAATCCTGACAGCGTGCGCCCGTCCACGCGCGAGAAGATCGAAAAGGCGCTGGCGCAGTGCGACTACCGCCCGAACATCTTCGCGATCAACCAGAACCGCAAGCTGACCAAGAATGTCGGGATCGTGGTCCCCTATCTGGCCGATCCGTTCTTTGCCGAGATTGCGCGCCGGATCGAAACCCTGGTGATCGAGGCCGGCTTTCGCCCGATCCTGCTCAGTTCTCATGGCGATTCCGATCTGGAACTCGACAATCTCGACTCCCTGCGCTCGATCAAACCCGCGGGCGTCCTGCTTGCGCCGCTGGGCCGGGTTTCGGACCGGGTCGCGATCGAGGCGTTCTGCGCCGATGTGCCCACGGTCAATTTCGACGCCAATATCGACGGCGTGGGACGTGCATTCATCGGGCACAACAACGCCCAGGCAACCGAGATCATGATCGAATACCTGATCAGAAGCGGAGAGGCGCCGGTATTCTTCGAAATGCGCACCCCGCCGAACCCGAACGCCAACAAACGACGCAATGCCTATCTCGAAACGATGGAACGGCTTGGCTACACGCCGCAGATCGTGCAGGCCGAAGGCGAGGGATGGGAGATCGAGGAGATCGGCTATCGCGCGGGCAGAACCGCGATTTCACAGAAGTTGTTTTCAACCAACACGGTGTTCTGCTCGAATGATCGCCTGGCGATCGGGTTTCTGGCCGCCGCCTACGAACTGGGCCTGCGGGTCGGGCGCAGCGCGGATTGCACGCTGCGCGTGGCCGGTCACGATAACCACCCTTTTTCGCGCTATACCTGCCCGACGCTGACAACAATTTCACATAACTACACCGCCATCGCGACGCGCAGCGTCGAGACGCTTTTGTCCCTGATCGAATCGGACGAAGCCCCGCAAGAGCGCAAGATCACCCTGTTTGACGGCGAGTTGACAATGCGCGCCTCCGCTTAAGCGTTGTTTTCGCGCGGTAATAACTAAATTTTACGCGCGTTAAGATAGTTGTTGACGCCGTGGAAGCTCTTTCCCTATCGTGATGGTGTAAAAAACCATTCCGAGGGAAGAACAGAATGAAACCTGGAAACGCGCTGCTTGCAGCCACTGCCATTTCACTGATCGCGACCGGTGGCGCTTACGCCGAAAATCTTGTCATCGCCACCGTGAACAACGGCGATATGATCCGCATGCAAGGTTTGACCGATGATTTCACCGCCAAGACCGGTCACACCGTCGAATGGGTGACGCTGGAAGAGAACGTGCTGCGCCAGCGCGTCACCACCGACATCACGACCAAGGGTGGCGCCTTCGACATCATGACAATCGGCATGTACGAAACCCCGATCTGGGGCGCCAATGGCTGGCTGGTGCCGCTGGACGACCTGTCGGCGGAATATGATGTTGACGACATTCTCCCCGCGATGCGCGCAGGTCTCAGTCATGAAGGCACGCTTTATGCCGCGCCCTTCTATGGCGAAAGCTCGATGATCATGTACCGC
>CAYGNE010000226.1:0-5834 GCA_964351155.1 uncultured Rhodobacterales bacterium | reverse complement strand
TCGAAAAGATAGGCCAGCCCGCAATAGGCGACGCCGACACCGGCCAGCGTCCAGGCCACCGGGAAACCGGTGAAAAGCAGCGCGATAAAGGTCAGGAACATCGCGATGACCAGCTTTTCCTCGGTGGTTTCCACGAGGAAGGTCAGCCCGGTCGCGACGACCGCGAAGCCGACCATCGCCCAGAGGATCAGGCGCAGATCCTTGCCCTGGCGTTCGGCGGGGTCACCGCCGGCGAGCGCATGGACATCGTGGATCAGCCGGGCCAGCGCGGCCAGGGCCAGCAGAATGAAGCTGATCGGGATCACGGCCTTGAATGCCCAGCGTGCCGGCAGTCCGGTGGGGCTGTCAGAGCGTTCATTGACCCGAAGGCTTTCGGCGAAATAATCATAACCCTGGTCGATCATCAGGTAGATGAAGGGCACCAGAAGCGTCAGGATGCCGATCACCTCGATGATGCGGCGGGCGCGGTTCGAGAGCTGCATGTGCAAAAGATCGACCCGCACATGGCTGTCGGTGACCAGCGCATAGGAAATGCCGACCATCGTCACCAGCCCGTAGAAATGCCACTGGATCTCGTCCAGTTTGGGATAGTTCTGGTTCAGAAGGTAGCGGAACAGGACCTGCGAAACGATGGCGCCGATCAGCAGGACATTGGCCCACATCACGACGTGGCCGATGCCCTTTACACCGCGGTCGATGGCGCTGGCGACCGGCTGGGTGTCGCGGTCGTCATGTTCGAGGATCGCCTCGTAGGCGGCGATCGGGTCATCCCGGTTGAGATCGTTCTGTGTCATGGGCTCCTCCTTGGGCGCCTGGCCCGCGTATCTGGTCCTGGAATCATGCAAACCGCTGATCGGGGCGGCGCAGGACGCCACCCCGTGTTGTCAGGTCACTTGCGGGGCAGGAACGCGTTCTGCTTCCACACCGCATAGCCGTCACGAAAGGCGGTCATGTCGGCCAGAACCTTGGCAAAGAAGGCGTCATTGGCGGCTTCTTCGGCGGCCACGGCCTCCCAGTTCTCGCGGAAGGTGGCGAGCATCTCGTCGGACCATGTCTTGATCATCACACCGTTGTTTTCCACATTGTCGATCAGGGCGGCGTGCTGGATCGCCTCGCCTTCGGCGAAGCTGTCGGTCATCGACGCCTTGCAGGCATTGCTGATGATCGCCCTGTGCTGTTCGCTGGCGTCGTTCCAGACGTCCTTGTTCACGAGCAGTTCGAACACGGTTGCCTGCTGGTGCCAGCCCGGGAAATAGTTGAACTTGACCAGCTTGTGAAAGCCCAGCCGCGCGTCGATGGCCGGCATCGAGAACTCGGTCGCGTCGATGGCGCCCTTTTCCAGCGCCGGGAAGATTTCGCCGCCGGGCAACAGCGATGTGGCGACGCCGAGACGCTGCATGACCTTGCCGCCCAGACCGAAGAAACGCATCTTGAGACCGTTCAGATCGGCGGGGCTGTTGATTTCCTTGGCGAACCAGCCCGAGGTTTCCGGCGCGATCACGGCGCAGGGGATGACATGCACGTTGAAGCCGCCCTGATCGTACATCTCCTGATACAAGCTCAATCCGTTGCCGTAGTAGAGCCAGGCCATGTATTCGCCTGCCTCAGGGCCGAAGGGTACGGCGGAAAACAACGGCGAGGCCGGGATCTTTCCGGCCCAGTACCCGGCGGTGGTGTAGCCGGAATTGATCTTGCCGGACGATACCGCGTCGAGGATCTCGAACGGCGGAACCAGTTTTCCGGGCTCGTAGACCTTCATCCGGAGCGTGCCGCCCGACATCAGGTCGAGCTGTTCGGCCACGCGTGGGATCGGCGTGCCGAGGCCGGGAAGCGATGTCGAGAACGCGATCGGCGTTTTCAGCAGCAGCTTGTCCGCGGCCATCGCCACGGGCGCGGTCACGGTCATGGCCGCAGCCACGGCAAGGGTTAGCAGGGATGTCTTCATGATGTCCTCCAGATTATCGGCCGCCACCCCTCTGCGGCGGCCGGTCGGCACGGGAAATTCCCTCGCCGATTGGAGGTGGTAAATATTCTTTACCATTTCGTTACGTCAACAAGTTTCTTTACCACCTCGGACTTCGCAGCCCAAAATAGACCCGGGATCAGGGGTTCAACGCGCCCTGAAAAAATTGCGACATGAACAAATATTCACTGATTTATCATTTGTTTTCAGAGGCATTGCGAGAAGCCTGCAAAAACCCCGAGCGGTTGAGCGGCAAAATGGTGGACATTCCAGATTGGTACATTAAAGTTACCTCAACGATGACATGTTAGCGCTGACCGGGAGGACGACAATGGAAACGGCCCGCATTCTCTTTGAACCGATTGCCCATGATTCTGTCGCCGACGCGGTGATCGACCAGATCGAAGACCTGATCGTCACCGGTGTGTTGAAAGAGGGCCGCAAGCTGCCGTCGGAACGCGACATGGCCGAATTGCTGGACGTGTCACGCCCCAAGGTCCGCGAGGCGCTCAAGGCACTGGAGGATCGCAAACTGATCGAGGTCCGGCATGGCGAAGGGTCCTTTGTCGCGCCACTGATCGGCAAGGCGCTGTCACCGGCGCTGATCGACATCTATGCCCGCCACCCGGTCGCGTTTTTCGACTACCTGGAATACCGCCGCGAACAGGAGGGGTTCGCCGCGCGCCTGGCGGCCGAACGCGCCACCCAGGCCGACAAGGACGTGATCGGAACCCTGCTGGACGACATGGATGCGGCGCACAGGAACGACGACACAAAAGCAGCGCAACGGGCCGACATCAATTTTCATTCGGCGATCGTGGATGCCAGCCACAACACGACCCTGATCCACATGATGGCGTCCATCTATGACCTGACCCAGCGCGGCGTGTTCTATAACCGCGATTTCCTGAGAACGCTGGACGGGTCCGGAGAAAAGCTGTTGAGCCAGCACCACAGGATCGGCGCCGCGGTGCTGGGCGGAAACCTTGAAGAGGCCGAGGCGGCCGCCCGCGCGCATCTGGATTTTGTCGAGAAATCGTTTCGCGTGGGCCAGGACAGCGCCAAGCGCGAGAACATCGCCCGCAAGCGGCTGATGCTGGCCCAGGGCGGAACCTGACCGGCGGCGCGCCGCTCAGGCGTGTTCGGCGGCGACGCTCCGGATGCGTTCGATCATCGCGCGCAAACCGTTGGAACGCTGCGCCGACAAATGGTCATTGAGACCCAGCCGGGCCAGTTCGGCCCTTGCATCGACATGCGGCACCTCGGCCACCGGCAGACCGTTGTAAAGCGCGCGCAGCACGGCGATCAGGCCCCGCACGATCATCGCGTCGCTTTCGCCGTCAAACCGGAACGTGCCGTTTTCGATCACCGGGTGCAGCCAGACCTGGCTGGCGCAACCATGCACCTTGGTGGCCGGAACCCGGAGCGCCTCGGGCAGTGGCTCCATGGCCTTGCCCCGGTCGATGACATAGCGATAGCGGTCTTCCCAGTCTTCCAGGAATTCGAAATCCTCAACGATATCTTCAAAGGCGGGGCTGGCCATCCTGTCATCCTGTCAATGCCTCGCCCTGAGGTATGACGACGGTTCCGGTCTGTCCACCCCCGCCTTGCGCCTTTTCAACCGGGGACGGATGCGGTAACCCGATGCGAGGCAACATTAACGGCGGGTAAGCATGAAAAAGACCCTCACAGCCCTGGTCGCGACGAGCCTGATCCTGTCGAGCTGCGGATGGCGGGACTCGCGTCTCAATCCGACGAACTGGTTCGGCCGGTCCGAACCGGTCCCGGTAGAGGCCGGCGGGACGGTCAATCCGCTGCTTCCGCCCGAGCGGGTCAGCATATTCGCCCGCCCGGACGCCGTGGACCAATCGGTGCTGATCGCCAGTGTCACCAAGCTGCAGATCGACCAGACGCCAAGCGGAGCGATCATTGTTGTCGAAGGGGTCGCGTCGCGCCAGGGGGCTTATGGCGCCGAGCTTCGCCCGGTCAACACCGACCTGGTATCCGAGGATGGAACCCTGCAAATGGAATTCCGGGTGAATTACCCCGCGGCGGCGACACCGGTCGGGCCGGAAAGGTCGCGCACGGTGGTCAATGCATATTCCCTGACCCGCCAGCAACTGAACGGGGTCAAGCTGATCAAGGTGACCGGGGCGCAGAATGCGCTGCAGTCGCGGCGGCGCTAAAGCTCGACCACGACCACGGATTGCCCGCTGGCGGCCAGGCCGATCCGGCCCTCGCAGAGGCGCAGCGCATCCGCGCCAAACACCTCGTGCCGCCAGCCCTTGAGCGCGGGCACGTCCCGCAGACCGGCGGCGATGGCGTCAAGATCGGCACTGGGCGCGATCAGCCTTGCCGCGACGCCCGAGCTTTCGGTCTTGGATTTCAGCAGCACCCGCAGCAGATCGGCCAGCGCCGGATTGACCTGCAGTTTCTCGCGGCTGCGGTCGGGTTTGGGCATCTGGTCGGCGGGGCAGTTCACGCCGTCTTCGACCGCCTTGAGGATCCCGTCGGCAATTGCGCCGCGGCGGGCTTCGCGCAGCAGCAGGCGCAAACCGCCCAGGTCGGATTGCGTGCGCGGTTTGGTCGAGGCCAGTTCGACCAGCGCATCATCCTTGTAGACCCTGTTGCGGGGGATGTTGTTGGCCTGCGCATGCTGTTCGCGGAACGCCGCGAGTTCACGCACAATGGCCAGGAATCTTGGCGAGCTGGTGCGCGTCTTGACCCGTTTCCACGCCTCGGACGGCTGAATGTCGTAGGTGGCCGGATCGGTCAGGATCTGCAGCTCTTCGGCCACCCAGCGGCTGCGGTCGGTGCGGTCCAGTTCGGTCGCGAGATATTCGTAGATCACGCGCAGGTGGGTGACGTCGGCCAGCGCATATTTCTTTTGTGCATCGCTGAGCGGGCGGCGCGACCAGTCGGTGAAACGACTGGATTTGTCCACCGACGCGCGGGCGATCTTGCGCACCAGTGTTTCATAGCCCGCCTGTTCGCCAAAGCCGCAGACCATGGCCGCGACCTGGGTGTCAAACAACGGTTCCGGGAACACGCCGGCCTCGACCCAGAAAATTTCAAGATCCTGCCGGGCGGCGTGAAAAACCTTGACCACGCTGGTGTCGCGAAACAGTTCATAGAGCGGTTCCAGCGACATGCCATCGGCCAGCGGGTCAACCAGAACGGCGTTGTCGTCGCCTTCGCCCGGCAGCGCAAGTTGCACCAGGCACAGCTTGGAGTAGTAGGTCCGCTCGCGCAGGAATTCGGTATCGACCGTGACATAGGGATGGCTATGCGCCGCTTTGCAGAATGCGGCAAGGTCGTCGGTCGTGGTGAGCGTCTTCATCTGGCGGGATGATTTCCGTTTCTTGTCGTTATTGTTTTGTGAAAGGAACTGGTACCGCTCTCACTTCTGGAAGTCATAGTCAAATCCGTGGCGATTGCAAATCAACGCTGTGTTTCCGGGGCGGTTTTACGTCAGGTAAACCGGGCTGCGGTCGCCGGCGGCAAAGCGGCGCAGGACGGCCGGGTACAGTTCGTGTTCGCGCACCAGCACCCGTGCCGCGAGCGTTTCGGGCGTGTCGTCGGGTGCGATCTGCACCCGCGCCTGACCGAGGATCGGGCCGTCATCCAGTTCCGCCGTCACCTCGTGCACGGTACAGCCATGCTCGCTGTCCCCTGCCGCAAGCGCGCGGGCATGGGTGTGCAGGCCACGGTATTTGGGCAGCAGCGACGGGTGGATGTTCAGCATCCGGCCATGCCAGTTGGACACGAAACCGCCGGTCAGAACCCGCATGAATCCGGCGAGGCAGATGATATCGGCGCCGGCGGCAAGCAGTGGTTTCATCAGTTCCGCCTCGAACGCCGCGCGGTCCTT
>CAYGNE010000225.1:0-5869 GCA_964351155.1 uncultured Rhodobacterales bacterium | reverse complement strand
ATGCGTTGCACCAGATGCTGTCGGATGTCACCTATGACAGCATCTCCGGAACCTCGGTGGCACGCGACTTCGTGGAACTGCCCAGTCAGCTTTTCGAACATTGGCTCGAAGTTCCCGAGGTTCTGCAGACCTTTGCGACCCATGCCGAAACCGGTGAACCGATGCCACGGCACATGTTGGACAACGTGCGACAGGCCGCGAATTTCGACATGGGGTTTCAGACCGTGGAATATGTCGCCTCGGCGCTTGTCGATCTGGCTTTTCACGACGGACCCGCGCCCGCAGACCCGATGGCGCGGCAGGCCGAGATACTGGCTGAACTGGGCATGCCGCACGCGATCGGAATGCGTCACGCCACGCCGCATTTTGCGCATGTCTTTGCCGGTGACGGCTATTCCAGCGGCTACTACAGCTATATGTGGTCCGAAGTAATGGATGCCGACGCCTTCGCGGCCTTTGAAGAGGCCGGCGGAGCGTTTGATCCGGAATGCGCCAATGCGCTGGAGCGGCACATTCTCTCGACCGGCGGTTCAAAAGAGGCCGAAGACCTTTACTTGGCTTTCCGGGGTCGGCTCCCCGGGGTGGACGCGCTTCTGAAAGGGCGGGGATTGACGGCCTGAAGCGAACATCCGCTTCTTTCTGGGTCGAAATACCCCGGGGGTGAATGGCCTGAAAGGCCAGAGGGGGCGGCGCCCCCTGCTTCAGTAACCGGCGGCGCGGTCCACAAGATGCAATAGGGGTTCACCCGCTTCGCCGCGGCGAATGTTTTCCGCAATGACCATGCAGGCCGAGGATTCCCGCGTCGCCGCCGCGATATGCGGCGTCACGGTGACGCGGGGATGGGCCCAGTAGGGATGCGTTTTCGGCAAGGGTTCGATGCGAAAAACATCGAGTGTGGCGTGGGCGATCTGGCCATCGTCCAACGCTGCCAGCAGCGCCTCGTCGTCAATCAGCGTTCCGCGCCCCGGGTTGATGACGACGGCGCCTCTTGGCAGCCGGCCCAGCCGGTCGGCATTGAGGATATTGGTTGTGGCGGCTGTATCCGGCAGCAGGAGAACCAAGATCTGGGCATCCTTGAGAGCGCTGTGCAACCCGTCCGAACCGTGACGGGCGGTAAGGCCCGTCAGGGATTTTGGCTTGCGGCTCCAGCCGGTGACCGGGAATCCGATCCGGGCCAGCGATGTTGCGCAGGCCTGGCCCAGTTCCCCCAACCCCAGAACCGTCACCGGACGCTCCTGCGCCAAGGGTGGGACGGAGGGCCGCCATTCGCCATCCTGTCCGGTGATATGGGCATCCATGCCCAGGTGGTGGCGCAGCACGTGCCCGGTGACCCATTCGACCATCCCCTGGGTCAGGCCCTGATCCACCATCCGGGCCAAAGGCACCCGCAATGTGTCGTTGCCGACAACGTTCTCGACTCCGGCCCAGAGGTTGAGAACCGCCTTGAGGCGCGTGAACGGCGTGAAATCCTGTACCGCGCTGTCGGGGGCATAGACGATGTAATCCACCTCGTCCGGGGCAAATTCCGTGCGCAGTTCGAAATCGAGACCCATCTTTTGCAAGGCGTGGATCAAGGGTGACTGGTAGCTGCGCCAGCTTGCGGCGCTGGCGGCAAACAGGATGTTGGTGGACATGGATCTATCTGCCTTGCTGACGGGGGCGGTGAATATGGGCGCTGTGCACGATGCCGAATGCGACCATAAGGACAAGCATTGCGGAACCGCCATAGCTCACCATTGGAAGGGGCACGCCCACCACCGGGGCGAGTCCCATGACCATTGACATGTTGACCGCGAAGAACAGGAAGAAGTTGATCGCAATGCCAAGCGTCACCAGCGAGGAAAACCGGTCGCGCGTGGCCATCGCCGTGGCGACGCAGAACACGATGACAAGGGCATAGAGCGTCAGCAGGGAAAATCCGCCGACAAAGCCGAATTCCTCGGCGAGTGTCGTAAAGATGAAATCGGTGTGTTTCTCCGGCAGGAAGTTCAGGCGCGACTGCGTGCCCTGCATGAAACCCCGCCCGGTCCAGCCGCCTGACCCCAGTGCAATCTTGGACTGGGTGATGTGATAACCGGCCCCGAGCGGGTCGCTGGACGGGTCCAGGAACGTATCGATGCGACGGAACTGATAATCCTTGAGCAGTTGCCATTCTGTGCCGCGGCTTTGGAACACGGCGGTGATCAAGCCAACTCCTGCGGCAACGACGGCCGCGAAGTATGCCCAGTGTACCCCCGCCAGGAACATCAGCCCGCCGCCGGCGGTGATCAAGAGGATCGAGGTGCCGAGATCGGGCTGCCGCAGCACCAGGAACGTCGGGAACAGGATCATCACCACCGGCACCAGGACCCAGAACGGATGCGAAGTGCGCTTGGCCGGCAGCCAATCGTAATAGGCGGCCAGCAGCATGACCAGGGTGATCTTCATCAGTTCGGACGGTTGCAGACGCATGAAGCCAAGGTCGATCCAGCGCTGCGCGCCCATGCCGACGGTGCCGAACAGCTCGACCAGCACAAGCAGTACGACGGAAAGACCATAGGCCACCACTGCCATGTTACGCCAGAACCAGATCGGCACCATCGCAACCGCGGTCATCACGACAAGACCCAGCACAAAGCGTTTGATCTGGGGCTCCGCCCAGGGACTGAATGATCCGCCGGCCACTGAATAGAGCATCAGGAAGCCGACACATGCGACGCTGACCAGTAGCAGCGTCAGCGGCCAGTTCATGTGCAGCACCTTGCGCAGACCCGACGGGGTCGATTTGACGTTATGCTCGAGATAACTCATGCGCGGTCTTTCACCGGGGCCCCGATATCCGGGTTTTCGCGATGCAGCCGTTCCTGCTGGGCCTTGATCCGGCTGCGGTCGGCGGCCGGATAGGCCGACAGGGGCGGAGTGCCCTCGTAAAGCGCCTGCAGGATCACATCGCGTGCGATCGGGGCGGCGGCGGTCGACCCACCTCCGCCATGTTCCACCACCACCGACACCGCGAATTTCGGATTGTCGAAGGGCGCAAAGCTGACGAACAACGCGTGGTCTCGCCGTTCCCAGGGCAGATCGCTGTTGCGGATCACACCGGCGGCCCGTTCGGCCTTGGTGATGTTGCGCACCTGGCTGGTGCCGGTCTTGCCGGCCATGCGATACGTGTCCTCGATGATGCGGCTGCGATAGGCGGTGCCGCGCCGGTCGTTGCTGACGGCGAACATGGCCTTGCGGACCTGCCGCAGGTTGTTTTCGTTCAGTCCCATGGGCTCTCCGGCTCCGCTGGGTTGCTCGACACCGTTGATGGTCTTGACAAGTCGCGGTGAAACGGCGCGGCCTGTGGCGATACGGGCGGACATCACGGCCAATTGCAACGGTGAGGCCAGCATGAAGCCCTGACCGATGGACGAGTTCGCGGTGTCGCCGACACGCCATACATCACCATGCACGCGTTCTTTCCAGGCACGGTTCGGTGCCAGGCCCTGGGCCACGGCTGACATGGGCAGATCGTGCCGCACGCCGATGCCAAAACGTTTGGCCATTGCGGAAATCTTGTCGATGCCAACCTTGAGCGCGAGATCATAGTAATAGACATCGCAACTGCGTTTCAGCGAGGCGTTCAGGTCGACATGGCCATGTCCACCACGTTTCCAGCAATGGAAACGGCGCCCCGACACTTCGAGATGACCCGGGCACCAGACGGTTTCGCCCGGGCCGACCAAGCCTTCTTCCAAGGCTGCCATCGCCGTGACCATCTTGAATGTCGAACCGGGGGGATAGGTGCCCTGAACCGATTTGTTGGCCAGCGGGCGATAGGGATCATCGGTCAAGGTGCGATAATCGGCCACGGAAATGCCGCGCACGAACAGGTTCGGGTCAAAACTGGGCGAGGAACAGATTGCGCGCAGATCGCCGGATTCGCAATCGATCACCACCGCGGCGGCGCTCTCCCGGCCCAGCCGGGCCTGAACATAGCCCTGCAGGCCGACATCGACAGATAACTGCAGATCGGCGCCGGACTGGCCTTCGCGGCGATCCAGTTCACGCATCACCCGGCCAGTGGCGTTGACTTCGACCCGCTTGGCGCCTGCCTTGCCGCGCAGTACGTCCTCGCGCTTGGCTTCGAGACCGACCTTTCCGATCTGGAATCGCGGGATGCGCAGAACCGGTTCGGGGTCCTTGATCTGGTTAAGGTCATAGTCGCTGACGGGGCCGACATACCCGACCACATGGGCGAGGTCGGCGCCACGCGGATAGACCCGGGTCAGGCCGACCTCGGGCGTAATGCCGGGCAGGGCAGGAGCATTGACCGCGACCTTGCTGATCTGATCCCAACTGACCCGGTCGGCCAGCGTGATCGGCAGAAAAGGCGGGCTGCGGCGCATTTCTGTCGTGGCGCGGTTCAGGTCCTCTTCGTCCAGTTCGATAAGGCGTGAAAGATCGGCGATCACCTTGTCCACATCGCCCGCGTCTTCGCGAACAATGACAATTCGGTAGCTGGGCGAATTCTGCGCGATCACCTTGCCGTTGCGGTCGAACAATTCGCCGCGTGAAGGGGGGATCAGCCGGATGTTGATGCGGTTTTCTTCGGCCAGCAGGCGGAACTGATCGGCCTGATCGACCTGCATATAGCGCATTCGCATGCCAAGTGCCCCGATGAAGGCCACTTGCATACCGCCCAGCAACAGCGTGCGCCGCCGCAATGTTCGGTGCGTTGATTCGAGTTCCTTTGGGTTACGGCGCATCAGCGGCCCCCCAGTGCATCGGCGTCCCCGGGGGCCAGTTTTCTGACGCCCATGAGAGACTGGGTGACAAGCACCACCAGCGGGTAGACCGCCATTGTCAGAACCATCTGGATCAGGTGAAGCGACAGAGGTGCGCGGTCGACCAGCGTCAGCATCAGCGCCAGGCGGTCCAGCAGCGTGACCATGACGATCACAAGGCAGACGGTGGCCCATTCCCACGCGAAGCTGGAGTCGCCGGTGCCCGAAGCCTGGTTCTTCAGGTATTCGCTGCCCAGAACAACGAGCAGGGCCATCAGCCCGGGCGGGCGCTGAAACAGCATATCGGCCAGCAGCATGACGGCCGCGATGCTGATCGCCGGGACAAAATCGGGACGTCGAAGGGCCCAGGCAAAGGTGACCGCGATCAGGAGATCAGGTGGCGCCCAGCTGCGTGGAACGGTTTCGAGCGGGATCAGGTGAAAGAACATGATCAAAAGGGCAATCACCAGATACCATATGCGCATGGCCCAGATATGCGACAACGAAACGCTAGCCATCGGTCCGCTCCACCGGTTCGGCGGTTTCTTCGGCGGTGTCGGGTGCAACGATCTTGCCCGGATCGGATATCTGCTTGGTGCCGTGGTGGCGCAGGACCCGCAGGAATTCGAGCCGTTCGTAATCCGCCGACAGCCGCACCCGAAGTCGGCCTGACGGGTCCGCCGCAACCTGTCCGATCAGCAGGCCGGCTGGAAACACGCCGCCATCGCCCGAGGTCACGACACGGTCTCCCGGCCGGACAAGATCGGGGTTTTCGAGGAAATCGACCACCGGAGCGGCAGAATTATCGCCGGCGATCAGGGCGCTTTGTCCGGACGGCTGAATCAGTGCGGGAACCGAACTGGCCGCGTCAGTCAGCAGGATGACACGCGAGGTCGACGCCCCGGTGCCGGAGATACGACCGACGAGACCGATCCCGTCCATCGCCGCCCAGCCGTCCACGATACCGTCCCGGGCACCGACATTGAGCAGAACCGATTGCCGGAAGGGCGAGCCGGAATCGGCCAGAACCACCCCGGTCACATAGGTCAGACGGGGGTCGAGCCGGACATTGTTCAGGTCCAGAAGCCGCGCGTTTTCCTGCTCCAGCTGCAACGCCGCCT
>CAYGNE010000224.1:0-6086 GCA_964351155.1 uncultured Rhodobacterales bacterium | reverse complement strand
AACTCTTCAAATTGCCATCAGACGCCAATTGGTGAAGCACCGTTATCGCCCCAGAAGTGTTCAGATCATCAGCAACAGCAGCGAGCACAGCCGGAGCTACTTCCCCTTCGTGCTCGACCTCCGCGACAAGGCTTCGCCATTTCTTAAGAATACGAGCGGCATCCCGCGCCTTCTCCGCCGTCCAATCCATCGGCTTGCGGTAATGCGTCGACAGCATCACGAACCGGATCACCTCGCCCGGAACGCCCTGATCCAACAGGTCGCGCACGGTGAAGAAGTTGCCCAGGCTCTTGGACATCTTCTTGCCCTCGACCTGCAACATCTCGTTGTGCAGCCAGACATTGGCAAACCCACCCTCGGGATGGGCGCAGCAGCTTTGTGCCACCTCGTTCTCATGGTGCGGGAACATCAGGTCATTGCCGCCGCCGTGAATGTCAAAGCTCTCGCCCAGCAGGTCATAACTCATGGCCGAGCATTCGATATGCCAGCCCGGGCGCCCCCTGCCCCACGGGCTGTCCCATCCCGGCTGATCCTCGCCTGACGGCTTCCAGAGGACAAAATCCATCGGGTTCCGTTTGTAGGGCGCAACCTCGACCCGTGCACCGGCAATCATGTCATCCACCGACCGGCCCGAAAGCTGGCCATAGTCGGCATAGCTCTCGACAGCGAACAGGACATGCCCCTCGGCCGCGTATGCGTGACCCTTGGCGACCAGATCGGAAATCATCGCCACCATCTCGCCGATATAAGCGGTGGCATGGGGTTCGCGGAACTGCGCATCCCCGGTGTAGTCAACTCCGATCGCCGCCATGTCCTCGTGATACCAGCGCAGCGTCGTTTCGGTCAGTTCATCAATGGCAATGCCCCGTTCAGCAGCCCGGTCGATGATCTTGTCCTCGACATCGGTTATGTTGCGCACGAATGTCACGTGCTGTGGGCCGTATTCATGCTTCAAGAGCCGGTAGAGCATATCGAAAACCACCGCCGGGCGCGCATTGCCCAGATGCGCGCGGTCGTAAACCGTCGGCCCGCAGACATACATGCGCACATTGTCCGGATCGATCGGAATGAAGTCTTCCTTCTTCCGGGTCTTGGTATTGTACAGCTTGATCGACATGGCAAATCCCTCACGCAGGCAGCGCGGGCTTAGCAACTTGTTCCAAGGATGAAAACGACAGAAACCGGCCCGCTGGAAAGTTCAGCAGGTAATGCAGCAGATAATGGCGCAGATGCGGTTCATGCCCGTGCCTTAGCACAGACTATTGCGTCAGCCAAGGCTTGTTCCGAGCTTTCCGCCTTGGCAAGATCGACGCATGAGCCGCAGGATAGTCAACGAAATCTGCCGCGATCTGCCCGGGGCCGAGGTTTCGGATCCGTGGGGTGGTGGGCATGACGCCTGGAAAGTCGGCGGCAAGATGTTCGCCTGTATCGGCACCGCCGACGACGGCGTTTCCGTCAAAACCCCGGATGTGGAAACCGCCCGGATGCTGATCGAGGCCGGCGTTGCCGAGAAGGCTCCGTATTTTCACCGCAGCTGGGTCCGGCTGTCATGGGACAGCGACCCTGCGGAATTGCGACATCGCCTGCGCGTGTCTTATGACATCATCCGGAGCGGTCTGACCAAGAAGGCGCAGGCGGAATTGCCACCGCGCGCCTGACTCCCAAATCACCCGTTCCGGTCGCATGCGTCCGTTGTCGTGCACCAGATCTGCGCAACAAAGCCCCGCGCCGCCGCCCGATGGGAACGGCGGCGCGCAGATTGCACCGTCGGTCAGGTTGAA
This sequence comes from uncultured Rhodobacterales bacterium, assembly GCA_964351155.1. Classification (GTDB taxonomy): domain Bacteria; phylum Pseudomonadota; class Alphaproteobacteria; order Rhodobacterales; family Rhodobacteraceae; genus CAYGNE01. Next base: position 4,305 of record CAYGNE010000224.1, on the reverse strand, counting down.
TGCGTGATCAGAACCTGAAGGATGCCCGCACGTTGAACGTGTCGACCTCCAGATCGATCGAACCAAGCTGTGTGTTGCTGAAGCCGTCGAAATCGTGACGCAGCACCTCGCCGCTCAGCATGAATTGTGGCGACACCTGATACGCCAGCCCCAGCCCGTAGACGCTGCCGGATTTGTCACCCAGCCCGGTGGTGAATGCCTTTGCACCACCCACGACGACATATCCAAGAACCTGGCCGAAATCGTAGCCGACCTTCGCCTTCAGCCGGGATATATTGTCAAGCGTCATGGAACCGCCGGCAAAACCGATGTCCATCCAGTCGTATTCGAATTCGCCTCCGACGACCCAATCACCAAAATCGAAATCGTACCCGACATGAAGGCCATAGGTGCTGCCGCTCCCACCCTGTGTCGGGCCGCTGACATCCAGATCGCCATTGCCAACACCACCACCAACATAACCACCGGTCCAGTCACCGGCATGGGCTGTGCTCGCCAAAACTGCAATCACACTGCTTAAAATCAGGGTCTTCATAACTCGAACTCCACTACTAGGTTAATAAAATACAACCAGAAGATAGCATCTTCTTTGCGATGTTGGGAAACAAAATTGCACCCGGGACCATTATTGTTGAAATTTTTCAGGGCCAATGCCCCGCTGGGCCGGACCGGTTGAGCCGGAAATCCCGCCCGCGCCGACCCTGACCCCGGGCAAAAAGGCTTTCCCGTGCGCTGCCCCGGCAGATTGCATGAAAACAGACCTGTGCAAGTCGTAAACAGAACAGAACCGACGGATTTGCGCGCCAGAATTGGCGCAACCCGGGAGGCGATATGCAGGGTGAACAAAGCAAGATTGGTCTGGTGTCACGTACCATCGGTGCCGACCGTGGAAGGGCTGCGCGTGGGCGGCCGCGGCTGGTGTGATCCGTACACTTTCCATCCACAAAAAGAAGTCCAGACATGAACACTGAAAACCCAAAACCCGTCTCTTCCCGCAGTGGCGGACGCGCCGCGCGCCGTGCAGCCCGTGCCGCGCCACTTGCCGATCACCTGCGCCCGATCCGTGCCGGGATGACCGGAGGAACCTACAAGCCCCTGTCCCAACCGGACATGGAGCGTATCCACCACGCCGCCCTGGATGCGCTGGAACAGATCGGCCTTGCCGATGCACCGGAAAGCGGCGTGCGCCACCTGACAGGCGCGGGTGCCGTTCTGGGCGACGACGGCCGCATCCGGTTTCCCCGCGCGCTGGTCGAGGACATGCTGGCCAAGGCCAACCGCAGCGTGACGCTGGTGGGGCGCGATCCTGCCCATGATCTGGAACTGAGCGGCGCGCGCGTCCACTATGGAACCGCAGGCGCCGCGGTCCACATGGTCGACGTCGCTGGGCGCGAGTATCGGGAAAGCACGGTTCAGGACCTGCACGACGCCGCCCGCATCGCCGACCGGCTGGACAACATCCATTTCCTGCAACGCCCGATGGTCTGCCGCGATATCGCCGACAACCTGGAAATGGACCTGAACGCGATCTACGCCTGCTGTTCGGGCACGACCAAACATGTTGGCGTGTCCTTTACCGAACCGGGTTTCGTGAAGCACGGGCTGGAAATGCTGCACATGATTGCTGGCGGCGAAGATAAATGGCGGGACCGTCCCTTCGTGTCCAACTCTAACTGTTTCGTCGTGCCGCCGATGAAATTCGCCACGGAAAGCTGCCTCGTGATGGAGGAAGTGATCCGGGGCGGAATGCCGGTATTGCTGTTGTCGGCGGGCATGGCCGGGGCGACGGCGCCCTCCACGGTGGCCGGCGCCATCGTGCAGGCAGTGGCCGAATGCCTTGCCGGGCTTGTCTATGTCAACGCGGTGTCGCCGGGGCATCCGGCCGTGTTTGGCACCTGGCCATTCGGTCTGGACCTGCGCAGCGGCGCGATGACCGGCGGGTCCGGCGAACAGGCGCTGTTGACCGCCGGATGCGCGCAGATGCACAAGTTTTACGGGATTCCCGGTGGCGCGGCCGCAGGGATCGCGGATTCCAAATTGCCCGACATGCAGGCCGGGTGGGAGCAGATGTGTTCGAACGTCATGGCCGGGCTTGCCGGGCTCAACATGGTCTACGAAGCCGCCGGCATGCACGCCTCGCTGTTGGGGTTCTGCCATGAATCCCTGATCCTGGGGGACGACCTGATCGGGCAGGCCCTGCGATGCGTCCGGGGGATCGAGGTAACCGATGAAACCTTGGCGCTGGACCAGATTGCGCAGGTCTGTCTCGGCGGAACCGGTCATTACCTGGGAACCGAACAGACGCTGGGACGGATGCAGGCCGACCATGTTTATCCGGCCTTGGGCGACCGTACGTCGCCAAAGGAATGGGCAGAACTGGGCAAACCCGACCTCATCGCCCGCGCGACGGCCCGCAAGGAAGAAATCCTGGCAGAGCGCGCCAAGGCCAGGTTTGATTCGGCGACAGATGCGGCGATCCGCAAGGCATTCAACATCCACCTTCCCGCCTAATCCATTGCCGCAAAACGAAAAGACGCCCGGGTGACACCCGGGCGCCTGTCTTGGTGCGTGGTTGTGGATCAGCCTTTCGGCATCAGGCCGGCATCCTGTGCAGCCACCACCTCGGAATCATCCAGCGCGCCGTCGGCGTTGGTGTCCATTGCCGAGAAGCTTTCAGCGGTGATTTCCGGGAACGCGGCCTGCACTTCGTCAAGCGTCAGCATGCCGTCGCCGTTTGCATCAAGTTCGCTCGCTGCACCAGCAATTGCGGGCAGGGTCAGCAGTACGGCCAGTGTCGGCAGAACTTTGGAAGTCATATTCGTTTTCTCCTGTTTTGCGTCCTCATTGGGACAAGACGGAGAAAACGACACCAATCAGCCGCGCACCAGCCAATCCGGACAAACCGCGATTTGCGCGCCAAACCCCGCCTGTTTTACATCCTGCGCTGCGCGGCGGTCCGCAGACAAGCGGCGACAAGATTTGTATCGGCCAGAATCCCCACACGCATTACGTGCATTTCGGCGGGTCCCTGCCGAAATCGCCATCATGCAACCAGCGCCTGCCCAGATCTGAATTCCGGACAGACACAAAGTGATTCCGGACGCCTCAGAACAGGAAATCGGCCTTGTGCAGATCCGCGATGTCGACATTCAAGAGCGTGATCTCGGTGCCGTTCTTGTCGTCGATAATCACATCCGTGCCGGATTGGATCATGTGATTGTTCTTGAGGTCCCGGAAACTCACGATGGCGGTAACGGCGGACAAATCGATATCCTCGTTGTTGTTGAGGGCGTTGAAATCCCTGATCACGTCCTTGCCGGACTTGTTGCCAAAGATGAAATCGTCCGCGCCGCCGCCGCCGGTCAACTTGTCGTTGCCCTTGCCGCCGTTCAGGACGTCGTTGCCCCTGGAGCCGTACAGCTTGTCATTGCCCCGGTCGCCAAAGAGCCTGTCCGACCCGGCCTCACCCTGCAACCTGTCCGCACCCACACCGCCACGCACAATATCGTTGCCCCTGCCCCCGTTAAGGATATCCCCGCCCGATCCGCCAAAAATCTGGTCATCGCCATCGCCCGTGAACAGGTTGTCATTCCCACCGCCCGCGCGCACAACATCATCGCCGGTCGGGTTAAAGAGCGCACCATCAACGACCAGACTGCCCTTGAGGGCAATGTCATCCATGTCACCCAGCGTGACATTCCAGTCCTTGCTCATCGTGAATTTCTCGATCGCCAGGATATCCGTGCCGTTCAGGTCGGAAATGATGATGGGCGAGAAAACCGCCATGTCGAAATCGACATTGGTAATGGTGTGGGACCCCAGGTTGCTGGTGAAAGAAACCGTATCGATCACACCGGCCGTGATATAGGTGCTGCCTGCAATATTCGTCGCCACAAAACCACTGCCGGTTGCCGTGTAGGACGCAACACCACCGTTGAAAAAGCCGCTGCCGCTGAAAAGCGTCGAAGAGAACCCCGTGACAGAGGCATCCGTGGCAACGAAATCGACGAGCGCGGGAATGTGAGCGACTGTGAACAGGCTGCTGGCAGGCAGGGACAATGTAATGGCCATGAATGAATCCTTGATCTTGCAATTGTTTCGTCAGTCTCGGCAGCAGGCCACGGTTTGCAACTGATTTTTCCCGTTTTTTCGGCTTGGAGGAAGAGATCTCTTCAACCCGTTGAAGTCATTTATCAATCCTTTTGCAAAAAAGATTTCCATCTGCGAAACAGAATCTGTCCGTTCAAGGCATTGTTCAAAAAAAACGGGGCGCAGAAGCGCCCCGTTGAAGTTTCGCCGTCCAGG
>CAYGNE010000223.1:0-6094 GCA_964351155.1 uncultured Rhodobacterales bacterium | reverse complement strand
TCGGGTCTCGTGCGGGCGCAGGCCGAGGAAGAAGGTCTGGCGGACATCTTCAAAGAGGCCGGTTTCGAATGGCGCCTCGCAGGATGTTCAATGTGCCTCGCGATGAACCCGGATCAGTTGCAGCCGGGTGAACGCTGTGCGGCGACGAGCAACCGGAACTTCGAAGGTCGTCAGGGCCGGGGCGGACGCACACACCTGCTGAGTCCCGCGATGGCGGCGGCGGCGGCGATCACCGGGCACCTTACCGATGTTCGCGAGTTGATGTAACCTGAAGCCGAAACCAAAACCGCAAAGGACACGGAAGATGAAAACCTGGGTGAAATGGCTGATCGTCGGATTGCTGTCCGTCCTGTTCGGCCTGTTCGTGCTTGCAAACCCGATCGCGGCATCCATCGCGGTCACGACGCTGGCCGGTCTGACATTCGCGATTTCCGGCGGCTTTCAGTTTGTTGCCGGCATGGGTGATGACGATACCAAGGGCAAACTGCTGGGGATTGGGCTTGGCGTCCTGATGTTGCTTCTGGGCTTTTCGCTGATGTTCCGTCCTTTGGAAGGCGTGATTTCGCTGGCGACACTGGTCACAATCCTGTTCGCCGCCAGCGGCGTTACCCGGCTGATCACGTCGTTCCAGATGCGGGATACACCGTTCTTCTGGCCGATGCTTCTGTCCGGCGCTTTTTCGGTTCTGCTTGCAGGGTACATCATTGCCAACTTCTTTGAAATCGCGCCCAGCCTTCTGGGCATCCTGTTGGCGATCGAATTGCTGTTCAACGGTGTGGGACTGATCGTTCTCGCCTTTTTCCTGCGCACTGCCACGGGCGCTCTGAAGGAAAAACTGCAGTCCAAGCTCGACAAGTAATCAAATCACAGGGGTGTTCGCGGAACACCCACGGAGACAGACATGGACAAATTCACGACGTTAACCGGCATCGCGGCACCGATGCCGCTGATCAATATCGATACCGACATGATCATCCCGAAACAGTTCCTCAAGACGATCAAGCGGTCCGGGCTTGGGGTGAACCTGTTTGACGAGATGCGGTATGACGATGACGGCAACGAGATTCCCGATTTCGTCCTGAACAGGCCGCAGTATCGCGACACCGAAATTCTGGTCGCTGGCGACAACTTCGGCTGCGGTTCATCGCGCGAACACGCGCCTTGGGCGATCAAGGACTTCGGCATCCGCTGCGTGATCGCGCCAAGCTTTGCCGACATCTTCTATAACAACTGCTTCAAGAACGGCATCTTGCCGATCGCCCTGCCACAGGAATCCGTGGATGTTCTGATGAAGGATGCCGAAAAAGGCGCCAACGCGCGGATGACAATTGATCTGGAAGCGCAAACCGTGACCACTTCGGATGGGGAGTCGTTTTCCTTCGAAGTGGACGCCTTCAAGAAACACTGCCTGCTGGAAGGTCTCGACGATATCGGGTTGTCGATGGAAAAGGTGGGGTCAATCGAAAATTACGAATCCCGCGCCCGGATGGAACGCCCCTGGGTCTAAAAACAGGCACAATTGGAGATAGAGTGGGTCGCGTTGATTCGCGGCCTGCTAGAAGTTTATGGGGTTACCCGACGTCAACGATCAATATGTTGTGGTCAGCATTTGAACGCCCCAAAACTCAAATCAAAATTGATGCAAAGAGGCACCAGTTTCACCATGTTCTTGCCCGATTTCACGTGTCCAATGGCCGTGCGACTTGAGGCATTGTCCCAGCAACGGCACAAATAAAGCCGGGAAGCGGCAAGCACATTGCTTGGGCAAACTCAAGTTGGAACAACGGCGCGGCATCGTATCGCGCCGGTCCAGTTTGAAGGGAATGGACTAGTGTTTACACGGATCACCGGCGCTGCCATGCGCGGAATACTGGTGGCCCTATTGATAGCAACACCCTCGTTGCTGTTACCTGGGTACACATCGGACGCAACAGAGATCGTTGCGCTGCTCGCCATACTGGGCGGATTCCTGACATTTGCGGAATACAACACGAACTTTCCCAGCATCGTCGAATTCCGCGATGCGCCCCCGCTGAACCGGATGCGCTTCATCGCGCTGTTCCTGATGGTTTTTGTCCTGACCGTCGTGTGCAAACACAAGTATGAGCCGACGACGATGACCGCGCTGTTCGCCGGTCTGAGCGGCATTGTCGGCGATCTGACCGATTTCCCCTACTCCCCGGTGCGGCTGGTCATCCTGATGCTGCCGAGCGATATCTCCGGAGAAACCATCGATGCGGTCCGCACTGCCGCCGGCGTGTCCTACATCGTGGCTTTGACAACCGTGGTGTTGTTCCTGGGCGCGGTCCGGCTGTTGGGATGGCCTACAAGCAACGGCGCGTTCAACGTCTGGGTCAACCTGCCTCTGTTCGATCCGACGACAGGTGGCGACGTGGTCAGCAGGCTGCAGCGTGACGGACGGATCAACGTTGTAATCGGCATACTTTTGCCCTTCCTCATTCCGGCTTTGGTCAAGATGGCTTCGGACCTGATCGACCCGATCACACTGGCAGACCCACAGACCATGATCTGGACGATGAGCGCCTGGGCGTTTCTTCCGGCCAGCCTGATGATGCGCGGTATCGCCATGCTCCGGATCGCCGAGCTTATCGAAGAGAAACGCCGCCGGGCCTATGCCAACGCCGAGGCCCTTCAAGCCGCATGACGATGCCACGGGTGTCCGCCCTGTGCGTGGCCGCCCTGCTCTCTTGCGTCCAATCCACATATGCCGACACGCTGCGCGTCGCGACGTACAATGTCGAGATGCAACGCGACGGGCCGGGACTTTTGCTACGTGATCTGATCAAGGGCGAAGATCCAGCAATCGACGCGGTTATCGCGGTCATTTCCGGTTCGGCCCCCGACATTCTTGCACTCCAGGGATTTGATTGGGATTTCGAAGGCATTGCCCTTGGTGTTTTTGCCGACAGGCTTGAACACGCCGGCGCGCAATTCCCATATCGCTATGCCGCACAACCCAATGCCGGGCTCAAGACGGATCAGGATCTTGATGGCGACGGTCGTCTCGGTGGCCCGGGTGATGCTCAGGGGTTTGGCGCATTTTCCGGCCGGGGCGGCATTGCGGTGCTGTCGCGGTATCCGATCCGGACCGAAGATGTTCAGGACCTGAGCCAGTTGTTGTGGCGCGAGCTGCCCGGGGCGATGTTGCCCGTACACCCGGACGGCAGCCCATTTCCGTCCAAGGCGGCGCAAGACATACAACGTCTGTCAAGTACCGCGCACTGGATCGTTCCGGTCAGTCTGCCGAATGGCAGGACCATGTCCTTGCTGACGTTTCAAGCCGGACCGCCGGTCTTTGACGGGCCCGAGGACAGAAACGGCCGGCGCAACCATGACGAAATCATCCTCTGGCAGGCAGTTCTTGACGGCGCATTCGGTCCGGTTCCGGGACATTTCGTTCTGGCCGGTGGCGCAAATCTCGACCCTCGGGATAGCGATGGACGGCGCACGGCGATCCAGGCACTTTTGTCGGACCCGCGCCTTCAGGACCCTGAACCACGCAGTTTCGGTGCCGAGCAAGCCCCCGATCAGGGACATGAAGGCGACAATGCGCTGGATACGGTGGATTGGGACGGGCCCGGCAGGCTGCGCGTGGACTATGTTCTGCCATCGGCAGATTGGCGGGTGACCGGGTCCGGCGTGTTCTGGCCGGCACCGGACCAATCAGGCCATGACATCGCCCTACGCGCCAGCCGCCACCGACTGGTCTGGGTTGATCTGGCGCTTGACTGAACCGGCCGGAATGGCGGCGGTCAGCGCCTCATCAAACGGGGTATGCCGGAATCCGGGTAGAAAGCGGTCAAACTCGCGACCATCCAGCCAGTGCGGCGTCTGCCAGAGGTATCGCATTTCAAGCAGGCACGCCGCCATTCGCCAGAAGGGCCGCGCCAGTTGCAGCGGCAGCCAAGACATCCGCTTCAGTCGGATCGGGCGTGACGTGATGCGATCCAGCGCATCAGCCATTTGTTGACCAGTGACCGAATAGCCGGGAAAAGCGATCTCGGTGAACTCAGGCAATTCGTCGCCGCGTTCAGCCAGATGAACAGCCGCGCGGCATAGATCGGGCAGATAAGCCCAGGCGTGCTGTATATCCGTTTGACCCGGATAGGTGAAAATCCCCTTGGCCAGCGACTTGATCATCACCTGGTCGAACCAGTTACCGGACGCTTGCGTGTCGATGAAATCCCCCGCTCGCAGCAATATTGTACGGACGCCGGACCGGCGATAAGCCTCTTCCATTTCAATCCGGATTTTTCCCAGTGGGTTTGTCGCGTTGCGCGGGGATTCCGCACCCCAGGGAACAGGTGTGTCCGGTCCGAACACATAGACATTTCCCGGAACGATAATTGTTGCATTGGATCGACGGGCAGCATCGATCACCCGCGCATGCAGGGCCGGAACCATGCGCGCCCAGTCGGGATAGAGCGGGTTCCAGGCGTTCACGATCACGGTTGCGCCCTTGGCTGCGGCATTCAGGTCATCACGCGATCTATCAAAGGTTCGCACGGTCCATCCCGCGTTTCGGAACTGTTCTGCAGCGTTGCGGCCAAAACGACCGGATGCGCCAAGGACAAGAGCGGTTTTTTCCATTTTGATCTCCTGAGTCTCTGCTATATGCCAAAATGTACCCATTCAAAGTAGCAATGTGTATTGCCAAAAGTTGCAGGTTTTGTATTCATTTTTGAATGGCAAACTCAATTCCGTCCATGGACTGGTCGTTGGTCCAAAGCTTTCTTGCTGTCGCAGAAACCGGGTCGCTCTCGGCCGCCGCCCGCAAATTGAACCGCAGCCAGCCCACACTCGGACGCCAGATCACAGCGCTGGAACGGGATCTGGGCGTGCAATTGTTCAACCGCCACGCCCGCGGCCTGCAGTTGAGCGAGGCCGGTATCGGCCTTGTGCCGATGGCCGAGCAGATGCACCAAGCAATGAACGCGATGGCGCTCGCCGCTGCGGGGCAATCCCAGGACTTGCAAGGCACGGTTAGGATCACGGCCAGTGTCTTTGCCAGCCACCATATCTTACCGCCGATTCTTGCCAGCATCCGCGCCGCGGAACCGGCGATCCAAATCGATCTTGTGCCATCGGACACGACCGAAAACCTGTTGTTCCGCGAGGCCGACATTGCCGTCAGGATGTATCGCCCAACGCAGCTCGACATCGTGGCGCGCCATATCTGCGATCTTGACGTGGGGGTGTTCGCCGCCCGCACCTACCTGGACAGGGCCGGACGACCGGACTCGATCAATGAGGTCCTGAAACACGACATGATCGGCTATGACCGCAATGACCTGATCCTGCGCACGATAAAGGATCGGGGGTGGTCCGTGAACCGCGAGGATTTTGCCGTACGTTGCGACGATCAGGCGGCGTATTGGAACCTGCTGCGGGCCGGCTGTGGAATCGGGTTTGTCTTGTGTGACGTAGGCCGGGGCGACCCCGACGTGGAAGAACTCGATCTGGATGTCGATATCCCGCCGCTTCCGGTCTGGCTCGCCGCACATCAGGCGATGCGGCGAACGCCTCGGTTGCGCCGGGTCTGGGATCTTCTGGCCGAGCATCTGAGCTCGCGCCCTCTTGTCGCGACATGCAAGGGGGGGCTGCATCCCAGGGAAAGACGCTGATCGGGCGTATTCCGCCTCTGAAATGCCCAAGAGTGTTCGAGCGGACACGCTCGCCACCTTGACCACCGCCAAGGGAAGCACTAGGCGCTTGGGCAACCGAATTTCCAAGACGGAGCCGCATCATGTCCAACCCTTCCCTCCTGATTCTCGCCGGAGACGGCATCGGCCCCGAAGTCATGGCCCAGGTCCGGCGCGTCATCGACTGGTACGGCGAAAAGAGGGAACTCGCGTTTGACGTATCTGAAGACCTGGTCGGGGGCGCCGCGTATGACAAACACGGTACCCCATTGCATGACGATACCATGGCCAAGGCGCAAGAAGTCGATGCCGTTCTTCTGGGCGCCGTGGGCGGACCGAAATACGACTCGCTTGATTTCAGCGTGAAACCCGAGCGCGGCCTGTTACGGTTGCGCAAGGAAATGGATCTCTTTTCCAACCTGCGACCGGCG
>CAYGNE010000222.1:0-6097 GCA_964351155.1 uncultured Rhodobacterales bacterium | reverse complement strand
CGGACCGCTCCACCATCGAGGCCGCCGAGATCAGCACGCGGCCCATCGCCATCACCCATGCGAACTTGCACAGCTGGCAACCGGCCCTGCGCAACAAGCGCGACGACGTGGTGCGCGCGGTAGTGGAAAACGGCGGCATGATGGGCTTTTCGCTCTATCCGCATCATCTCAGGGACAAGAGCGCCTGCACCCTGAACTCCTTTTGCGAGATGGTCGCCCGCGCCGCCGAACGGTTTGGCGCCGCGCATTTCGGCATCGGCTCCGACCTGTGCCAGGACCAGCCCGACAGCGTCGTGGAATGGATGCGCGTCGGCCGCTGGACCAAGGAGATCGACTATGGCGAAGGCTCTGCCACCAATCCCGGCTTTCCGCCGATGCCCGACTGGTTCCGCGACAACCGCGACTTCGGCACCATCGAGACCGGCCTGCGCGACATCGGCTTTTCGGACACCGAGGTGGCCGGGCTGATGGGCGACAACTGGCACCGCTTCTTCGACGAGAACTTCACCCCGGCCCGGACCGAGCCGGACACCTGAGGGCCGCTTTGCCCGCCCACGGATATTCATAGGGAGACAAGAATGTCCGACACTACCGCCACGCAGGGCGGCCAAGGCCAACTGCATCACATCAACAAGCCGCTCTTCGCGATCACCGGCGGCTTCATCGTGCTCTTCTGCCTCATCGCGCTGCTCGATCTCGACCTGCTGTCCGGCATGGTCGATGCGGGCTTTGCCTTCTCGGCCAGGTATTTCGGCCTTTACTGGCAGGTCCTGTTGCTGGCGACCTTCCTGATCGGCCTGGTCCTGATCTTTCTGCCCGGCAGCAAGGCGCTGATGGGCGGGCTGACAGCACCGGAATTCACCGTTTTCCAATGGGGCGCGATGATCATGTGCACCCTGCTGGCGGGCGGCGGCGTGTTCTGGGCCGCGGGTGAGCCGATGGCGCATTTCCTGTCCTCACCGCCCTATTTCGGCGCGGAAAGCGGTACGCCGGACGCGGTGAACGCGGCGCTGGCGCAAAGCTTCATGCATTGGGGCTTTCTGGCCTGGGCCATTCTCGGCGCGCTGACCACGGTAATGCTGATGCATTACCATTACGAAAAAGGCCTGCCGCTGGCGCCGCGCACGCTGCTTTACCCGGTGTTCGGCGACAAGGCGATCAAGGGCCCCATCGGCCTGATTGCCGATGCCTCCTGCATCATCGCGGTGGTGGCGGGCACAGTGGGACCGATCGGGTTCCTGGGCCTGCAGGTCAGCTATGGTCTGAACGCGCTTTTCGGCATGCCTGACAGTTTCACCACGCAGGCGGTCGTGATCCTCGGCCTCGTCGCGCTCTACACGGCTTCGGCGGCGACGGGTCTGTCGAAAGGCATCCAGATCCTCAGCCGCTTTAACGTGATCCTGGCGGCGATCCTGCTGATCTTCATGCTGGTCGCGGGGCCGACGCTGTTCATCTTCTCGGGATTCTTCGGCGGCATGGCCACCTATGTCACCGATTTCTTCGGCATGGCGCTCTATCGCGGCGAGTCGGGGCTGTTTGGAGAACCGGGTTGGTTGGGCTGGTGGACCGTGTTCTTCTGGGGCTGGTTCCTGGGTTACGGGCCGCTGATGGCGATGTTCATCGCGCGGGTTTCGCGCGGCCGGTCGATCCGGTCCATCGTGATCATGCTCTCCATCGTGGCGCCGATCGTGACCGCCTTCTGGTTCACCATCGTTGGCGGCACCGGCATTCACGCGGAACTGGCCAATGCCGGTTCCGTCTCCACGGCATTCGAAGGCTTCAACCTGCCCGCCGCGCTGCTGGCCATCACCCAGCAATTGCCCATGGGCTTTCTGGTTTCGGTCCTGTTCCTGATCCTGACCACGGTCTTCGTGGCCACCACCGGGGATTCGATGACCTACGTGATCTCGGTGGCGATGTCGAGCGAGGACCGCCCGGCGCTGCCCGTGCGCGTCTTCTGGGGCGTGGCCATGGGCGTCATGGCGCTGATCCTGATCTATACCGGTGCCGGCGGCGTGGGCAAATTGCAAAGCTTCATCGTCGTCACTGCAGTGCCGGTGTCACTGGTGCTGCTGCCCTCGCTCTGGGACGCGCTGCGCATCACGCTGGAGAAGGGACGCGCAACCTGACCCCAAACGCCCGGTCCGGGCTGCCCCGCGGCCCGGACACCGCTTGCAACACACGTGGACAGAAAGGACGAGGGTCAATGACCGAGATCGCCGCCAGAACCCCGCATACCGTCATGCGCCTTGCGCGGTTGGGCAGCATGCACCAGTCGCGCCTGTCCTTCATGCGCGTGCTGACCCGGCGCCTTGCCCGCGAAGGCTGGCGGTTCGAGCAGACCGCCTTTGAGATCGACGACAGGGGCGTCGGACATGCCGTTTATACCGCGCACGGTCCCGAACGGTCCTATTCCCTCGTGGCCTTTGCCCATGACCTGCCGGACGGGAAACGCTCTGACCGCGTCATCGCCGAGGCCTGGGACGCCACGTTTGCCCTGTTTGACGGTGTGCCGGACGCGGGCGATATCGAGCGACTGTCGCGTAACATCCCCTTGCAGGAGGCCGGCCGCGTCACGGGGCGGGAATTGTCGGTGTCCCGCGCCAACCGCTCGGTGCGGCTGTGGGAGCATGTCGTGACACGGCTGGCGGCAGGCGAGCAACCCGACTTGGCACAGATCGACGGGGTCGGCTACCTGATGCGCACAACGGCCGTCTACGGATCCGGCAAGCTGGGTGCCGCGGATCGCGAGATGATCGCTGACCGGCCGGAATTCGGAACCCCGTTCCAGGTCGAGATGTTGTCGGTTTTTCTTACCCGCTGGTTCGTGCGCGATCTGGTGCAGCACATGGCGGATGTGAAGGCGGACGGATCGGCCGCGCGGTTGGACCCGGATATCGCGCGCCGCCTCGGCATCGGCAATTCCACCGGGCTCGGCATGGCGCCGTTTCTGCTCAACCATCCGCTGTTGTTCAACAACTGGATCTCGGCCCGCGAAGAGGCAATCCGTATCGTCCGGTCCCTGCCGGAGGCCGGCGAAGACGCGGTCGCGCTGTTCCGCGAACTTCTGGCACGCGCGCGGCGCGGGCTGTCAGGCTGGCATTCCGACCACCCGGTACAGATCGAGAAACTGGCGCAATTGCGCGCCGATGCCGAGGCGCTGTCGAGGCAGGTCGCGACGCATGACTTTTCCGCCAGCCACCCCTGGGACCGCCTGTTTCGCTGGGCGGAGAGCACGCTGTCGCTTGAAGGGCAGGAATGGCTGGGCTCGCTGATCCTGGAACCTTACGCGGAGAGGCTCGACGCGCTGGCCGACAGCATGTCCGCAGAAACCGCGGCCGCGTTTCGCATCGCGGGTGGCACAAGCGTGGGCGAGACCCGCGCGCGCATCGCCGACATCTATGGCTGGGCGCTGGAAACGGACTGGTCGGATCCCGAGAACCGCGCCCGCGCATGGTATGTCTCCGAAGAAAAGCTCGAGCCCCGCCTCGGCGAGCGCTTTGAAGAGCCGATCGAGCCTTATGAACAACCGCTGGCCCCCGGCCGCGACGCGGTGCGTCTCTTCGAGGCGCTGGCCCATTGGCCCGATGAGATAGAGATCGCCGAATTCCTGCTGCGCCATCCCGAACACCGCCACATGGTCCGCCGGGTTCAGATCATCGGGCGGGCGCCTTACGGTGAAATCAGCGACAACACGATCAGCAAAACCATCCTGCCGATCGACATGCTGCGCTGCAAGCTCGCGTTCTTCGGGGCGACGCGGTTCGATCCCCGCTCGGACCGATGGGTGCGTATCTGCATGTATGGCAACGCGCCTTACCCCGATGAACTGTCGCCGGATAACGCGGATTTCTGGGTTTACCCCGATGGCGAGGCGGCGCGCGCATGACCCATTCACTCAATGAGATCGAAGCCCTGAGCAAGCGGGCCGCGCGCGGATCGGGGCTGTCCTGGGGGCTTGCCGAGGAGGCCGCCAAGGGGACCCGCTGGCTTGCTGCCTTTGGACTGCCGGGGCCGGAACTTCTGGCCGACCTGCTTGAGCTGAACGACCGCCGCGCCGAGATCGACGTGTCGCCGATTGCGCTGGAAGGGGTCTGGAAGGCGCCGGCCGGGCGCATGAGCCCGATCATCGCCGGTGCCTCGCTGAGCGATTGCGCCGAGCGGCTCCTGGCGATTGGTGAGATCCGGTTGCAGGATGTCAGCTACCCGCTGCTGCTTGTGCCGTTTCTGGCAGGCGCGGCCCTGCGGTTGCAGCAGCCGGTTTCGGTCGCCTGGAACGGCGTGGAACTGAGCACCGATGGTCGCCAGCTTTGCGTGCAGGGCGACAACACTGCCTTGGCCACCGAACTGGCCAGCGTCGCGACCGTCAGCGCGCCGGCCCGCATGACCGGTCCGAAAGAACCGAACATGCGCGGACAGGTTCCGCCCGATTGCTGGGCGCGGCTCAATGCATTCGCGCAGCGGACCTTTGCCCCGGCCACAGAGGAAAGTCGCCTGCGTGGCGCCGGCGCAGGACAGAGCGACAACGACTGACTGGTGCATCTGGCATGGTCAAGCGCACCGCGCGCTGGCGTTGTTTGGCGTTCTGGCGACACGAGGAGAGCAGTGCCGTCGTCAGCGGCCGGAATGGCAAGGACGCGAAAAGTGCCGTGACCACAATGGGTTATAAAAAAGGTTGATTAACGTGAGAGACCGATCATTCTGACTGAACTCGTTAGCGTTTCGCTCATCCGTGCGAACCCAGAAGAATGGATCTGGCGCGGTTATCCAGGTTCGCCGAGTTGATGTCGTAACGTCCGACCTTTCGCATGGCCTCCCTCAGAGTGATGGAATCGTCCAGGTGTCGCCAGACAACGGGCGAGGTGAACGGCACTCGTTGTCGGCTGGTGATCCCAAAGGTCGTGCCGCGCAGATATTGCAGTTGGCCCCGCCCGACGGGATGAAGAACCGTCTCGACCAGCGCATCCCGCGCGAGCACCTGGTATTCCATCACGAAAATGCGGTTGCCGAGGATCGCGACGCGGCCGTCGTATTTCGACAAGTAGAGGCTGCCATCGTCCGGGTCGACGGACCGTTCCAGTGACCGACACCGGATCATGCCATCGAATTCATCCAGCCGGACGATCGCGCAGATGATGGAGTTTTCCCAGCTGTGCGTCAAAAAATAGCTGAGATAGTCACCGAGATAGCGGCGCAGCGGAATCGTCTGCCCCCGAAAAGCGGATTCGAAACCGCCTTGATTTGGGGATGCAACATGCGGGCCCGCCAGCTTGCCGGCCACAGAGGGGTGGCTTTCGAATTCTTCCGCCGGGAGCAGGAATTCCGCCGGGCGCACACCAAAATGAACCGCGATCTTGCGCATGTTGGCCGGTGACGGTCGGGCCGCGCCGCTCAGATACTTGTTGAACTGCTGCCGGTTGACGCCGATCTGGCGGCATATGGCCGACACCGACGATTCGGTTGAGCACAGAAGCCTGAGATTGATGGCGAAATCATCGGTTTGCATGGGACCCGCCACAAGGAGGAACTGAGCCAATCATATTCAGCTGGATGAAGCGATACTAGCATAAAAAGGCATAACATGGCGCAAGATCGCATAATTGCAAGGATCGCGTGATTGGCGTGAACTTCAGGGCAACAATTGCGTCCAAAAGGCGCTTTTTCAGTCAGGGAGACTTTCAATGAACAAGCCCAATATTTCCTGGACCAGGGTCGGTCTGCCGCGCCGGTCGTTTCTGAAGGGCGCGACCGCGCTTGGCGGTCTCGTCGCCACGGGCATGATGCTGCCGCGCACCGCGCATGCCGCCGGTGGGACGCTCAAAACCCGAACCTATGCCGATATCCGGTCGATGGATCCGGCCTTCAGCCAGGGGGTCGTGGACGAAGAAATCCACGCGGCGATCTATAACAAGCTGATCCAGTACAAGCCCGGCCGCGAATGGGGCTGGCAACCGGATGCCGCCGCGATGATCGAACAGGTGGACGACACCCATATCAACTTTGCACTGAAGGACAATATCGGCTTTACGAACGGGTTCGGCGCGATGACCGCCGAGGACGTGAAATTCTCGTTCGAGCGGATCATCGACGACGCGCT
>CAYGNE010000221.1:0-6108 GCA_964351155.1 uncultured Rhodobacterales bacterium | reverse complement strand
CGAGGCGCTGGGCCTGCCGCGACCGTGGGATCAACAATGGTCCATGCGGATGCAGCAGGTTCTGGCTTATGAAACCGATCTCCTGGAATATGGTGACCTGTTTGACGGCAATCCGGCCGTGGACGCAAAGGTCGAGGAACTGAAAACCGGCGCCCGCGCAGAACTGGCCAACCTGGACAGCATGGGCGGGGCCATTTCCGCAATCGAGTACATGAAATCCCGCCTTGTCGATTCGAATGCCGAGCGCCTGAACCGGATCGAAGCTGGTGAAACCGTGGTTGTCGGGGTGAACAAATTCACCACGACGGAACCCTCGCCCCTGATGAGTGCTGATGGCGGCATCATGATTGTCGATCCCGAGGTCGAACAGGACCAGATCGATCGCCTGCACCAGTGGCGGAGCAACCGCGACGAAGCAGCCGTGGCTTCTGCGTTGGCAGCGCTGAAAGAAGCCGCCCGCAGCGGGGCAAATGTCATGGAACCCTCGATCTTGGCGGCAAAGGCGGGCGTGACCACGGGCGAATGGGCCGAACAGATGCGCCAGGTCTTCGGCACCTATCGTGGTCCGACCGGGGTGTCGGGATCGCCGTCCAACAAGACCGAGGGGCTGGACGACATCCGTGATGCCGTCAATGCCGTCAGCGACCGCTTGGGGCGACGCCTGAAGTTTCTGGTTGGCAAGCCGGGTCTTGATGGGCATTCAAACGGTGCCGAACAGATCGCGTTTCGCGCCCGAGACTGTGGCATGGACATCTCCTATGAGGGTATCCGCCTGACGCCCGAGGAAATCGTGGCCGCCGCCGTGAATGACAACGCACATGTGGTCGGACTTTCTATTCTTTCCGGCAGCCACATCCCGCTCGTCGAGGAGGTGATGAACCGGATGAAAGACGCCGGATTGGCACATATTCCGGTCATCGTCGGCGGAATTATTCCTGATGAAGACTCCCAGAGGTTGCAAAACATGGGCGTTTCGAAAGTATATACTCCCAAGGATTTCGAACTAAATGCAATCATGATGGATATTGTTGCACTGGTCGATCCCCAGGCAATTGCTGCTCAATAAGACACAATTTGCCGGAAATTGAATTTTGACGCTGAACAGCGCCGCAATGATCGCTATTGTGACAGTCAGTGACGCGCAATAGCGTCATGACCACTCAATGGGAGAGAAGAATGGCGATTGACCTCAAATCGATGTCGCGCAAGGAACTGAAGCAACTTGGGAAAGACGTTGCCAAAGCGCTGAAAGACGCTGAGCGGCGCGAAAGACAGGAAGCGTTGAAAGCGGCAGAAAAAGCTGCTGCGGAATTTGGATTTTCGCTGACCGAACTGGCTGGTGAGAAGAAGGGCCGAGGACCAGCCAAAGGGTCCAAGGCAAAGGCCAAATACCGCAACCCGGACGATCCGTCACAGACCTGGTCCGGGCGTGGGCGTAAGCCTCAATGGATTCATGACGCCCTTGCCAAGGGCACCGATGTCGCGGATTTGGAAATCTAAGAGAAGCGAGCCCAGAAATGACCATCCACATCGGTGCCGAACCTGGCGCAATTGCAGAAACCGTCCTGTTGCCCGGCGATCCGTATCGCGCGAAATGGGCGGCCGAAACGTTTCTGAAGGATGTGGAACTGGTCAATGACGTGCGCGGGATGCTGGGGTTCACCGGCACCTGGAACGGCAACCGGGTTACCATTCAGGGCAGCGGCATGGGGATGCCATCGCTGTCGATCTACGTGAATGAACTGATCCGGGACTTTGACGCCAAGACATTGATTCGTATTGGATCTTGTGGCGGCATGCAGGATCACGTCGCCGTGCGCGATGTGATCCTTGCCATGACGGCGAGCACACTCAACTCGCCGTCAAGCGGGATGTTCCGCGAACTGAACTATGCCCCCTGTGCGGACTGGTCGCTGTTGCGCGCCGCTGTTGCGGCGGCCGAATCCGGGGCGACGCCGACGCATGTCGGAGGCATCTATTCTTCCGATGTCTTTTACGATGAACGCCCTGATCTGAATGAACAATTGGTGCGCCACGGTGTGCTCGGGGTCGAGATGGAAGCCGCCGAGCTTTACATCCTGGCGGCGCGATACAAGCGCCGGGCGCTGGCGGTCCTGACGGTTTCCGACCACCTGATCACGGGTGAGGCGCTGCCGTCCGACCAGCGGGAAACCAGTTTCGCGGACATGGTCGAGATCGCGTTGAAGGCCGCGTTTTCCTGACCGGTTAACCCGTCAAACGACGCCCGAAACCGGGGGGTGACATGGGTACACCCTCGGTACACCCCCCGTACACCGCCGCGGCGCGGCATCTCCCGGACCGAAATGGTTAACGCCATCGGGGCGGGAACCTGAAAGCCCACGGCCCCTGGGCCTGGGGGGATCAGCGGCCGTGGCTGCGATCATAGCCGTTTGCGGGCGGGCTGCTCCATCCGTCCAGCGAATCGGCGGCAGGCGCGAAGATTTCGACCAGCAGGGGATGACATGCGGCGGTATCGCTGGAATGCTCGGCACCGCAATCGCCGCCGGGGCAGGCGCTGAGCGCGCCCAGAAGGTCGATCTCGGCGAAGAATTCGAGGTAATCGCCCGGGCGCACCGGGCTGGCCTTCATGAAATACTGGCCGGTATCGCGGGTGAACCCGGTGCACATGAACACGTTCAGAACGTCGTGGACATGCGGTTCGGCCTCTTGCAGCGATATTCCGAGATGATCCGCCAGCGCGCGGGTCAGGTTGGAATGACAGCAATGATGATAGTGAGTGCCGGACAGGAGATTGCCGGTATAGGGATCACAGCGGGTTCCGATCACGTCATGTACCGACCCGCCGAACGCGTCGATGCCATACCAGTCCAGGGTATCCGCCACGATGGTCGCCATCGGACGCAGGAAGGGGAAGCCCGACCACATCCGCTCGCCCGTCGTGATATGTGTCCCGTGCAGGGCGCGGGTCTTGCCGGAGTAGAATCGCTCGGCGAGGTTCTCGGCATTCCAGAGGTTCAGGTCGCCGACTTGCGGCCCTTCCACGCTGCTGATTCGAAAGAAATGACCCGCCGGGACCCGGAAACACCCGGCTTGGCGCGGCGGAACCAGCACTTCGCCCGATTTGGTGGCCCGCTCGCGCGCGGCGCGGTAGCGCGCAAGATCCGGCTGCGGCAGCGTCTCGTTGGGATAGCAAATCGCCGGGGCCACCGCGCGGCGGGCTTCGGCATCGGCTGGGGGGTTGAAAGTCATCCGGCGCACTCCTCGTAGACACGTTCAGAGTGCGCCAGACTCGCAGGCAAGGAAACCCCCACCTGCTCTCCACCTCCCGTTGGAGTTCAGATCACGACGATGTCCAGCGGCGGGAAGCCATTGAACCCGATCGAGGCATAGGTTGACGTGTAGGCACCGCAGTTGCGGATGTGGATCCGGTCGCCGGACCGCAGACCGAGCGGCAGCACAACAGGGCGTTTTTCATAAAGAACGTCGGCACTGTCACAGGACGGGCCCGCGAGGATGCAGGGACCGGTTTCCTCGTGATCGCGGTCGGTCACGAATTGATAGCGGATCGCCTCGTCCATGGTTTCGGCCAGGCCCGAGAACTTGCCGATGTCGAGATACACCCAGCGGAACATGTCGTCGTCGGATTTACGGCTGACCAGCAACACCTCGGCCGCGATCATGCCGGCCTCGGCCACGAGCCCGCGACCGGGTTCGGCCATGATGTGCGGAACCTCGCCGAACCGCGCGGTGACCAGGTCGATCACGCGGGAGGCATATGCGGTCGGCGCCTGGATTTCCTCGCCGTAAAACGCCGGGAAACCGCCGCCGATGTTCAGAAGCGTCAGGTCGTGGCCGGATGCGCGGGCGGTGTGCCAGATCTGCGCCACCTGGTCGAGCGTGGCCGCCCACATGTCGGCCCGGCGGGTCTGGCTGCCGACGTGGAAGGACAGGCCAACCGGGGTCAGCCCCAGTTCAACCGCCAGACCAAGCAGCTTCAGCACCTTGTCGCGGGAACAGCCGAATTTGCGCGACAGCGGCCAGTCGGCCTCGGACGCATCGACGATCAGGCGGATATAGACACGGCTGCCGGGCGCGAATTCGGCGATCTTTTCCAGTTCCTCTTCGGCATCGGCGGCGAACAGCGACACCCCGGCATGATAGGCGAAGGCGATGTCGGATGCCCGCTTGACGGTATTGCCAAAGGAAATGTGATCGGGATCGGCGCCCTGGCTGAGGCAGAGTTCGATTTCGGCACGCGATGCGGCATCAAAACCCGATCCGAGATTGACCAGCGCCTCGATGATCTCGCGCTGCGGGTTGGCCTTTACGGCGTAGTGAATGCAGGCGCGGCCGAGGCCGGTCTTGAGCGCGCGGTACTGGCGGGCAACGGCCTCGATGTCCAGAACAAGCGTCGGACGCTCGAAACGAGCGGTCTTCAGAAACGACTCGATGCGGGTTTCGGGGGCGGCGGCAGGCGCAATACGGGCGGCAGCCGACAAGTCGGATACGATAGCGTTCATGGTCATCTCCAAAAGACCCGGCCATACATGACCGCTCACTTCAATCAGAGACGTTACCGTCGCTACGTAACCATGGGGGTTTCGCCCTTGGGACAGAGGCGCGTGCGTTGGCGTCTTGATTGCGCATGTGCACCCGAATGCGCGTTCAATCAAGATGGAAAATGCGCGGGATTGAAAATATTTTCCGCGGCCCCGATCGGGCCATTATTGATGCGGGCGCGCCACACATTCGCGCGGCGCGCGCCCGTCCCGGGTCTGGATCCGGCCGCCGCAGCTGGCGCATGCGTAACAGCCCGGCCCGCGCGACCGGTTGGCCCGCCACCGGCAATGGCGCGTGAGGGACGTGGTGCGCCGACGCCAGAACAGATAGGCCAGAACACCGGTCAGCAGGATCAGGAGCAGGAGCGGCATCAGGCAGAATCACCCGCAGGGGCCGGTCCCGGCCGGCAGGGCATGGGCGCGATCAGGACGTGCCCCGGACCGGCGCGCCCACCTCCGGGCAGGTGTGGGCGCAGCCCCGCGCCGGGTCCGCCACCGGGCATCAAACCGTGCGTTCGACCATCATTTTCTTGATCTCGGCAATCGCCTTCGCCGGGTTCAGGCCCTTGGGGCAGGTCTTGGCGCAGTTCATGATGGTGTGGCAGCGGTAGAGCTTGAAGGGATCCTCCAGCTCGTCCAGACGCTCGCCCGTCGCCTCGTCGCGGCTGTCGATGATCCAGCGATAGGCATGGAGCAGCGCGGCGGGGCCGAGGTAGCGATCGCCGTTCCACCAGTAGCTGGGGCAGGAGGTGGAGCAGGAGGCGCACATCACGCATTCATAAAGACCGTCGAGCTTCTTGCGGTCCTCGATGGACTGGCGCCATTCCTTTTCAGGGCGCTGCGTCTTGGTTTCCAGCCACGGCATGATCGAGGCATGCTGCGCGTAGAAATGCGTGAGATCCGGGATCAGGTCTTTCACCACCGGCATATGCGGCAGCGGGTAGATCTTCACGTCGCCCTTGATCTCGTCCATGCCGTAGATACAGGCCAGCGTGTTGATCCCGTCGATATTCATCGCGCAGGAGCCACAGATGCCTTCGCGGCAGGAGCGGCGGAAGGTCAGGGTCGGGTCGATCTCGTTCTTGATCTTGATCAGCGCGTCCAGAACCATCGGGCCGCAGGTGTCCATGTCGACGAAATAGGTGTCGACCTGCGGGTTTTTGCCGTCATCGGGGTTCCAGCGATAGATCTGGAACTTGCGGATATTGGTGCCGCCCGTGGGCTTGGGCCAGGTTTTGCCCGTGATGATCTTGGAGTTACGGGGAAGCGTGAATTGAACCATGTCCTCGTCTCCTTAGAAGGTCCGCGCCTTGGGCGCGATTTTCTTGAGCGAAATGCCGCCCTCGGTTTCGGTGGTCAGCGGGTCGGTGATGACCGGGCGGTAATCCAGCGCGACGCTGTTGCCCTCGACACGGGACACCGTATGGACGCGCCATTTCTTGTCGTCGCGATCCGGGAAATCCTCATGCGCGTGGGCGCCACGGCTTTCCTGGCGCGCCTCTGCGCCGACGATGGTGGCCAGCGCATTGGGCATCAGGTTGGTCAGTTCCAGCGTTTCCATCAGGTC
>CAYGNE010000220.1:335-6112 GCA_964351155.1 uncultured Rhodobacterales bacterium | reverse complement strand
ATCCGCACGGCCATGTCGAAACCTTCGGAAATCAATTCGACATAGCGGTTGTTCAGCACCATGTTGACGGTGATATCGGGGAAATCAGCAAGGAATTGCGACAATACCGGGGACAGATGATTGACGCCGAAATCCGTGGCCACGCTGATCCGCAGCAGACCCGATGGCGCGGATTGCATCGACGTTACCAATGCGTCGGCTTCGCCGGCATCGTTCAAAACCCTGCGTGCCCGGTCATAATAGGCCAGGCCGATTTCGGTCGGGCTGACGCGGCGGGTGGTCCGGTTCAGCAGGCGGGCACCCAGACGTGCCTCGAGGCTCGACACGTGCTTGGACACGGCTGATTTGGAGATGCCCATCTTCTTGGCAGCATCCGTGAATCCGCCCTGATCCACCACGTTGGCGAAGGCCTCCATTTCGGTCAGTCTGTCCATACACGATACCTCGGCAGTTTATTCATACGCCGCCCTTGTATCGACGCCAATCTGGGCAAGAACGCGGCACCCATGGGATAATATAAGGGTTTTGTCGGTGATCGTTCCTGTCACAGAAACAAGCAAAACGCGTATTTGCTGCGGTTTTACCCCAGGAACAGTCAGCAAATCTGACCAAAACACGGCGCCAAAAAAGTCTGACCCAATTGCGGGATCGCCGCAAAAAGTGCACTACCTTAAGGTGTGAAATTTCTGACGACAGGGGAACAAGATGAGACTTGCACTTATTTTCACTGTATTTGCCATGCTCGGGCTGCCCGTGCTGGCGGGAGGGCCGACCGCGTCGAACCCGGACGCCCAACTGTATTTCGTCAACCTGGAGGACGGCGACACGGTTGCGTCGCCGGTGACGGTTGTCTTCGGGCTGTCCGGCATGGGAGTGGCCCCCGCCGGCACCGAAAAAGAGATGACCGGGCATCATCATCTTCTGATCGACCGCCCGCCTTTGGGCCAGGGAGAGGATGGCGCCGACGAACTTGCCAACGGACTGCCGTCAGACGACCACCATCGCCATTTTGGGGGCGGCCAGACCGAGGTGACGCTGGAACTGGAGCCGGGCCAGCATACGCTGCAGCTTGTTCTGGGCGATGCCAGTCACGTCCCGCACGCCACACCGGTCGTGTCGGAAGTGATCACCATCACCGTCGAGTAATCCAGGCGCCGGCCTGAACGCCGGATATCAGATGCTGGCGGCCAGACGCGTGCCCTGATCGATTGCGCGCTTGGCATCCAGTTCGGCCGCGACATCGGCGCCGCCGATCACGTGAGGCGTGACCCCGCGCGCCTCAAGCACATCCGCCAGCGTGCGCTCGGGCAACTGCCCGGCACAGAGCACGATGGTATCCGCCGCGATCAGCGTCGGATTCTCGCGTGCCTCGCCAAACGAAACATGCAATCCGTCCTGGTCGATCCGTTCGTAGTTTACGCCGCCGACAAAATCGACGTCTTTCATTTTCAGCGCCGCGCGGTGAATCCAGCCGGTGGTCTTGCCCAGCCGTTTGCCGTGCTTTTCCGCCTTGCGCTGCAACAGCGTGATACGGCGCGGTGACGGGTGCGGTTGCGGCCCTTCGGGCGCCAGACCGCTGCGGTGATCCGCCGGGTCGGCAACGCCCCATTCCCGCATCCAGAGAGGCAGGTCCTCTGCAGGGCTGGTGCCTTCGTGGGCGAGGAATTCGGACACGTCGAACCCGATGCCGCCCGCACCGATTACGGCGACGCGCTCGCCGACATGGGCCTTGTTCCGCAGCACGTCGATATAATCCACAACGTTCGGGCCGTCCTGTCCCGGAATGCCCGGGTCGCGGGGGATCACGCCGGTGGCGATGATGACTTCGTCAAACCCCGACAGGTCGTCGGCGGATACCTCGTGGTTCAGCCGTGTTTCGATACCCAGATCCGCGATCATGGTCCGGTACCAGTCGACCAGGCCCCAGAATTCTTCCTTGCCGGGGATCTGCTTGGCCATGTTGAGCTGTCCGCCGATCTCGCCCGCCCGATCAAACAGCGTGACCTTGTGCCCGCGCTGAGCCGCGGTCATCGCCGTGGACAGACCTGCCGGGCCGGCACCGACAATCGCGATTGATTTCGGTGTATCCGCAGGCTGGATCAGCAGTTCGGTTTCGTGGCAGGCGCGCGGATTCACCAGGCAGGAGGTCAGTTTACCGCTGAATGTATGATCCAGACAGGCCTGGTTGCAGGCGATGCAAGGGGCGATCTGGTCACCCTTGCCGCTGGCGGCCTTGGCAACGAAATGCGCATCGGCCAGCATCGGGCGCGCCATTGAGACCATGTCGGCACAGCCGGTTGCCAGCACCTCTTCGGCCACGGCGGGCGTGTTGATCCGGTTGGACGTGATGATCGGGATGCCGACCTTGCCCATCAGTTTCCTGGTGACCCAGGCAAACGCCGCACGCGGCACGCTGGTCGCGATGGTGGGAATGCGCGCCTCGTGCCAGCCGATGCCGGTGTTGATGATCGTGGCGCCGGCCTTTTCGATTTCCCTTGCCAGCTGAACGACCTCGTCGTGGGTCGATCCGTTGGGGACAAGGTCGATCATCGACAGGCGGTAGATGATGATGAAATCGTCACCGCAAACCTGCCGTGTGCGCCGCACGACCTCCAATGGGAGCCGCATCCGATTCTCGTAGGAGCCACCCCAGCGATCGGTGCGCTTGTTGGTGTGGGTGACGAGGAACTGGTTCAGGAAGTATCCCTCGGAGCCCATGATCTCGACTCCGTCATAGCCGGCCTCGCGCGCCTTGCGGGCGGCTTCGGCGATATCGGCGATCTGTTTCTCGATGCCGTCTTCGTCCAGCTCGGTCGGCGGAAACGGCGAGATCGGCGACTTTATCGGGCTGGGCGCCACGCATTTCGGACCATAGGCATACCGTCCCGCATGCAGGATCTGCATGCAGATCTTGCCGCCCGCCTCGTGCACCCTGCTGGTGATAACACTATGATTATCAATGTCTTCCTGCGTCGTCATCATCGACGCGCCGGGCAGGACCGACCCTTCGAGATTGGGTCCGATACCGCCCGTCACCATCAGACCGACATCCCCGCGCGCGCGTTCTGCATAGAACTCGGCAACCCGGTTCCAGTCGCGGGTTTCCTCGAGCCCGGTGTGCATCGAGCCCATCAGCACACGGTTATTCAAGGTGGTGAAGCCCAGATCCAAGGGGGCAAGCAGATGCGGATAATCGGCCATGACAATCTCCTGTGTTGGCAGCAGACATACCTGCTTTGGACTGTATGTCACGTCAGACGCGGCGTCACGCTCTTGCACAGCGGGCAGGCCTTGGTAGACAGGTGTGACCGCAGCAGGAGCCCGAGACATGACCCCCGAAGAAATCGCCCGTCTGCCCTATCGCCGTTGCGTCGGCGTGATGCTCATGAACCGGGACGGACAGGTCTTTGTCGGACAGCGCAACGACCGTCACGCCGAGGCCTGGCAGATGCCGCAGGGCGGTGTGGACAAGGGTGAGGCGCCGCGCGACGCCGCACTGCGCGAGTTGTGGGAAGAAACCGGCCTGACCGCCGACCTTGTTGAAATCATTGCGGAAACAGACGACTGGCTGCCCTATGATCTGCCGCATGACATCGTGCCGCATATCTGGAAGGGACGCTATCGCGGACAAGAGCAGAAATGGTTCCTGATGCGGTTCCTCGGGGTGGACGAACAGGTCGATATCGAGACCGAGCATCCCGAGTTCACCAGCTGGCGCTGGCAACCGGCGGATCAGCTTGTGTCCAGGATCGTGCCGTTCAAGCGGGCGGTCTATGAACAGGTGCTGGCCGCCTTTGAGCCGCATCTGGCGCAACGGAACTGACGCGAAATCGGCAGAGTCCGGCCACGGACAGCTGAAAGCCCTGTTTACCTTTGCCCTGCCGGGCAAACCCGGCTGTGCCAGGCGTACAGACCGCGTGCATACCGCGTACATACGCAGCGCACCAAAACCGGGGGAGCAGGCCGGTTAACGCGGCGTACGGCGCCAAGGCGTTAACAGGCCGTAAACGCGGCCAAACCCATGATCCGCGTGCCCGCCAGAACAGGTTGTGACCGGACAGCGAACCGCCCGGCCACCACCTGTTGGACTGGCTTTTCAGACCCGCACACAAAGGGAGGAGGTTTCGCGCGCGGGTCTTGCTTGTGCGACCGGGGCACTTGCAGGATTGCACCCGATCGGTCCGTGACCTCATGATGCCGCAATGCAGCATCAGCACAAGGGAATTTTTCTGCAATTGCATCATCGATGTCGCGGCGATGACGTTTTGAGCGGCGTTTCCGGCAATGCGGTGACATTTTGAGCCGGTTCGGCATGTGCAAGACATCAGGCCGAAGTGCAGCATCCCATGCCCTGAGTCGTCCGACGGCTGGATTTTCCGCGGATCCGGCATTGCCGGACGCCTGTCCGGGATCGGCAAATCCGGCACACCGGTCGTTGGACGGGCGTCATGGTTTCAAGGAGACGGGCCCGATCAAAGCCGATCAAGCGCCGCCTCTTTTTTCACTGTTTCGTGACGCCCGGAAACGACCGATGGTTCGGCGGCCGTGTCCGGCAACCCCCTCTGTCAATCACGGGATAATCGGCACCTGTGGTGCGGCGTGTCCGGGCAATTGGCCGCACAGGCGCGGGTCGTCGGCGATTTCGACCTGCTGGCGGATCGGAACAAAACCGCTGCGCCGGTAGAACGGCAGGGCGGCGGGGCTGTCCAGGGTGCAGGTATGGACGTGAAACCGGCGGATCGGACGGGACCAGACACGCATGATGGCCTCGTTCATCATGAACCGGCCGGCCCCGGACCCGATCAGGTCGGGCGACACCCCGAAAAACGCCAGTTCGCATTCGCCGGGGGTGCGGAAATCAAGCTCCAGCAGCCCCTGTGCCTGTTCGTCCCTTGAGAGCGCGTAGACCTCGACATCCGGATCAATGAGGATCGCGGCGAGCGCGGCATCATCGAGCACGAGACGCGAGAACCACAGCCAGTCGAGCCCGCCGACCCGGCGGAACAGGTCGCGGTACCAGCCGGTATCAGGTGCGTGCGACCGGGCCAGGGTCAGATCGGCCGGCGCGGGCACCGGGCGCAGGTCGGGGCGTTCGGTCATTTCGAGATGCGTCACAACCGTGGCCAGCTTGCCCGGTGGAACGTCGTGCAGCCCGTTGGTCAGCATGGTCTATAGCAGCCCCTCGCCGCGCAACAGTTCGATCATGTTGGTTTCGGGTCGCGGGCCGATATGGGAAATCACCTCGCGCGCGCAGACACAGCCGATGCGGGCGCAGGTTTCCAGGTCGCGCCCCTTTGCCATGCCGAACAGGAACCCGGCGGCGAACTGGTCGCCGGCCCCGGTTGCGTCGACCGGCGTGACCTTGTCCACCGGAATGTCGAAACGTTCGGTGCCCGACATGACCGTGACCCCGTCGCCCGAGCGGGTGCAGACCACCAGCGGGCACAGGCCCGAGGTGAGCATCAGCGCATCGTCCAGGTGATCGCTTTCGAACAGGGACTGGATCTCGGCCTCGTTGCCGATGACGAAATCCAGGTCGTGCTGGATCAGCGAGATGAAATCGGCGCGGTGCCGGTCGACGCAGAACGGGTCGGATATGGCGATGCCGGTCTTGCCGCCCCCGGCGCGGGTGGCGCGGGCGGCCTCGCGAAACGCGGACTTTCCGGCGTCGTGATCAAAGAGATAGCCTTCGAGGAACATGATGCTTGAATTGGCGGTGACCGCACCCGGCACGTCGGCGGATGTCAGGCCGGTGGAAATGCCCAGATAGGTGTTCA
>CAYGNE010000220.1:0-223 GCA_964351155.1 uncultured Rhodobacterales bacterium | reverse complement strand
CCGCCCGGGGTCTGCACGCGGCTGTCCATGGCGGCATAAAGCACCTCTGCCCGGTCGCGTTCGATCAGTTGCATGATGCCTTTCTCGATGCCCATATGGGCGAGAAAGCTGTCATCGGACTGGGTGATCACGTCGACAACCGCGTTGCCGATCCCGACCAGATCATAGGTTTTCATTGGGTCTTGTCCTCGAATTGACAAAGGTCGTGGATGATACAGGCCCC
>CAYGNE010000219.1:0-6149 GCA_964351155.1 uncultured Rhodobacterales bacterium | reverse complement strand
CACGATCTGTTCAGCGATCCGCGATGGGACGACACGCTTGTACATCTCTATTCCTTTTCCAAGGCCTACCGGCTGACCGGGCACCGCGTTGGCGCCCTGATCGCATCGCCCGGATTGCTGGGCGAAGTGGAAAAGTTTCTCGATACCGTCACCATCTGCCCGACGCAGACCGGTCAGCACGCGGCACTGTGGGGTCTGCGCAACCTTTCGGACTGGCTGGCCGGAGAACGGGCAGAGATCCTCGCCCGCCGCGCCGCGATAAGCGATGGTTTTGCCGTGTTGGCCGAGCAGGGATGGGAACTGCGCGGGCTGGGAGCCTACTTCGCCTATATGCGGCATCCATTCGATTTGCCTTCGGACAAGGTTGCCCGGGCGCTGGTGGAAAAGGCTGGAATTCTTGCCCTGCCCGCGACGATGTTCTCGCCAACCGGCGATACCGCGGGAACCCGGCACCTTCGCGTGGCCTTCGCCAATCTGGACAGCAAAGGAATCCGTGTGTTTTTTGACAGATTGAGCGCCGTGTCGCTGTGAACCTGTCTTGCCCCGCCTGATCCTGCGTCGTAGACAAGGCGGCGAAAAACAAGGCAGTTCATTGCCAACAAGGGGGTTCCATGGCCGCAGGCGTAAAAAGTTTATCCAAGACCTTTGTCTGGATTATCCTGGCTTTACTGATCGTCGGGTTGGCCGGGTTTGGCGCAACCAACCTGAGCGGAACAATCCGAACAATCGGCCATGCCGGGGATCAGCCGATCAGCGTCGATGCCTATGCCCGCGAACTGCAGCGCGAAATGCGCGCCATCGAGGCTCAGACCGGCCAGGCCATGCCGATGTCACAGGTCCAGGCGCTTGGTTTGGACCAGGCCGTCCTGTCGCGACTGGTGTCACTGGCTTCACTCGATCACGAAGTGGCTGAAATGGGCCTCTCGATCGGCGATGAAAACCTGCAACAGGAAATCGTTCAGATCCCCGCCTTTCAGGGCATAGACGGCAAGTTTGACCGCGACTCCTATCGCTTTGCGCTCGGCAACGCGGGATTGAGCGAAAACGAGTTCGAAGCCGACCTGCGTGCCGAATCGGCGCGGGCGCTGGTTCAGGGCGCCGTCATGTCCGGCACCCAGATGCCGCAGATTCTCGGCAGCACGCTGACCGAATACGTTGCCGCCCGCCGCAACTTCACCTGGGCCGCGCTCTCGGCCAGCGACCTCCTGGCACCGATACCCGAACCAACGGACGAGCAATTGCGCACCTTTTACGATGCCAATCCCGATGACTTCACGCTGCCAAGGACCAAGCGCATTACCCATGTCCTGCTGACGCCCGATATGCTTATCGATCAGGTCGAGGTCGACGAAACCGCGCTGCGTGACCTCTATGAAAGCCGGGCCGAGGAATACAACATTCCCGAACGCCGACTGGTCGAGCGGCTTGCCTTTTCCGACAATGACGCCGCGGCGACAGCCAAGGCGCAGCTTGACGTCGGAGGCACAACATTCGAGGCCCTGGTCGACCAGCGCGGTCTTGCCCTGTCAGACATCGATCTGGGTGACGTGACCCGCGATGACCTGCGCAACGCGGCCGACGAAATCTTTGCCGCAGATGTCGGCGACGTTGTCGGCCCCCTGCCCTCGGCGCTTGGTCCGGCATTGTTCCGGATCAATGGCACGCTGGCCGCGCGTACCACCCCGTTCGAAGAAGCACAGGACGAACTGCGCGAGGAACTTGCCGGAAACCGTGCCCGTCGGCTGATCGAAACCCAGGCCGAGGATATCGACAATCTCCTGGCCGGCGGAGCGACGCTGGAGGAACTGGCAAAGGAAACCGATATGGCACTGGGCCAGATCGACTGGACCAGCGACTCCTCGGACGGCATTGCCGCCTACGATAGCTTCCGCGAGGCCGCGGCGGCCGTGACGATCGAGGATTTCCCGGCCGTTACATTCACCGAAGATGGTGCGATCTTTGCCCTGCGCATGGACGAGGAGCTGCCCCAACGCCCCGAGCCATTTGACATGGCACGCGACCGTGTGGCCGAAGCCTGGACCCGCAACGAAACCGAAACCGCGCTGACGGCACGCGCCGAAGCGGTTGCCGCCGAACTTGAAACCACCGGAGATTTCACCGAAACCGGTCTGAATTTCCGTGTCGAGAACGGTCTGACCCGCACCGCCTTTGTGGAAGGCACGCCGCCGGATTTCATGTCGCGGGTGTTTGAGATGGAAAAGGGTGATCTGCGCGTGATCAGCGGTGGCGGTGCGGTGCTGATCGTACGCCTTGAAGACATCCTGCCAGCGGCAAACACAAGCGAGTTGAACGCCATGCGAGACGCCTTCTCCGGCCAGCTCAATCAGGACCTCGCCGAAGCCCTGTTCCAGGTCTTCATGCGTGATGTTCAGATTCGCGCCAAACCCCAGATCGATCAGCGTGCTCTGAACGCAGTTCTGGCCAGCTTCCAGTAAAGACCGCGCATCATGTCCCTGACCCCGGATTTCGACAGTTTTGCCAAGGCCTACGAGGCGGGGCGAAACCAGGTGGTTTATACCCGGCTGGCCGCCGACCTGGATACGCCAGTCTCGCTCATGCTGAAACTGACCGGTGCACAAAAAGACGCGTTCATGCTGGAATCCGTTACCGGCGGCGAAGTCCGCGGGCGATATTCGATCATCGGGATGAAACCCGATCTGGTCTGGCGGTGCCGGGGCATATCCTCTGATCTGAACCGGTCGGCCAGGTTCGATCCGGATGCATTTGTTCCACAGAACGGCGATCCGATGGACAACCTGCGGGCACTGATCGGCGAAAGCCATATCGACCTGCCCGACGACCTTCCGCAGGCATCCGCCGGTCTGTTCGGCTATCTCGGTTATGACATGGTCCGCCTTGTCGAACACCTGCCCGATGTTCCGCCCGATCCTCTGGGCCTGCCCGACGCGCTGATGCTGCGCCCTTCGGTGGTGGCCGTTCTGGACGGCGTGAAGGGCGAGGTCACGGTTGTGTCTCCGGCCTGGATCAGCGATGGGCAATCCGCCCGTGCCGCCTATGCCCAGGCCGCGGAACGGGTCATGGACGCGGTGCGAGATCTGGAACGGGCCATGCCGGCAGAAACCCGGGATCTGGGCGAGGCCGCCGAGATCGCACCGCCAATCAGCAATTTCACGCACGCGGCCTACAAGGCTGCGGTCGAAACCGCCAAGCGCTATATCCGCGCCGGGGACATCTTCCAGGTGGTTCCATCACAACGCTGGTCGCAGGACTTCCCACTGCCGCCCTTTGCGCTCTATCGCAGCCTGCGCCGCACCAATCCGTCGCCGTTCATGTTCTATTTCAACTTCGGCGGCTTTCAGGTCATCGGCGCGTCCCCGGAAATCCTGGTCCGGGTCTTTGGCAAGGAGGTCACGATCCGCCCCATTGCCGGCACCCGTCCACGCGGCGCGACCCCCGAAGAGGATCGCGCGCTCGAGGCCGATCTGCTGGCGGACAAGAAGGAACTGGCCGAACACCTGATGCTGCTGGATCTTGGGCGCAACGACACCGGTCGCGTCGCAAAGATAGGAACTGTTCGCCCAACCGAGAAATTCATCATCGAGCGCTACTCGCATGTCATGCACATCGTTTCCAACGTCGTCGGCGAACTGGCCGATGACAAGGACGCGCTGGATGCCTTCTTTGCCGGCATGCCCGCCGGAACGGTGTCCGGTGCGCCCAAGGCACGCGCGATGGAAATCATCGATGAACTGGAACCCGAGAAACGCGGCGTTTACGGCGGCGGCGTCGGCTATTTCAGCGCCGGTGGCGACATGGATATGTGCATCGCGCTCAGAACTGCGGTGGTGCAGGACAAGAAACTTTACATCCAGGCAGGTGGCGGCGTGGTCCATGACAGCGACCCCGAGGCCGAGTACATGGAAACGGTTCACAAATCCAACGCGATCCGCAGGGCCGCCGCCGATGCAGCGCGCTTTTCCCGGGGCGGCAACGGATAGACGGCAAAGCGTTTCGCCCGTATTTCGACTTTCGACAAATACCCCAGGGCGTTTGAGGGACAGCGTCCCTCAAGGTCCGCGTGGCCTGAACGCAATCCAATCGAATGCGCCGAAGGCGCTCCGGTCTCGCGGCAAGGGTCAGGGATCAGACCTGCACCGTCAGTCCCGAGAGCGCTGCAAGACCGCCGACACCGGGGCCAGTGCAACTCGGCTGGCCCGGTCCTGCAACCCCCATAACAGCAGCGCGCTGATCGTGTCAGGACGCACACGGCCCAGCATGATCACTCCGCCATCCTGACTGGCCCGGAACGCAGCCTGATCCAGGAAACGGCGCATGACCGTGGGGTCCTGCCCCGCGCCATCGAAATCCCGGAACACGACGGCCGCTGCCGCGCCATCCCGAAGCGCCAGCTTGTGGGCCGTGTTCAGACCTGAATCCTGTGTCACCAGGCCCCGTCCGGTGCTGCGTGCGAAATCCGCGACCTGTCCGGACAGGCTGCGGTTTCCCTGGATTCCGGTGCCGGTACCTTCGAGAATTCCCACGGCTTCGCTCAGCGTGTCAAAGCCGGCCGCCAGCGACACCTCGGCATCCTGTGCCGTGGCCATTCTCGGCAGGTCGACCAGGGCCACCACTTCGAAGCCTGCGGCGCGGTGCCGGGCCATTTTTTCCGCCGCATCCGGCGCGGTCGGATCGATGGCAAAACTGAGCGGATAGGGAAACTCGCGCAGCGCCTCGACACCAATCGCCGCTTCGTCATCGATCAGGATGATCGACAGCAGCGGCTTGTTGTCGGCATTGTCAAAAGCTGCCGCGTATCGTTGCAGGGGCGGCAAATCGGTGGGCACGATCGCGGGCTCGCTGGCGGCGATCACCGGCTGCTTGTTACGATCGGTCAATGGAACCACCCGTTTTCCGATGGTTGGACGCAATCCCTGCGAGTCCTGCCCGGCCTGCGGCAACACGGCAATCTGGGCTGGTCGGCGGGGTTCTTCGGACGCCTCCGGTTCGTCCTCGGTTTCGTTCGGCGCCACGACGTCGATTTCCGGCGCAGGCTCGGTCGCGGGATCCGGTGCGTCATCGATCTTCGCTTCCCCGGCGACCCGCCCCGGTGTCGTGACGGCCGGAACCTCGTCCGGCGCAACCGAGACGGCCGGCGATCCCGTCGGGTCATCCTCCGCCACCGAGATTGGGTCCTGGGAGTCCGAAACGGCAGGACGATTGGGCATTTCCGTTCTGATTTCGGCCGGGGACTCCGGTTGCGGTGTCGACGGGATCGCAACAGCGGTGTTCGCACCGAGCGTTGTGTCATCATTCCCGGGCACGGTCACATCCGGAGTTTCCGCGGGCGCGGCCGGATCGGGAAGCCCGCTGTCCAGAAGCGGTGCTTCGGGTTTTTCTGACGGTGCGGTATCGGCATCGGACAGATTTGCGATGCTGCCAGGCTCCGGATTCTGACCGGCTGTCGACGCGGGAACCTGTTCCACGACATCGGAATCACCGCCCGGAGCTTCAACCGGGACCTGGCCGGTCGCATCGGCCTGCGCGACGGCCGGTTCCGGCGCATCCGGAACCAGCTCGGGTGCCGGTGCAAGAGGCGCAAGAACCGACAGGGTCGCTACCCCCAGGATACACAGAACCACACCCCAGACGATGCCGCTGAAAAATCCGCGCATGTTCTCTCTGCCTCTCTCATCTCACCGGGCTCCGCACTCACCGTCTAGGCGGCGTGTTCTGCAGGTCCGGCCCCGGTTTTGCGCACTTGACGCTGCCGGGCAACCCTGAACATGTATGTCGCGACCATTATAGAGCGACCGAGGCCCTCGCCTCTACCCCATATCGAACGATTGCCCAATGCTGCTGCTGATCGACAACTATGACTCGTTTACCTACAACCTGGTACACTACCTGGGTGAGCTTGGTGCGGATGTAACGGTCCTGCGCAACGATGCTCTGGATGTACAACAGGCCATGGCAATGAATCCCGCCGCCATCCTGCTGTCACCGGGACCCTGTGATCCCGATCAGGCCGGCATCTGTCTGGCCCTCACCGGGGCGGCGGCCGAAACGGGCACGCCCTTGCTGGGCGTGTGTCTCGGGCATCAGACCATCGGTCAGGCCTTTGGCGGCAAGGTGGTGCGCTGTCATGAGATCGTGCACGGCAAGATGGG
>CAYGNE010000218.1:5955-6224 GCA_964351155.1 uncultured Rhodobacterales bacterium | reverse complement strand
CGATCACGCTTCTAGCCAACCAGACGCTGGCCGACGCAAAGGCGCTTCAGGAACGGTACCGGGTTACCGGGTTCCCCGTGGTTGACGAGACGGGTCGCGTGGTTGGTATCGTGACCAACCGGGACATGCGTTTTGCCACCGATGACAGCACGCCGGTGCGGGTGATGATGAGTTCGGAAAACCTGGCTATCCTGACCGAACCTGCCGACCGCGACGAAGCGATCAGCCTCATGAAGGCGCGCCGGATCGAAAAGCTGCTGGTGACGGAT
>CAYGNE010000218.1:0-5945 GCA_964351155.1 uncultured Rhodobacterales bacterium | reverse complement strand
GGGCTGCTGACACTCAAGGACACCGAACAGGCCGTGTTGAACCCGACCGCCTGCAAGGACCAGCTGGGGCGCCTCAGGGTTGCGGCGGCCAGTACCGTTGGGGATGCCGGGTTCGAGCGGGCAGAGGCGCTCGTGGACGCCGGGGCCGACATGATCGTCATCGACACGGCGCACGGGCATTCCGAAGCGGTTGCCCATGCCGTCGAGCGGGCCAAGAAGCTGTCCAACGAGGTGCAGATCGTAGCGGGAAACGTGGCGACAGCCGAGGCGACACGCACCCTGATCGGCGCCGGTGCCGATGCGATCAAGGTCGGAATCGGACCCGGCAGCATCTGCACGACCCGCATGGTGGCGGGTGTTGGCGTACCGCAACTGACCGCGATCATGGATTGCGCCAGCGGGGCGGGGGAGGTTCCGGTGATTGCCGATGGCGGGATCAAGTTTTCTGGCGATTTTGCCAAGGCAATCGCCGCCGGTGCGTCCTGTGCCATGGTCGGCAGCATGATCGCCGGAACGGATGAATCGCCCGGGGAAGTCATTTTGTATCAAGGCCGTAGCTTCAAGAGTTACCGCGGAATGGGGTCTCTGGGTGCCATGGCGCGCGGGTCTGCGGACAGGTATTTTCAGAAAGATGCCGCCAGCGACAAGCTGGTGCCGGAAGGCATTGAAGGACAGGTACCCTACAAGGGCAGCGCCGGTGCCGTGATCCACCAACTGGTGGGCGGTCTGCGCGCGGCCATGGGATATACAGGTTGCGCCACCGTTGACGAGATGCGCAAGAATTGCCAATTCGTCAAGATCACCGGCGCCGGTCTGAAGGAAAGCCACGTGCATGATGTTCAGATCACCCGGGAGAGCCCCAATTACCGGGTATTGATGTGATTTGAATCCAATATGTTGCACATCGATCCTAAAGTGAACCACAGGCAATGACCCCGGCAGCCCGTGTACAGGCGGCGATCGAGGTTCTGGACCAGATTTTGGCCGGCAAAGCCGCTGAGCAGGCGCTTACCGGCTGGGCAAGGCGAAGCCGGTTTGCCGGCTCCAAGGACCGTGCAGCAGTGCGGGATCACGTTTTTGATGCCCTGCGGCGTTTACGCTCTGATTCTGCTCTTGGCGGTGCGCTGACCGGGCGAGGCCTGATGATCGGGGCTACGCGCCGATCCGGTTTCGATCCGGATGTGGTTTTTTGCGGTGTGGGTCATGCTCCCACGCCGTTGAGCGAGATCGAGAAACAGGCTGGACATACGCCCGTTTCGGAGGCGGAAGCGCTGGATATTCCCGACTGGTTGTGGCCGCGTTTCAAGTCAAGCCTGGGGGAAAAGGCTGTTGTGGTTGCGCAGGCTCTGCAAGACCGCGCTCCGGTGCATTTACGGGTGAACCTGGCAAAGACGTCGATTGCCGAGGCGCAGACCGCGCTTTTGAGTGAGGGGATTGCAACTGTGCCCCATCCCGCGGCTGCCGCAGCGCTGGAGATTTCCGCGGGCGCGCGTGGCGTAGGTCGATCCAATGCCTATCTCGCCGGGCTTGTCGAGCTTCAGGACGCGGCAAGCCAGGCGGTGGTTGAAAACCTGCCCCTGCAGGATGGCATGCGGGTTCTGGATTACTGTGCCGGTGGCGGGGGAAAGGCGCTTGCCATGGCCGCACGCGCCGATGTCACGGTATTTGCGCATGACATTGCGCCTGCGCGGATGAAAGATCTCCCGGACCGGGCGCTCCGGGCCGGCGCGCAGGTACAGCCGTTGCGAACAAATGAGCTTTCGAAACAGGGGCGTTTCGATCTGGTTCTTTGTGATGCGCCCTGTTCCGGTAGCGGGGCGTGGCGGCGGTCGCCCGAGGGAAAATGGTCTCTGACAGAGGCGCGTCTTTCAGAACTGTGCGGGATTCAGGCGGACATCCTGGACTCCGCCGCACGGCTGGTGACATGCAACGGGGTTCTGGCCTATGCGACATGCTCACTGCTGGATGACGAAAACCAAGCACAAACACATGGGTTTGTGTCCCGACACGAAGACTGGCGCATCACGGCACAGCAGCATTGGCCTCTGCGAAATGGCACGGACGGTTTTTTCGCGGCACACTTGACGAGAGATTAGGTGCGAGTCTAGACAACCTTAAGGGGTATTTGTCGTCTGTTAAGCGGGGTTTAACACCTCAGGCATGACATTGGCGGCAGCGATTCCCGGTATAGGAGCCGTCACGTGATCAGCCGTCCCATGTCTATGCGACCCAACTTGCCCGTTCCGGGCCCCGACAGCGCGCGATATGCGGCTGTTCTTGGTCTTGGGGGGGCATTGTTTGCCATTGGTTGGTGGCTTGTCCCGGCGGGGCCCGGCGCACGCGGTTTGGTCGTGGCCGGGGGCACCCTGTGCCTGGTTGCTGTGCTTCTTCTTTTGCGCGGTCGACTTGATTTCGGAAAGAGCAAGGCAGCCGTCGATGCTCTGTCCGGTTTCATAGAAAAGGATGCGTCACCCAGTTTTGTCGCCGACGAAGATGGTGCCATCCTGACCAGCAATGTGGCCGCGGGTTTGCGATTTGCTGACACTGCCAGTGAAACCCTTGCCGGAACGCTGCGAATGATGTTCGCCAATCCGTCCGCCATCCTGTACCGCCTGCAATGCCGCGCGCGACTCGACGGATCGGCACGGGAAGATGTCGTGACGCGCCGCGGGCATGTCCGGCTGGGGGTCCATGTGATCTCCGAAGACGAATTCCTTTGGCGGATCGAGGATATGCCAGAGCGTTCGCAGTCGGGCCGCAATGCCGAGACCCTGCCGGTTCCGATGATCACCACGGGTCGCTCGGGCGCGGTCCTGTTCATGAACGATGCCGCCCGGACCCTGGTCGGGGAACGGATCAAGTCGCTGGATCGCCTATTCGTAAGCTTGCCCGTCAATCCCGGCGTCGTGAACACCTTGTCGACCACCGAGGGACCGGTGGACGTTATGGTGGCGGAAAATAACAGCTTTGCGGGTCGTCGCGAGCTCTATTTCTTGCCTGCGGAACCGGGTGTCACGCAGGATCAGGCAGCGGCATTCGAAACGCTGCCGGTGCCCATGATCAAGCTGGCGCCGGATGCCCGGATTCTGACGGCCAATCAATTGGCAATTGGTCTGCTTGGGATCGAACGGTCCGATGGCATGTCCCTGGGGCAGGTTATGGAAGGGCTGGGTCGTCCGATCACTGACTGGTTGCAGGAAACCTTGTCCGGCAAATCCGGCAAGAACTCCGAGTTTCTCAGGGTGAGCCGAAAGGACAAGGAAGTCTTTGTTCAGGTCACACTGAGTCCGGTAACCGAGGATGGCGAGAAGCTTTTGATTGCCGTTCTGAATGACGCAACCGAGTTGAAAACGCTGGAAGCGCAATTCGTACAAAGTCAGAAAATGCAGGCAATCGGTCAGCTTGCGGGCGGTGTCGCGCATGATTTCAACAACCTGCTGACCGCGATTTCCGGTCATTGCGACCTGTTGCTGCTGCGTCATGATCAGGGCGATCAGGATTACGGGGATCTGGTTCAGATCAATCAGAATGCCAACAGGGCCGCCGCGCTGGTCAGTCAGTTGCTTGCATTCTCCCGCAAACAGACTCTCCGTCCCGAGGTTCTGGACCTTCGCGACACATTGTCCGATCTGACCCACCTTCTGAACCGGCTTGTGGGGGAAAAGGTCACGCTCACGCTCAGCCATGATCCGGTGTTGAAATCGATCAGGGCCGACAAACGGCAACTGGAACAGGTTCTGATGAATCTTGTCGTCAATGCGCGCGATGCGATGCCGTCAGGTGGCGAGATCCGCATCGAAACCGAAGTAACTCGTCTTGACACGCCTTTGAACAGGGATCGCGCAACTGTCCCGGCGGGCGAGTACGTGACCGTGAAGGTCAGCGACGAAGGCGTCGGGATCGCATCGGACACGCTGCCCAAGGTTTTCGAGCCGTTCTACACCACGAAAAGAACGGGCGAGGGTACCGGGCTGGGTCTGTCCACGGCCTATGGGATCGTCAAGCAGACTGGCGGTTTCATTTTCGTGGACAGCGTTCCGGGAAATGGAACGGTATTCACGCTGTTCTTCCCCGTGCACGAAACCGAAATCGAAGACCGCCCGGCGACCCGGGCCGTGGTGCAGCCCGCCGCGCCCAAGCACGGCGAAGGCGTTGTCCTGCTGGTTGAGGACGAGGCTCCGGTGCGGGCTTTTGCGTCCCGGGCGTTGCGGCTGCGCGGCTACACCGTTCTGGAAGCCGAATCAGCCGAGGATGCGTTGCGCACACTGGAAGACCCTGGCCTGTCGGTAGATGTATTCGTGACGGACGTGGTGATGCCCGGTATGGATGGGCCGAGCTGGGTGCGAGAGGCACTTAAGGACAGGCCGGATGTCCGGGTGGTTTTTGTTTCAGGGTATGCCGAAGGTGCTTTCAACGATTCACAACCCGGGGTGCCGAACTCGGTCTTTCTGCCAAAGCCATTCTCACTCAATCAGCTGACGGACACCGTGCATCAACAGTTGCATTGAGTGGGCGGCATGACAGGCAAAACACGTGAGCCGCCGCCGTTCGTCACCTAATGCTCTCGTAAAGTGCGAATTCCTCGGCGCATTTCCGGCGATACCGCTCCTCGGTTTTCGGGGACAGTTTGAGAACCATTTCGGGCGACACGTTCTCGCGTTTCAGTGACAGCTTCATGTTGAGCCGGTCTTGCAGAAAGGCGTTTAGCGCCTCGGGCTCCTCGTAACGAAAAAGATGCGTGACGGCGGTTCCTTCAGAGCGGGGTTTCAGGAAGTTTGCCTGACTGCCGACATTCGCGTAGTCCGGTTTGCGCCCCTTGAGGTAAGCGAGAACGAAGTCATCGAAACTGATCCCCTTGGTCGAATTGCACTTGTTCTGCAGGTAGGAACGTTGCCGATAGCGGTACCAACTGCCAAGCCAGCTGATTGGTTCGCGCATGACCGCGAGCGTTTCCATCTCGACATCGCAAATCTTCTCGAACATTGGGCGAAAAAAGCGATCAAAGCGATACAGCGGAGCGTGTTTTAGCCCGGGAGGATCGGATACAACAATGTCGGCATGTGCTCGCAATGCCGAATGGTATGCCGTTGTTCCAGTTTTGGGAACGGCCAGAAAGACCAGGCGTTCTTTATAAAAAACAAGCATCTAAGCCATTCAACTCGCCGTTGATCGTCGGGTTTCGCGCATAAACTACTCTTTAACCCCTTTGAGGAACAGTGAAGAAGATGAAAATTCCAATTGAAATGTTCTCTTTTTGGTCCTATCAGGAACAGGAGGTGAACAAAGCAGCGATTGCCGCCCGCATGCGGGTGTGACAATAAGAAAGGCGAACGGGACTATGGCGGATCTTTTGACCATGAACAGCAAGAAAAACGCGGACAAGCAGAAAGCGCTGGACAGCGCTCTCGCCCAGATCGAACGTCAGTGCGGCAAGGGGTCGATCATGAAACTGGGTGCCGAAGGTGCCGTCCAGGAGATCGCGGCCAGTTCCACCGGTTCCCTGGGGCTGGACATCGCGCTTGGCATCGGCGGTTTGCCAATGGGGCGGATCGTCGAGATCTATGGCCCGGAAAGTTCAGGTAAGACGACTCTGACCCTGCATTGTGTAGCCGAGCAGCAAAAAAGGGGCGGCGTTTGCGCGTTTGTCGATGCGGAGCATGCGCTTGACCCGCAGTATGCGCGCAAGCTGGGCGTCGACATCGACGAATTGTTGATCAGCCAGCCCGACACCGGGGAGCAGGCGCTGGAAATTACCGACACCCTTGTCCGTTCCGGCGCCGTCAACATGGTTGTCGTCGATTCCGTGGCGGCATTGACACCAAAATCCGAACTCGAAGGAGACATGGGGGACAGCAGTGTGGGCGTACAGGCCCGCCTGATGAGCCAGGCCATGCGCAAACTGACCGGGTCAATCTCACGCAGCAATTGCATGGTCATCTTCATCA
>CAYGNE010000217.1:0-6276 GCA_964351155.1 uncultured Rhodobacterales bacterium | reverse complement strand
CCTTGTGAATCGCCCCCAGTGCATCGACCAGAACCACCTGCCGGTCGATCCGGGCGAAATGGTCGCGAAAGAACGGTTTGACCACCTGCGCCTTGTAGGCCTCGTAGCGCCGTTCCATCTCGCGCCAGAGCGAGCGGCGCGGCGCGGCGGTCTGGGCCGGAAGCGGCGCAAAGGTCAGAACGGGCGATCCGGCCAGATCACCGGGCAGGAGGAACCGTCCCGGTGTGCAATCGTAAAACCCGGCATCGCGCGCCGCCTGCAGATAGCCGGTGAAGGCCCGGGCCAGATCCTGGGCACGCGGTTCGTCCAGCGCCTTGGCGCTGTCCTCGGCCCGCGCTTGCGCCACGAACCGGCTCGCCTGCGGGCGCCCGGCAATACGCGTCAGCGTGTCCTCTGACCATTGCGCATAGCCCTTGTCCAGAAGCGCCAGGTCCAAAAGCCACTCACCCGGGTAATCCACGATATCCAGATGCACCGTGCGGGGGCCCTGCAACCCGGCCAGGAGGCCCGAGGGGCGTACCCGAAGCGACAGCCGCAGCTCGCTGATCGCCCGCGTGCTGTCCGGCCATTGCGGCGCGGCGCCGGTCAGGGCACCCAGATGGGTCTCGAAATCAAAGCGCGGCACCGTATCGTCCGGTTGGGGTTGCAGAAAGGCGGCCTCGATCCGCCCCTCCTTTGCCGCGGTCAGACCCGGCATGCGTCCGCGATCCATCAGGTTCGCCACCAGAGAGGTGATGAACACGGTTTTGCCGGACCGGGCCAACCCGGTAACACCCAGCCGGATCACCGGTTCGAACAGGGTCTCGCTGATGCTGTCGCCGACGGATTCGATGCCGCGCACCAGCCCGTCGGCAAGGGATGAAATGACCAAACCCGTGTCCCGCCTCGTTGATTTCCCACCAAGATAGGCGGCACGTCCCCGCGTTACCAGTCTTGCCGCGCCGCGCCGCACAGGGTAGCAGCGCGGGCATGCCGCGATTTGCGTTGAAAGTCGAGTATCACGGAGCCCCCTTTGCCGGCTGGCAGAGGCAGAAGGAACAGCCATCCGTGCAGGGCGCCATCGAGGCGGCTCTGGCGCGGCTGGAACCGCGCGCCCATACCATCGCCGCTGCCGGCCGCACCGATGCGGGCGTGCATGCGCTGGGTCAGGTGGCCCATTGCGACATGGCACGGGACTGGGATCCGTTCCGCCTGTCCGAAGCGCTGAACTATCACCTGAAGCCCGATCCGGTGGCGATCATCGCCTGCGCGCGCGTGGCGGATGACTGGCACGCACGGTTTTCGGCGATCGAGCGGCAATACCTGTTTCGTCTTCTGATGCGCCGCGCCCCTGCCACGCATGACGCCGGGCAGGTCTGGCAGATCGGGCACCGGCTGGATCCCGCGGCCATGCAGGCCGGCGCGGCTCACCTGATCGGCAAGCACGATTTCACCACCTTTCGCAGTACGATCTGCCAGGCCGCGAGCCCGGTCAAGACACTGGATGAAATCCGGATCGAAGCGGTCGACGGGTTTTCAGGACCGGAGGTGCATTTCCACC
The DNA here is from genome assembly GCA_964351155.1 of uncultured Rhodobacterales bacterium. GTDB lineage: Bacteria > Pseudomonadota > Alphaproteobacteria > Rhodobacterales > Rhodobacteraceae > CAYGNE01. Next base: position 4,736 of record CAYGNE010000217.1, on the reverse strand, counting down.
TGCGGGCGCGATCGTTCCTGCACAACCAGGTGCGCAGCATTGTCGGAACCCTGGAACGGGTCGGGGCGGGGTCGTGGTCGCCCGGGGATGTCCAGACAGTGCTGAGCGCTCGTGACCGGGGGGCTTGCGGGCCGGTCTGTCCGCCACATGGCTTGTATCTGAAGGCAGTGCGCTACCCGAAGGATCCGTTTGGCTGAACCGGTCGGAATTTGGGTATTTTCAACCAGAAAGAAGCAGCAAGGCGCAATCAATCATTGTCGATCTGCCCGGCCCCGGCGCCGGAGCGGCGGGATTCCTCGGTCGCGGGCACATAGGTTCTGGCCGCGAAGCGTTCGAGCAGCGACCATGTCGCGCCGGATATCTCGCGCGGACCGGGAGGCGGCGGGGCTGATCCCGCGCGGCACGCCGAGACCGCCGTGACCAGTGCCGAACCGCAATCCGGCAGGGCATCGTCCTGACCGCAGGCGCGCGCATCCAGCGCGCAGCAAAGACCGGTCAGCCGCCCATGCAAGGCAGGTTCGGACAGCAGGCCGGCCAGGTCGGACAACGCCTCCGGCGTCATATGGGCAGCGGCCTGACCAATATCTTCGGCCACGCCGAGGGGGAGTCCGGCGCCGCGGCAGGCCTTGAGAACAAGTCCCGCGATTTCATTCACGGCGCGTCTCATGGCATTCCGAAATGCGGCAGGAACCAGTCATCGGCCCGGTCCAGCTCGTCAAAGAGCGGCGCGCCCTGCGCCAGGGTGATACGGGTCCAGCGGTCGGATTTCGGATCGAACCTGGCAGCGCCGAAAAACGCCAGCTTGCAACGCAGCATGTCGATCGGCCGGCACGCCGCCCCGATCAGGTTGTCGCGAATCTCGGCATAGGGGTGCCGCGCAACTGTCTGCACCCGGCGCAGCGCGGCGCGATGTTCCGGATGGGCGCGCAGGAAACCCAGCAGGTCGCCTTCACAGTCGTCCAGCGTGTTGGACAGCGCCTGAACCTGCCGGGCGATGTCCAGCGGGCTTTCCAGATCCGCGCCGGGCTCTTCGTATCGCAGTCCCAGGCGGGGTTCCTGTTTCTCCTCGGAGACATACCAGAATTGCGCCGAGGTTTCGGGATGATCGAAATGCAGCCCGAGCGCCCAGTCCCAGTCACGCAACAGGGCCGCCTTGACCTCGGCAAGCGGCATGGCGGGATCAAGCTGTGGTACATGGGGCGTGGCCATGCAATCGGTCAGACCGTCGATCAGGTCGCCGAACGGCTCCAGCACGAAGGCCACCAGGAGTTCCTGCATGTCGAGCGAGGCGGTGCCGTGGCGTTCGATCAGCGCGTTCAGCGGATAAGGTTCCGAGAGGCTGGCCGCATCCAGGCCGGAAAAAAAGCCGGCCCATTCCCGGCGCAGCAGGTCGATCCGGTCCTGCGCCGCCTGTTCGGGCACGCGCCATTCGGCCAGGTGGGCCGCGACCCGGGCGGCAAGGCTCTGCAACCTCTGGATCCGGTCTTCTTGCAACGTTTCCACCGAGCGCACCCGCGCCAGAGCGGTTTCACGCACCTGCATCCACGCATCCAGCAACAGCGGATGGCTGACGAGAAACGGCGCCATGCCCAGTCCGGTGGCATTGCCGATCCCCAGATGGCGTTTCAGGTGACGATCCAGCGGCGCGCCACCGATATGTTCGGCAAGATCGTGGGTAAAGCCACGGATCAGCCAGACCGTGAGCATCTCGGGCATGAACGGCCCGCCCAGTCCCGGCCGCTCAGCGATATGGGCGCGGTCCGCGATGCCGAACTTGCCATTGCCGTAAACCGCCGTCGTGCGCATCAGGTATCCGGTGGCGCGGATGCGGTCGGCATCCGGCTGCCGCCCGGCACGCAGGCAGTCGACCACGTGGGAAAACAGGCGCACGGACTTGTTGGCCCGGCTCAGGACCAGTTCGCGATGGGAAAAGCGCCCGGCCTCCTGTTTCGGGGCGTTTTCGCAGATCCGGGCGATGTCGTCCGCGGTCGGCACGCCGTCAAACAACACGTAACTGCTGTCCCATGCGGTGGCGATCACCCGGTCGGTGCGCGCCTCGTCCGGCAGGTCCGTGGACACGGCGACCAGCGAATATTCATACCCGCCCAGGCCAACCGTATAAACGGCATGGCCAAACCCGTTTTCGTCCATCTCCCAGACCGGGCGCGACACGGTCGCATCGCTGTCACGCAATGCCCGCATCAGGCTGCGCAGAAAGGAAAGACGCGTGGGAAAGGCCGCGCCCATCCGCGCCAGCCGCATCACCTGGGCCGGCGGACGCCGGGGAAATGCCGGTTCGGGGACGAGATCCTTCATGTTATGGCTCCGAATGACTCGTCATAGAACCGCAGCCAGTTGCCCCCCATCAGCCCATCGATTTCGGCGCCTGAAAACCCGGTCTGCTCCAACCCACGCCGGATGTTGCCGAAATCCCGGTTGTCGCGGAACCAGTCCGGCATCCGGGGAAAGCCGGGGTTGTCGGCAGACCCTTCGCCATAGTCGATCTGCTTTGACCAGCGTCCGACCCGCATCCATTCCACGATGCTGTCGGGCTGATCCTGACAGAGATCCGAACCGATCCCGAGATGCTGCGCGCCATAGCGCTCTGCCGCCTCGGCAATGGCGGCGCAAAAACTGTCGAGCGTGCAGTCCGACCCGTCCCGCAGATGGTGCGGATAGATCGAAAACCCGAGCATCCCGCCGCGCGCTGTCAGGGCCCGCAAGACCGCATCGGATTTGTTGCGCAATGCGGGATGCCACCAGTGCGGATTGGCATGGGTAATCGCAATCGGGCGGGCGGAATGGTCGATCGCTTCCAGCGTTGAACGATCCGCGGAATGGGACATGTCGACCACAAGACCAACCCGGTTCATTTCCGCCACCGCCTGTTTGCCGAACCGGGTCAGGCCGGTGTCCTCGTCTTCGTAACAGCCGGTCGCAAGAAGCGACTGGTTGTTATAGGTCAGTTGCATGAAGCGGACGCCCAGTTGATGGCAGATCTCGATCAGGCCGATGTCGTCTTCGATCGGACTTGGATTCTGAAACCCGAAAAAGATCGCCGTCCTGCCGGTTTCCTGCGCCCGCCGTATGTCGGCGGTGCATGTGCCGCGCATGATCAGATCCGGATGCGCCTCGAACCAGCGGTTCCAGCGTTCAAGGTTCAGCACCATTTCACGAAAGGACTCGTGATAGGCGATGGTGACATGCACCGCGTCCACGCCGCCTTCCCGCATCTGGGCAAAGATGGCCGGTGAAAAATTTGCGTATTGCAGGTTGTCGATCAGTGGCGCGCGCATGCGGGCGAGTGTGGCCTCACTTGTTCAGCGGGGCAATTCTTTTTCAGCCGGGGAAACAAGAAATTTCCCCAAAGACGGTTTTGCCTTGAAATCGTGGTACCCACCGTTCCGCCGGAAACACCGTGTCCGGCGATCCGCAAACCGCGCGGGCGGCCGGAAAACTGGCCGGCTTTCAGACCGGCAGGCCCAGTTCATCCCGGTGGCCGCCGAAATACCGGAACCAATCGACGCTTTCGATTGCAGAGATGTAATCGCCCTTTTCCGACAGCATGCTTTCCAGCTGAATGACCTCGTGCCGCTCAAAGCTCGCAACCGCATCCACGATCCCGGTCTTGAATTCATCCAGTTCCATTTTGCGGGCCGATTTCAGGTCCGGGCCGAAATAAACGACGAATTCAAGAAGCTTTATCAGAATCGACGGCAATATCAGCGCCTCGAGCAAAGGCCGCCAGAATCCTCCGAAGCGGGGCCAGCCACGCGCGCCGCAATACTCATAGACATAACCCGCTGAATCGAAAATCAGGCCATCGACATATTTGTCCGCCGCGGGCAAGCGGCCCAGTGGGACAAACCCGGTCTGGCTTTCCACAACCGTGTAACCGGTCAGCTCGCGACCTTTCTCGCTTTCGATCAGAAACACCGGGTAGGTCAATGTGGTGTGGCTTATTGCTTTGTTGTTATCCGTCATAGAATCGACTTTACCATAATGAAGAGGCGTGAAACCCGTTAACAAATACGTACGCACCCCTGACGTACCGACAATAACGGCAAACCAGAACCGGCACGAGAATCAATATTTCACATTTCAATTTTGACGAAAATACCTGTTTTATTTTTTCGACTTCCTAATTTAATTAACATGTCATCATTCAACCCTATGCACAAAAATTTTTTCTTTCGATAATATGCGCTTAACTAATTCATTCCCAAACGGGAATGTGTGCCAAAAATACACTGCAACTTGTTTTGTCACCGCGGGCTGCATGATTGGCGGATTATTGCCACCGCCCTGACCGGTTCAGCCCACGAAAATCACCAGGCCAAAGACCGGCCTGCGCCCGATCAGGCACATCCTTCATCGTGAACCGCGGCATCCCGGTCAGCCACCGGGAACATGCATGGTCAGTCGCCGGCCGATTCATCGCCTCAACAGGTCGAAAACGGATTGCCCCGGGAAACCGCGCCAGGAAAATTCGGGCCGGGTTTCCCCAGGGCGCGCGGCAAACCCCTGTCACGAAAGACAACGGCAGCCCTCGGGTTTCCCAAAGACTGCCGCCTGCGATTGTTCTGTCAGGGCCGGTTTACTCCGCCGCTTCGGCATAATCCTCCATCGGCGGGCAGGTGCAAACCAGATGGCGGTCGCCGAAAACATTGTCCACGCGGTTGACCGGCGGCCAGTACTTGTCCACCCGGAAGGCCCCCGGCGGGAAGCAGCCCTGT
>CAYGNE010000216.1:0-6295 GCA_964351155.1 uncultured Rhodobacterales bacterium | reverse complement strand
TGTCCATCGTCGCCATGGCCAGACCGGCGCCGTTGACGATACAGCCGATATTGCCTTCGAGACCGACATAGGACAGGCCGCGATCCGCCGCGCGGCTTTCGCGCGGATCTTCCTGGCTCTTGTCGCGCAATTCGCTGATATGCGGGTGCCGGAACAGCGCGTTGTCATCGAATGTCATCTTGGCATCCAGCGCCAGGATGCGGTTGTCGCCGGTGATGACGAGCGGATTGATTTCCACCATGGTCGCATCATACTCGCGGAATGCCTGATAGCAGCCCTTGAGCGTGCGGACCATCTGCTGGGTGAGCGCGGGCTCCAGGCCCAGCTTGAACGCGATCTGGCGGCACTGGAAATCCTGCAGTCCAACGGCAGGTTCGACCGTTGCGCGCACGATGCTTTCGGGTTTTTCGGCCGAGATATCCTCGAGCTCCATCCCGCCTTCGGCGGAAGCCACGATCATCCCCCGCTGCGAGGTCCGATCCAGAACGAACCCGAGATATATTTCGCGTTCGATTGGCACGGCGGCCTCGACATAAATCCGGTAGATGCCCTTGCCTTCGGGACCGGTCTGATGCGTGATCAGCTTGCGGCCGAACAGGGCCTCGCAGGTCGACTGAATGTCGCCTTCGCTGTTGCAGACCTTGACGCCCCCTGCCTTGCCACGGCCGCCGGCATGGACCTGCGCCTTGACGATCCAGCGGTCTCCACCCAGTTCGCGGGCGCGGTAGGTAGCTTGTTCCGGGCTGTAGGCCAGCGCGCCGGGCGGCACTGCCACCCCGAAATTGGCAAGGATTTCCTTGGCCTGATATTCGTGAATGTCCATGACAACTCCTCCGTTTGCCAGTGAAATCGGCACCCTACTCGGCTGCGATCGCCGTGTCGTAATGGGCGTTCAATGCTGCATCGACCGCCGCCTGGTCGATTGTTCCGCCCAGGGCGCGAATGGCATCGGAAAACCGGTGCGCGATGTCGGTGATCGTGGAACGGTTCAACAGGTTCAGGATTCCGATCCGGACCTGCACGGGTTCCGACAGGGTCGGCCAGATGCCGAAGTTCTGCGCCCGGCAGGATTGCACCAGTTCCATTTCACGCCCGGCCAGCTGCCCGGGCAGATTCAGCACGATCAGCGACGTCATGTTCGAGGTGACCTCGCAGCCCATCGCCATGACCGCGGCGCGCAAGGCCGCCTCGTGGAACTTGTAGTCCTTGGCACGCTGCGCCACCGTCTGCTGCAACGTGATCCGCAGCGCCTCGTGAAATGCCGCCACGGCATAGGCCGAATGGGTCCGGTGATAGGTTCCCTTTTCGACGTCTTCGCCGTTGATGATGCCCCAGTGGCGGGCCTCGAGGATCGGATGATGCACAAATGTCCGGGTTCCGGTCAACGTCAGCTCGTTGATATACCGGTCGGTGAAGGACACCGGCGCATAGGTCAGCGGCAGGCAGCAGACGCCCTTCTGCGGGCAGGACGCCCAACCGTGGATCCCGGCAAAGTCGTCGATGCGGAAATCTTCGACACCAAGCGACGACACCGCATCCACGAGCCCCATGACGCCGTGTTTTTCACAGGCATCGCTGAAACCGCGGATGTCATTGATCCGGCCTGAGCCGGTTTCCCAATGCGCCATCGCAGCCCATTTCGGCTTGTGCGTCGCGAGCGCCTCTTCGACGATGTCCGCGGTGACGGACTGGCCATGCGGAACATCGACGATCGTGACCGAGGATGCCTTTGGATCGAGCGGGTTCGCGGCCAGTTCTTCGGCGGTCGCCGCCTTCATCCGGACGGTCAGCCCGTCGATGCCGGAAAACGTGCCATTGACGAACATCACCACCGTATCACCGGGCATGACCGCGCTGAACATGACATCCAGACCGCTCCAGCCGGTGCCTGCAACGCCAAAGGTGTGCACGTTGGACGTGCCCCAGAGTTCGCGCAGCATATGCTTGCATTCGACCATTCCCCGCAGCACGTCGCCATGCATGTGATCGGCAATCCCCGCCCCTGAAAAAGCGGCCAGAACCCGGGCGTCGGTGTTGCCCGGTCCGGGGCCCGCTGCGATGGTGGCCGGAATGTCCAGTTTCTGAAATGGCGCGAATTTGGTCATGCTGTTCTCCCGTTCCGGAAACCTGCGATCATGTGCTTGTCGCACTGTTCCTGATCAAACCGTATCTGCGGCGGGAATTTTCACAACGCCTCTTTATCCTGCTTTTGGGCATCCATTTGTATGGTCATTTACCTACACTTTCGGGTAAGTATTCCGGTGTATACCGAAAACTACCCCGTCCTTATGGGTGGTTTCTCAGGAAAAAGCGCAAGGATTCATGCGCTTGCCAATTGAACGGCCATCGAAACGGCACCGGGGGTCAGCCACCATTGCTCGTTTCCGGCTTCTGGCAAGGTCTCAAACCCCAACGCACGAGTCACACCAGTCGCGATGGCGCCGGCCTGACTGATTGGCCGGGCCGGCACCAACCCGGATTGCCTGTCGGACACCGCCAGGAAAGTGCCGTCACGGTCGCCGGCCACGTCCCGCCCGATGGCGCTTTTGGAGGCCCATGTCTGAAGAAGATCAGCGATGGTTTGAGCCGCTGCGAACAAGAGCGGAAAACGTGCCCCGCCAGAGCGGCAAAAACCCTGCCGCAGCCGGTTTGTAACCACGCTTTCCGGTCGGATCGAATGGCGCGAAATAATCGAACCAACGGCGCGCTCATCACGCAATTTTTTTTCTTGACAGTTAACCGCGCATCGCCAATGCCAAAAAGAGACGGCCCAGATTCTCACTCAAGGAAAGACCTATCACAATGTCCTTTCACGCCATTGAACAAGCCCCCGCCCGCCTGAACCGATCGGAACTGGCCGTTCCGGGATCGCAACCACAAATGTTTGAAAAAGCGGCACAATCCGACGTGGACGTCATCTTTCTCGACCTCGAGGACGCGGTCGCGCCAGACGAAAAGGAACAGGCCAGAAAGAACATCATCAAGGCACTGAACGACATCGATTGGGGGCACAAGACGATGTCGATCCGGATCAACGGTCTGGACACGCACTACATGTATCGCGATGTGGTCGACGTGGTCGAACAGGCAGGCGAACGGCTCGATCTCATAATGATTCCCAAAGTCGGAACCGCCGCCGACGTTTATGCCGTGGACATGATGGTGACCCAGATCGAGGACGCAAAAGGATACTCCAAAAAGATCGGTTTCGAGCACATTATCGAGACCGCATTGGGCATGCAGAACGTGACCGAAATCGCCGGCGCCTCGCGGCGTAACGAAAGCCTGCATTTCGGCGTGGCCGACTATGCCGCCAGCACCCGTGCGCGCACCACGATCATCGACCCGGATGAGACCGGAAATCGTGACGTGCACTGGGGCGATATGTGGCATTATGCGCTGGCGCGAATGGTCGTCGCCGCGCGGGCCAACGGGTTGCGGCCCATCGACGGGCCGTTCGGCGACTTTCAGGATCCCGACGGATACCGCGCCGCCGCCAAACGGGCCGCCGTGTTGGGATGCGAGGGGAAATGGGCCATCCACCCCAGCCAGATCGCGCTTGCGAACGAAGTGATGAGCCCGTCCGAAGCCGAGGTGACCAAGGCCAAACGCATTCTGGACGCCATGGCGCAGGCCGAGGCCGAGGGTAAAGGTGCGGTGTCGCTGGACGGCCGCCTGATCGATTATGCGTCGATCCGCCAGGCCGAAGTACTGGTCGAAAAGGCAAAGCAGATTGCCGGTGGCTGAAAGGGATCGCGACCTGCGACAGGCCGCCAGAAGAGCATTTGACGCGGCGGTTCTGCGCGCCGACCCCGGCGCGGCGCTTGCCGGCTTTCTGAATTCGGCCACCCTTCCCCGGCCTGCGCCGGGCGGGGTGACCCGGATCGTCGCCCTTGGCAAGGCGGCCCCGGCAATGCTGCGCGCGCTTTTGCCTCTGGTGGACGGCGACGTCGAGGCCGTGTGCATCACGCATCGCGAGAACGATGACAAAGTTACGGGCGTCACGACATTTCGCGCCGGTCATCCGGTGCCCGACGAAACCGGAGCCGCCGCGGCAAATTTCGTCGAGGAAATGTTGATCAAGTCAAACCCGGAAGACATTGTTATTGCACTGATTTCAGGTGGTGGATCAGCCTTGCTCCCGGCCCCGCCGCCGGGCGTCAGCCTGGCCGACAAACGACAACTCAACAGGCTGCTTCTGGCCAGCGGGCTGGACATATCGGCGATGAACCTTATCCGGCAGCAAGTCTCGCAATTGAAGGGGGGCGGGCTTGCGCGCATGGCTTCGCCCGCGCGCGTGACCGCCTATATCCTGTCCGACGTTGTGGGCGACGACTTGCGGGCGATTGCCAGCGGACCAACCGTTGCACCGATCGGCACCAGGGCCGAGGCGCTCGACCTTCTGTGCAAAACGGGCCTCCAAGACCAGGTTCCGGCGAGCATTCTGGCACATCTCGACGCTCCGGACCCCGACACCGGCATTCCGCCATCCGCCAACCATTTGATCGGTGGCAACGCCCAGAGTGTCCGGGCCGCCGCCGATGCGCTGTCAGACGTGTACGACGTGACCGTCGCCCCTGACCCGCTGGTGGGTGACGTCGCCGACGCCGCTCACACTGTGCTGACAGGCGCACGAAAGGCCGCGACCGGGCGCCGTCCCTGTGCCCTGGTCTGGGGCGGCGAAACCACCGTGCGGCTACAAGGTACCGGTCTGGGCGGGCGCAATCAGGAATTGGCATTGCGTGTCGCGGGTCTGGCAGATGACACGCCGCTGATGGCTCCGTGGGTGTTTCTGTCCGGTGGCACGGATGGCCGCGACGGACCGACCGAAGCCGCTGGTGCCATCGTCGACCAGGGCACGTTCGGACGCATCCGGGAGGTGGGCCGGAACCCACGGGAATTGCTGGAAAACAATGACAGCAACGCGGCACTGCGCCTGTCCGGAGATTTGCTGGTTACCGGACCGACCGGGACAAATGTTGCCGACATACAGATCTTTTTGGTTGGCTGACCAATGGCTCATCTGCTTACGCTAACCCGGCGGGCCCGCGACAGCGGTTGCCCGGCATCTCGCATCGGCGATTTCCCGAACCGAGCGCCGGAAGGGCCTTGTTCATGCTGGCCCTGAGCCTCGGGCTTCTTGCGGCCCTCGCCTGGGGCATCCACGATGTCTGCGTGCGCTATATCTCTCAGCGTGGCGGGATCATTTCGTCGATCTTCGCGGTCCTTGGGTTTGGACTGGTGTTCGTCACGCCGGTCAGTCTCTGGTTCCACGACGAAGCCAAGGCTGCCAATGCGGAAATTCTCGCACTGCTGTCCGGGGTGGTTTTCGCGGTCGCAGGATTTGCACTGTACAAGGCTTTTGCAATCGGGCCGGTGCGCCTCGTCGCGCCGATCATCGGCGCCTATCCCATCCTCTCGGTCGGCTGGGCCAGCCTGACAGGATCTCCGGCAACACCGTGGCAATGGCTGGCCGTCGGCATTGTCATTGTCGGTGTCACCTTTGTCGCCCGCCAGGATACCGATACGCACGAGGCCGCGCCCGCGGGGCCGGCTGCCGCGATTCTTTGGTCGGTCCTCGCCGGCACGGGTTTTGCAATTACCTTTGCCGTCGGGCATGCCGCCACGGTTTCGGGGGGCGAACTGGCCCTGCTTGCCCCGACCCGTATCGGTGCGTTACTGACGATCGCCCTGTTGGCGCTGATCCTGCGCGCACCGCTCCTGCCGCCACGCAGGAACATACCGGTTCTGGCGATCATGGGCGCGCTCGACGCGGTGGCGCTGGGATGCGTGATCGGTGCAGGACAGACGGCACGGCCGGAATTCGCCGCCGTGGCCGCCTCGACCTTCGGCTTGATCACGGTGATCCTGGCCGGCCTCTTCCTGGGCGAGAAACTCAGCCGATCGCATTGGATAGCCGTCGTGGCGGTGTTTTCCGCCATCGGCTTTCTCGCGGTGTGAACGACCGGACAGTCCGATGCGTCAGGCCGTCAGCCCTTCCGGCTCTGTCAATCCATTTGCGCGGCAGCAGGCGGTGACCGTGTTGGCCAGAAGGCAGGCGATGGTCATCGGACCAACGCCGCCGGGAACCGGGGTAATCGCGCCCGCAACCGCGGCACAGCTGTCGTAGTGGCAATCGCCCACCAGCCGGGTCTTGCCTTCTCCCTTTTCCGGCGCATCGATCCGGTTGATGCCCACATCTATCACCGTTGCGCCCGGCTTGATCCAGTCGCCCGGCACCATTTCCGGGCGTCCGACCGCCGCAACCACGATGTCTGCGCGGCGCACCACGTCA
>CAYGNE010000215.1:0-6303 GCA_964351155.1 uncultured Rhodobacterales bacterium | reverse complement strand
ACAAACCGCGATCCATCGCCTCTGCCTCGATCACACTCAAGGCATCCAAGGCAGCGTTCAGCACGGCAGGGTTCAGAACGAGTGTTCCGGCCTCGTCATCCCGAGCGACCCGCAGCATCAGGGTGACGTTGCCACGCGTCACGGATTTGGCGAGGACACTGCGAAGTGCAGTTTCCAGCCCGTCAAGCCAGTCCGGCACCCGCAGACGCAGATCCAGCCCCTTGCCGTTTACACTGCGCAACTCCCAGCCCCAGGAATACGGGGCGGCCTCGCCTTTCGCCGAAGCGAATCCTGTCATCGAATTGATCATGCGCGCCTTTTCTGTCTCTGTCCCTGGACCGGAAGAATTCCGGTCGCACCTAATGCCATCCACCCCGACAGGACAAGCCCTGCACATGATATCTTGGTCGCACCCTTCCGAAGTCAAAGATTTACCGATACGCTCACGGTATCCGGCGCAGACGGTGCACGGCGAAAGGCACCGCGACAGCGACCAGGTCGCGCAGCGCCAGAAAGGATAATCGATGCGACGGCTGATCATTTCCGGTTTCTTCCTTGCGCTTCCCGTGGTTTCAGGATGCGAGAACGGACAGTCGGAAACGCAGGGCGCGACCCCAGTCACAAATTATGCCGCAAAGCCCGGCGAAGTAACCTCGGGCGGTCCCGGAAACCCGATCAGTCCGGATCGGACCGCGATTATTCTCGATGGACTTGTCATCGGATACCGGGGTCCATGAACATCGCGATTTGAGTCCCGGTGTTTTGCGCTGAATAATTCGCCCATGTCGGGCGGCGTAAACACCTGTCGGGATTCAGGTGGGCCGGGCAACCGGCACAGGTGGGACACGCGGTTGCATTAACCAAATGCACGAGTCTTTGTGGAAATTTTTTCGAATTCCATTAACACTTGGGTAATCTTTCTGAAGCAAGTGCTAATCATCTGTTTCGAAGGATCACGAACCAAACACAAAGTCAGAAACGCTCATCAAGAGATAACACCATGATCCGCATTCTTAGCCCCCGGGATTCAAAAAAGGTGGTCGCAATGGACCGGTTTCGCAGCGGCACAAGTCTTTCCCCAATCCGTCAGGCCGAGGCCTACTGGACGGCGCTTCGTGATGGAGCCGATATTCCATCGCGTTCGCAGATCGATCCTCGCGGGCTGGAACAGGTGCTTGAATACGCGTTTATCCTCGAACGGATCGCGCCGGGGATTGCCCGGTTCAGGTTGGCCGGACAGCATCTCTTTGAACTGACGGGCATGGAAGTCCGGGGCATGCCGCTCACCTCGCTGTTCACACCTGCGGCACGGGATCAGGTGTCAGCGACATTGGAACACGTCTTTGACCGCCCGGCGGTTGCCGAACTCAGCCTTGCGGGCGAGAGGCAGAGCATGCGCGGCGAATGCGAGGCGCGGATGATCATGTTGCCGCTGAAAAGCGACATGGGCGATTGCAGCAGGATACTCGGCGTCTTTGTTGCCGACGGAGATTTTGGCCGCCAACCGCGCCGTTTCGATGTGACCGGCACCCAGCTTCGCGATGTCCTGCCCGGATCACGCATTCAGAACCCACCAAAAGAGGCGGTTCAGGGGTTTGCCGAGGCGCAGGCCGTACTCGGCGGACGTGCACCCCACTTGCGATTGGTAAAATCAGACGATTGAACGACACGCGCCCGGTCCCGAAATGAGACCGGGCGCGTTTTTCAGCCTGCCGCGCGTTCCAAACGGGCAGAACGAAGTTTGGACAATTCCTCGGCCACCAGGAAGGCCAGTTCAAGCGACTGGCTGGCATTCAGGCGCGGATCGCAGGCGGTGTGATACCGGTCGGACAGGTCCTCGTCGCTGACAGCCTGAACGCCGCCAGTACATTCGGTCACGTCCTGTCCGGTCATTTCGAAATGCACGCCACCGGGTACAGTGCCCTCTCCGGTATGAACGCCGAAGAATTCCCGGACTTCGCGCAGAACGGACTCAAACGGGCGGGTCTTGTATCCGGTTGACGACTTGATCGTGTTGCCATGCATCGGATCGCACACCCAAACGACCTCGGCGCCTTCTTCGCGCACGGTCTGAATCAGGCGCGGCAGGTGTTCTGTCACCTTGCCCGCCCCAAAGCGCGCGATCAGAGTCAGCCGTCCAGCCTCGTTCCCGGGATTCAGCTTGGCCATCAGAAGTTTCAGATCCTCCGATGTCATCGTCGGGCCGCATTTGAGCCCGATCGGGTTGAGCACACCCCTCGCGAATTCGACATGCGCGCCGTCCGGTTGACGCGTGCGGTCACCGATCCAGATCAGATGGCCCGACCCCGCCAGCCAGTTGCCGGATGTCGAATCCCGCCGGGTCAGAGCCTCTTCGTATTCCAGAAGCAGGCTTTCGTGACTCGTGTAGAACTCGACCGACTGCAAAGTATGTGCCGTATCCTGGTTGACACCGGCCGCCTTCATGAAGTCCAGCGTATCGCTGATCCTGTTGGCGACCTCGCGGTAGGCTTCAGCTTCCTTGCTTTCCGTAAAGCCCAGCGTCCAGGCGTGAACCTGGTTGACGTCGGCATACCCACCGGTCGAGAACGCCCGAAGAAGGTTCAGGGTCGCCGCAGCCTGTGTATAGGCCTGCAGCATCTTGGTCGGATCGGGGATGCGCGAGTTGGGCGAAAAGTCCAGTTCATTGATAATATCGCCACGGTAACTGGGCAGCTCCACGCCATTCACAACCTCGGTTGGCGCGCTGCGCGGCTTGGCAAACTGCCCCGCCATACGGCCGAGCTTGATGACCGGAACCTTGGCGCCATGGGTCAGAACCATGGCCATTTGCAGCATCACCTTGAATGTGTCGCGGATGCTGTCCGCGCTGAATTGTTCAAAGCTTTCGGCACAATCGCCGCCTTGCAGCAGAAACGCCTCGCCCCGCGACGCCGCACCCAGATGCTTTTTCAACCGCCGCGCCTCGCCCGCAAACACCAGCGGCGGATACTTTGACAGTTGCGCTTCGACCGCGTTCAAAGCTGCCGTGTCTGTATAGTCGGGCATCTGAACCCGAGGCTTTGCACGCCAGTCGGTTTTTTGCCACTCACTCATCGCTATGTTCTCCGTTCCGCAATTCAGGCGGTATCTATACGAAAGCCGGAGCCGGGTTGCCATATCCGATTTGCATCCCTTGACGATGGCGAAAACGTCTGAACATGGTGAGGAAGACCCTGAAAGGCCCCGACGGCAACCCGTCGGGTGAGAAAGAGAACGACATGGAAGAGCAGCTGATTGTCCCGGTGAAATCCAACGACGGCAAACCCCGTCGTTTTGTTTTCGTTCTGTTGGACAATTTCACGATGCTTTGCTTTGCCTCGGCCTTGGAAAGCCTGCGCATCGCCAATCGCATGGCCGGCAAGGAATTGTACACGTGGTTGCTGGCCGCAGAGGGCGGGCAAAGCGTGCGCTGTTCTGCCGGCACGGTGTTTGGCGTCGACATCGATCTGGACGAACTGAACCGTGATGACACGGTCCTGGTCTGCGGTGGAATCGATGTGCAGAACTCGACCACGAAACGTCTTCTGGGATGGATGCGACGCGAGGCCCGCAAGGGATTGTTCATCGGGGGTCTGTGTACAGCGGCCTACTCGCTGGCCAAGGCGGGATTGCTGGATGGGAAAAAGGCGACGATACACTGGGAGAATTCGGACAGTTTCGCCGAAGAATTCGAAGACGTGACACTGACCAAGTCGGTTTTCGTGATCGACGGCAACCGCATGACAACGGCCGGCGGCACGTCGTCCATCGATCTTATGCTAAAGCTGATCGCGGATCAGCACGGCGAGGACCTGGCAAATGCGGTGGCTGATCAGCTGATTTACTCCAGCATCAGGACCGATCAGGACACCCAGAGATTGTCGGTCCCTACCCGGATCGGGGTGCGGCACCCGAAACTGAGCCAGGTTATCCAGATGATGGAAGCCAATATCGAGGAACCGATCAGCCCGTCCATTCTGGCAAAGGAAGTTGGCATGTCCACGCGCCAGCTCGAGCGGTTGTTCCGGCGGTACCTGAACCGGTCCCCAAAACGTTATTACATGGAATTGCGACTGCAAAAGGCGCGAAACCTTCTCATGCAAACCGACATGAGCGTGATCAACGTGGCACTGGCCTGCGGTTTTGCCAGCCCGTCCCATTTTTCCAAGTGTTACCGAGCCCACTACGACACCACGCCCTATCGCGAACGCGGTAGCCACGCGGCCCGGTTGTCGATCTGAACCGATTGGTTTTTCAAAGGCTGACGCTACGCAAACTCGCATGAAAGAGGCCTTTTCTTTTTTTCCCGGCTTGCCTAGGCTCGTGCGCGAACATTTTGTTCCAACACGGGAGAAAACACATGAAAAAACTGCTTATGGCCACGGCGGCCACGGCGCTGATGGCGACAAACGCGTTTGCGGGTGGCCATGCCAAGGAAGTGAAACTAGGCATTCTGATCGGTTTCACCGGTCCGATCGAATCGTTGACCGGACCAATGGCCGCCGGAGCAGAACTCGCCATGAAAGAAGTCACAGACAGCGGCGCGCTGCTTGACGCGGCCAAGGTTACGCCGATGCGCGCGGATACCGGCTGTATCGACAACGGCCTGGCGACATCCAACGCGGAGCGTCTTATCGCAGATGGCATCAACGGGCTTATCGGCGGGGATTGTTCGGGTGTCACCGGCGCGATCCTGCAGAACGTTGCGATCCCCAATGGCATGGTGATGATTTCCCCGTCGGCAACGTCACCCGGCCTGTCCACCGTCGAGGACAACGATCTGTTCTACCGCACGGCACCGTCGGATGCGCGCGAAGGCCAGGTGATGGCCGATATCCTGACCGAGCGTGGCATCAAATCGATTGCGCTGACCTATACGAACAATGACTATGGCAAGGGTCTGGCCGATGCGATCGTGACCTCGTTTGAAGCGGTCGGCGGCAAGGTGACAATCAGCGCGGCCCATGAGGACGGCAAGGCAGATTACTCCGCCGAAGTCGGCGCGCTGGCCTCGGCTGGCGGTGATATCCTGGTGGTTGCCGGGTATCTGGACCAGGGTGGTCTCGGCATCATCAACGCCGCCCTGGATTCCGGTGCATTCGAAACCTTTGGCCTGCCCGGCGGCATGATCGGGGACAGCCTGCCCGCGAATGTCGGCCCGGACCTGAACGGTTCGTTCGGCCAGATCGCCGGATCCGGCGGTGACGGTATCGAAAAACTGACCGCAATGGCAGGTGACGCGTTTGACGCGACCTCGCCCTATACGCCGGAAAGCTATGACGCCGCCGCCCTGTTCATGTTCGCGATGCAGGCCGCAAATTCGACCGACCCGGCCGAATACAGCTCCAAGATCATGGAAGTGGCCAACGCCCCGGGCGAAAAGATCTATCCCGGTGAGCTTGCCAAGGGGCTCGAGATCATCAAGAACGGCGGCGATATCGACTATGTTGGTGCCTCGGCGGTCGAATTGATCGGACCGGGCGAAAGCGCTGGCAGCTACCGCGAGATCGAAGTCAAGGACGGCCAGAACACAACCGTCAACTTCCGCTGACCGGATGAAATGACCAAAAAGAACAGCCCGGGCCCGGTGTCCGGGCTGTTTCAATAACAGGCCGCCAGATACAGGCGGCGACAGAACAACAGGCCGTGAAAACACGGCACGGGGGTGCAATGATCGTCGTTCAGGACGTGCACAAGCATTTTGGCGGTTTTCACGCCGTGGATGGGGCAACACTTGAGATTGCCGAAAATTCCATTACCGGTTTGATCGGCCCAAACGGTGCCGGGAAAACAACTCTTTTCAATGTTATAGCCGGCGTTCTTGAACCAACGTCGGGTCGCGTGACCATGGCGGGAGAGGACATAACGGGACTTCCGCCGCACGACCTGTTTCACAAAGGTCTGCTCCGGACATTCCAGATCGCGCACGAATTCTCGTCGATGACGTGCCGCGAGAACCTGATGATGGTTCCCGGCGGGCAGTCCGGCGAAACGCTGTGGAACACCTGGTTCGGGCAAAAACGGATCGCTGATGAGGAACGCGCCCTGCGCGCCAAGGCTGACGAGGTTCTTGAGTTTCTGACCATTGAACACCTTGCCGACCACAAGGCCGGACAGGTTTCAGGCGGACAAAAGAAACTGCTGGAACTCGGCCGCACCATGATGGTCGATGCAAAGATCGTGTTTCTTGACGAGGTCGGCGCCGGGGTGAACCGGACGCTTCTGAACACGATCGGCGACGCGATCATCCGGCTGAACGAGGAACGCGGCTATACCTTTGTGGTCATCGAACACGACATGGAT
>CAYGNE010000214.1:0-6333 GCA_964351155.1 uncultured Rhodobacterales bacterium | reverse complement strand
CAGCAACAGCATCGGCGCCCCGGCCACGAAATACATCACACCCCAGCCGAACAGGACCAGGCAGGCCTGGCCGAAATCGGGCTGCAGCGCCAGCATCAGCACGATCGCGATACACAGCGCAAAGGACCACGCGGTCCCCGGCGGCCCGTTGATCTGCTGGCTGGCGGCAAGCATCCAGGCCGCGACCACGATAAACCCCGGCTTCAGAAACTCGGACGGCTGAATGCTGGCAAAGCCCAGGCTGTACCACCGCACGGCACCCTTGCCGAAATCGGTGCCCAGAACCGGCAGCAGCGCCAGCGCCACGAATGCCGCGAGAAATCCCAGGACCGCCAGCCGCCGCACCAGCGTCGGCGACATCATCGAAGTCAGCAGCATGGCGACCAGCGCCGCACCACCGAACACCGCCTGGCGCGTGACATAGTGAAACGGCTCGAACCCGTTGCGCGCGGCCAGGGGGGGCGACGCGGCCAGCCCCAGCAACAGGCCGATCACGAACAGGATCAGCACGCAGGACATCGACCATTTGTCGATCGTCCGCCACCATTTGGGAAGAATAGGTTCGCCGCCCCGCTCCGGGACCGCGCCATACACCATTTCAGTCATGGTTTACCGCCGATTTTGCCTCTTCTCGCCCCTTTTCGGGGTCTGTGAGCGAAACCTACATCAAAATCCCGGATCAGGCCAGCATCTTCCTCTTGCCTTTGGCGGCAAACCGCGCCAACCGGCCCGGATGGAATACCGAACCATCATTCTCGGCGCCGGAGCCGCGGGCCTGATGTGCGCCGCCCATAGCGGGCCGGGCACCCTGGTCATCGATCACGCCCGCGCGCCGGGAGAAAAGATACGGATCTCGGGCGGCGGGCGCTGCAATTTCACCAACCTGCACACGGGCCCGCAAAACTTCCTGTCGCAAAACCCGCATTTCGCCAAATCGGCGCTGGCGCGCTACACCCCGTGGGATTTCATCGATCTGATGAACCGTCATGGCATCACATGGCACGAAAAGACGCTGGGGCAATTGTTCTGCGACGGTTCCGCGAGACAGGTCGTATCGATGCTGCTCGCCGAGACCCGGCAGGCCGGCGCGGAACTGTGGCTGCAAAGCAGCTTGCGCGACCTGCGGAAAACCGATGACGGGTTTGCCCTCGAACTGGATCGCCAGGGCGCCCGCCACCGCCTGGCCTGCCGAAACCTGGTTCTGGCCACCGGCGGCAAATCGATCCCGAAAATGGGCGCCACCGGACTGGCCTATGACATCGCCCGGCAGTTCGGCCTCGAGATCACCGAGACCCGCCCCGGCCTCGTGCCCCTCACCTTCCCCGACGGGCGATTCGCCGGCCTGTCCGGGGTATCGTTGCCGGTTCGGCTCTCCAACGCCCGGGCGGCGTTTGACGAGGCATTGCTGTTCACGCATCGCGGCCTGTCCGGACCCGCCGTCCTGCAATTGTCCTCCTTCTGGCGCGAAGGAGAACAGATCAATGTGGACCTGACCCCGAACCTTCCCCTGCTTGACATGCTGCGCCGGCAAAGACCGCGCGCCGGCAGCCGGCAGGTCAAGACCGAACTCGCCGCCTGCCTGCCCGCGCGCCTGCTCGACCATCTTGCCGCGACACTGCCTCTGGCCGAGCGGCTCGCCGACCTGCCCGACACCGCCCTGGCCGACCTCGCGGATGCGCTGACCAACTGGACCCTGACACCCTCCGGCAGCGAGGGTTACCGCACCGCCGAAGTGACGCTGGGCGGCGTGTCCACGCGGGGTCTGTCTTCACAAACCCTGCAGGCCAAATCGGTTCGCGGCCTCCATGTCATAGGCGAAGCCGTCGATGTCACGGGATGGCTTGGTGGATATAACTTCCAATGGGCATGGTCATCCGCCGTGGCGGCCGGTTCGGCGATATCCCGGACCCGTGACTGAACCGCCACCCGATCGGGGCTCTGCCCCGAACCCCGGGGGTATTTCGAACCAGAAAGAAGCAGCACGCCCCCGGTTTCTTTCTGGTTTCATAAACCCCGGGGGAGCCGCCCAAGGGGCGGCGGGGGCAGCGCCCCCTCATTTCGCGGCAAGCTGTCTTTGCACTTCGGCGGCAAAATCATCACCGCGCCGTTCGAAGTTGTCATATTGGTCAAAGCTTGCCGCCGCGGGCGCCAACAGGACCGTGTCACCGGGTTCGGCGTCGGCCATCGCACGCTGCACGGCCCTGGCCATCGTGGTGCAGACCTCGGTTTCGACATCCAGCTGCAGCGCGAATCCGGCTGCTTCGCGCCCAATGACATAGGCTTTGACGACCGCGCCGGTCTGTCCTGTCAATGCTCCGAGACCGCCTTCTTTTTCAAGGCCACCACAGATCCAGCGGATTTTGGGGAAAGCCTTCAGCGCTTTCATGTCGCTGTCCCCGTTGTGCGCCTTGCTGTCATTGAAAAATCTCGCACCGCCGGCCTCGGCGATGATCTGGCTGCGATGCGGCAGCCCGGGATAGGTTTGCAATGCGCTTTCGATGACCCGCGGCGCAAGGCCCAGCGACCGGCACACCGCATAGGCGGCACAGGCATTCTGGTGGTTATGCGCCCCCGGCAGCCCGCGAACCGGGCGCAGATCGATCGCGGCGGCCTGGCGCGTTTTCCGATACTCCGACAGAAACCCCTTGCGGGCAAAGACATTCCAGCCGGGCCCGGTCAGCTTGCGCGACACCGAGATGCGTATCACCCGGTCATCCGCCGGCCCCTCGGCCATCTGGCCGGCAAGGAAAGCGCCTTCGGTTTCGTCCACGCCGATCACGGCACGATCCGGGCCGCCCTCGGCGAACAGGCGCCGCTTGGCCGCGAAATAGCCGCCGATGCCGCCGTGCCGGTCCAGGTGGTCGGGCGACAGGTTTGTAAAGACTCCGATATCGGGGGTCAGCGCGCGGGCCAGGTCGGTCTGGTAGCTGGACAGTTCCAGGACCACAACTTCGCCGTCGGTCGCCGGCGCGAGATCCAGCACGCCGCGTCCGATATTGCCGGCGAGTTGGGCCGGGCGCCCGGCCTCGGTCAGGATGTGATGGATCAGCGCGGCGGTGGTGGATTTGCCGTTGGAACCGGTCACCGCCACGACCCGCGGCGCGATGTCAAAGCTGTCCCATTGCGGTGTCGCGAACGAGCGAAAGAACACGCCGATATCATTGTCCACCGGCACCCCGGCCTGCAGGGCGGCGGCGACAACCGGGTTTGGCGCGGGATAGAGATGCGCAATGCCGGGCGAGACGATCAGCGCCTGAACATCGTCGAACACTCCGCCGCGATGCAGGTCCGAACAGTCGAACCCCTCGGCCCCGGCGGCATCGCGCGCGGCGGCATTGTCGTCCCAGCACACCGGCACGGCGCCGCCGGCCCGCAATGACCGGGCGGCGGCAAGGCCCGATCGCCCCAATCCGAGTACGGCGACTCTTGCGCCCTGATAACCAACCGCCGGGATCATGTGCCGCTCCTTCTTTCGCGCGGGTCGAACCGACGGCACCCTGCCCCGGCAGGGGCGGAAAAGGCAAGCCCGCTCAGTCGGCGCGGCTCTGGAGCAGTTGATCGAGGTTGTGGCGAACGATCCGCGTATTCGCGTGGTCAGGTCCAAGCGCGGCTTCCATCGCCTCAAGCGCATCGCGAAACACCGCTTCGGCCTCGTCCAGCCGCCCATCGGCGCGCAGGAGCCCGGCGAGATTGTTCAGGATCGTGGCATAGTTGCGATGGCCGGTGCCCAGCTTGTCGCGGGAGATCTCGAGCGCTTCGTGATACAGCGGCTCGGCCTCGTCCAGACGACCAAGCGCCTCCAGGAGCGATGCGAGATTGTTCAGCGCAACCGCGGCATCCGGATGGGATTTCCCGACGATCTTCTGATGTGTGCGAAGCGCTTCGCGAAACAGCGGCTCTGCTTCGGTCAGGCGTCCGGTCTCGTGGTACAGCCCGGCCAGGTTGTTCAGGTGCGCCGCGTATAGCGGATGCGCGGTGCCAAAGGTCTCGCGATCGATCTGAAGCGCCTGCAGGTACAGCGGCTCGGCCTCGTCATACCGTCCCTGTTCCTCCAGCAGCCCGGCCAGGTTGCTCAGCCGCGCGGCGTAATCCGGATGCGCCTCGCCGATGGTCTCGGAGTCGATCCGGATCGCCCGGCGAAACAGCACCTCGGCCTCGAACCGGCGTCCCTTGATCCGCAGAACCGAGGCCAGGTTGTTCAGATGCGCGGCGTGCAGCTCGGTGTTTTCCTTGCCGATCTCGGCGTCGATCTCCAGCACCTTGCGAAACAGCAATGTCGCCTCGTCGTAATGCCCCCGGTCCTGCAGCAGGCCGGCCAGGTTGTTCAGGTGAATCGCGTAATCCTCGCTGCGTTCGTTTCCGGTGCGCAAGTCGATCTCGATCGCCTCGCGAAACAGCGCCTCGGCCTCCTGGAACCGCCCCACGGACTGGAAATTCGTGGCCAGGTTGTTCAGCGCCTGCGCCATCCGGGTATCGTCGGTTCCGATCTCGCGCCGGCTCAGCGCCACCAGGTCCTCGTTGATCGCGATCGCCTCGGCGAACCGCGCATTGATGCCCAGGAACCGGCCCGCCGACAACAGTGTGTCATAGGTCGGGTTCAGGCGCGCGGCCTTTTCGTAATGGCGCGCGGCATCCACCAGCCGGACCTCGTCCTCGGCGATCTTGCCTCGGGCAAACGCCGCATCCGCCGCGCGCAGGATCGCCGCGTCCTCATCCGCCTCGACCTGCGCAAACAGCGCGTCCGCCTTGGACGTATCCCCCGCCGCCAGCGCCGCCTGCGCCGCGGCCAGCGTTTCATCGGGCACCGCACCCTTCAAATCCCGCAACTGGCCTTCCAGCGCGGCAATCCGCGCCAGCGCCTCGTCATAGGCCGCCGGCAGGTCGGCCAGCCGGCGGCGCACCTCCTCCAGCTCGGCCTCGAGCCGCTTGCGGTCGCTGATCCGGGCGTCCTGCAGCTCTGCGGTGATCTGCGCCTTCAGCTTTTTCTGCCGGTCCTCGAACTGCGCCAGCGTCATCGTCACCACCGGCTCCGCCGGGGCGGCCCCCGCGACCTTGTCCGGGTCGGTCATGATCACCTGCCCGTTGTCGCCCAGGTTGATCTGGGTGCCGGACCCGGTCTGCACCGGGCTGTTGTCACCGGTCCGGATCGCGGCTGGCGCGGGGCTGTCGGGCGCGGGCGACAACCCGAACCACCCCGCGATCCCCGCCGCCACGACCAGTCCGGCGGGCACCAGCACTTTCAGGATGCCGGTGATCGCCGATGCGCCATCGCGGTTGTTCTGGTCGCGCCACCAGCCGAATGTCCACCACTTGGTGTCGGGCACATCCAAATCCTCACAAACCCCGCGCGATCATAACACGCGCCACCCCGGCGACCAATCCGCTCTCGCCGGCCCGCCCCGCCGCCAGGCCGATTGACCGGGCGTCGCCCTGCGTGCAACACTTCATGGGTGAATTTGACAGTACTTCATTCAACCTGCCGGACTCCGGACCTCACCCTGATCCGACTTCCCGCCCGGCACATAATCAATAGAGAGCCCCCCATGAACCCCCTTCTGACCGCCGGCCTTGCCGCGCCCCTCCTCGCCTCCGCCGCCCTCGCCCAGCAACCCGCCTTCGATGCCGGCGACATGCTCTATTACCACAATGTCCTGCGCCAGGATGTCGATCCCGCGGCCAACCCGCCGCTGGCCGACCTGATCTGGGACCCGGCTCTCGCCAGTTCTGCGGCGGCCTTTGCCGCGCAATGCCGGATGGGCCATTCGGGCACGCAGGGCGTCGGCGAAAACAACTTCTACAGCTCGTCCACCACACCGGCCTCCCCGGATGCCGTGGTCGGCAGCTGGGCGAACGAACAGCAATATTACGATGTCGGCTCCAACAGCTGCGCGGGCGGCAAGATCTGCGGCCACTACACACAGGTGGTCTGGGCCAACACCACCCATGTCGGCTGTGGCGTGGCGATCTGCAACCCGCCGATCAACGGGCAATGGGGCCAGAAATGGGTCTGCCAGTACCGCACCCCCGGCAACGTGGTCGGCCAGCGCCCCTACGACCCGGAATGGTGAGACAGGACCGGCTGGACGGGCGCCCGCTTAATCCTGATCCGCCACAGGCGCCCCCGCCTCGCGCTGCGCGTCCAGAAACACCGCGAGATTTTTGCGCGCGATTTTCGTGTTCGGATGCTCCGCCCCCAACGCCGCTTCCACGACCGAAACCGCCGCGAGAAACAGCGGCTCCGCCTCGTCAGACCGGCCCGTGTCCCCCAGCAAAGAGGCGAGGTTGTTCAGGTCGCTGGCGTACGCGGGATGCGCCTCGCGCAGCTTCTTGCGG
>CAYGNE010000213.1:5918-6355 GCA_964351155.1 uncultured Rhodobacterales bacterium | reverse complement strand
GGTCATGCGTTTGATATTCATGGGAACGCCCGATTTCTCGGTCCCGGTTCTGCAGGCGCTTGTCGAGGCCGGGCATGACGTGGCGGCGGTCTATTGCCAGCCGCCAAGGCCCGCCGGACGGGGCAAGAAAAACAGGCCAAGCCCGGTTCAGGCGCGGGCCGAGGAACTGGGGTTGCCGGTAAGGTGCCCCGTGACACTGCGCGATCCGGTGGCGCAGGCCGAGTTTGCGAGTTTGAATGCGGATATTGCAATTGTCGTGGCCTATGGCCTGATCCTGCCGCAGGCTGTGCTGGATGCGCCCGGGCACGGGTGTCTGAACATCCATGCCAGCCTGCTGCCGCGCTGGCGCGGGGCGGCGCCGATCCAGCGGGCGATCATGGCCGGGGACACGGAAACCGGAATCTGCATCATGCAGATGGAGGCCGGGCTCGATACCG
>CAYGNE010000213.1:0-5908 GCA_964351155.1 uncultured Rhodobacterales bacterium | reverse complement strand
CCGATCCGGGAGGATGAGACCGCCGGCGGATTGCATGACCGCCTGTCCGATATCGGGGCGGGGTTGATCGTTGAGGCGCTGGCCCATCTGAATGACCTGACGCCGCACCCGCAACCCGCGGACGGCGTGACCTATGCCGGCAAAATCGACAAGGCAGAGGCGCGCATCGACTGGACGCGCCCGGCGATCGAAGTCGACCGCAAGATCCGCGGGCTCTCCCCGTTTCCCGGGGCGTGGACCGAGATGGCGGGGCAGCGGGTGAAGGTTCATTTGTCCCGCTTGTCAGACGGCGATGGAACGCCCGGCGAGGTTCTGGACGATGCGCTGACTGTTGCCTGCGGGCAGGGCGCGGTAAGGCTGTTGCGGTTGCAAAGGGCGGGCAAGGGCGTGCAGGATGGCGAGACATTTCTGCGGGGCTGGCCGGTCTCGGCAGGTACGCAGCTTTAGGAGCGCGCCGATGTATCTGACCCTGATGGGGACTGTGGTGATTGCCGGAATTGTCGGTTATCTTTCCGAGAAATCCGGGTTCACGCAAAACGGCATCCTGCAATCCATCATCATCTGCCTGGGTGGCGCGTTCCTGTTCTTCTTTGTCCGGATCATGTTTGGTTTCAGCTTTGGATCGCCGGGCATGAATGCCATACTCTCGTCCATTGGTGCGTTGATCATCGTGCCGACACACTGGCGCAAGTAAGGGGCGGCCTTGGGTATCATCGCACTTGTCATCATCGGCGCCGCGGCTGGGTTCCTGGCGACGCGGCTGATGCGCATCGAAGCGGACATTCCCACCACCATGTTCATCGGGATCGCCGGGGCGTTGATTGGTGGCTTGATCCTGCGGATGCTGACGACCGTCATGGGCGCGATGGCTGGGTTCGTCGGGGCGGTTCTGGGGGCGATGCTGCTGATCTGGCTATGGCAGAAATACCGCCGCTGACTCTTCAGACCCGGGGCGGACGGCCCTTGTAGACCGGAAGGCTCCAGCCAAAGACCAGCGATCCGGCCCGAAGCCCCCAGCAGACCGCCGCCGCGATCAGCAAGGCCGGGCGTACCGGCAGCCCGAAAGCCAGCGCGGTCAGGGTGGCGCAGGACCCGGACAACGCGGCGGTTGCATAGAGCTCGCCCTGTTTCAGAACCAGTGGCACCTCTCCCACCACGACGTCGCGCATCAGGCCGCCGAGGCACCCGGTGGCGACACCCATCAGCGCGACCACGACACCGGGCTGGTCCTGGGCCAGTGCAACACCTGTACCGGCGGCAACGGCGATGGACAGTGCAAAACTGTCCAGCCACAACAACCAGCGATACCGGCTTTCCACCAGGTGGGCGGTAAAGAACACCAGGACGGCCGCCGCGACGCCAAGCAGGATATAGGCTGGCTGACCGATCCAGAAGATCGGGTCGCGCCCCAACAGAACATCGCGCACCGTCCCGCCACCAACTGCTGTCAGGCAGGCGATAAAGGCGAAGCCGACCAGGTCGAGCTGTGCGCGGCTGGCAACCAGTGCACCGGTCAGCGCGAAGATCAGGACAGATCCGTAGTCGAGAAAGGCCAGAAAACTCATGTGTCGGCCGGTTTTTTCTTGAATGGCGCCATGCCCTGGCGGGCCAGTTCATCGGCGCGTTCGTTCTCGGGATGGCCGGCATGGCCCTTGACCCATTCCCAGTTGACCTGATGTCGGGCCTGCGCCTCGTCCAGACGCTGCCACAGCTCGGCATTCTTGACCGGCTTCTTTGAGGCGGTTCGCCAGCCGTTGCGCTTCCATCCGTGAATCCAGCCGGTCACACCGTTCTTGACGTACTGGCTGTCGGTCACGATGGTGATGGCGCTGGGCCGGTCCAGCGTTTCCAGAGCGTTGATCGCGGCGAGCAGTTCCATCCGGTTGTTGGTCGTGTCCGCTTCGCCCCCGAACAGGTTCCGTTCCTTGAGAATTGTTTCGCCTTCGATGGCGCGCAGCAACACACCCCAGCCGCCGGGGCCCGGGTTGCCCGAACAGGCCCCGTCGGTATAGGCGAAAAGTTCAGGCATGAGCGGTGATCGCGATCCAGTCTTCGATGTCTCCGGCCAGCCCCTTGTCTCTGCCGGTCCGGGCCGATGCAACCAAAAAACCAGCCTGTTCCAGCAAGCCGTTCAGCTCGCTTTCGCTGAAATAACTGTAAAACCGCCCGAGGCTGTCGACCGCCTCGCCTTGCCCCAGTTTCATCCGCAACAGAAGGACCGCTCCGGGTTTCGCGGCGCGATGCAGCGCGGCCAGGTGACGCGGCAGCGCGGACCGGGGCGCGTGCAGCAACGAAAAGCTGGCCAGGATGCCGTCATAGAGCGCGTCGCCGGTGATCTCGTCGAACGTGGCCTGCAGCGCCGTGACCCCGGGATGGCGCGCCGCAAGGCGGACCATCTCCGCCGACCCATCGGTCGCGGTGACATTCAGGCCGGCAGCCGCCATTTTCGCGGCGGCGTTCCCCGGACCGCAGCCCAGATCAAGCACCGCGCCGGAGGCGGGCAGCGTGGCGATGAAGGCATCCAGCCCGGAATCTTGCCAATTGGCAATTAATCGCGAATAGTCTTCGGCCTGCGCATCGTAAACTTCGAGGGTCTTGCGATCTGTCATGGCTGTGATCCGTCGGTTGCGCGGGTCACCCGGCCGCCCGCAAGACGCGGGGAACCTTGAATTCCACGTTTTCCACCGCCGTTTCCACCGCGCTGGTCGTGACGTCGTATCGTGCCTTGATGGCGTCGATCACCTCTTCGATCAGTACCTCGGGTGCGGATGCCCCTGCGGTGACACCGATGCTGGACACTCCCTGTAGCGCCCGCCAGTCGATATCGCCGGCGCGCTGCACGAGCTGGGAATAGGGGCAACCCGCCTTGGCCCCGACCTCGACAAGCCGCCGCGAATTCGAGGAGTTGGGCGCACCAACCACCAGCATTGCATCCGCCCAGGGTGCCATCGCCTTGACCGCCTCCTGCCGGTGCGTGGTCGCGTAGCAGATATCCTCCTTGTGCGGGCCGATTATGGCAGGGAACCGCAGCTTGAGTGCGGCGACGATGTCTGCCGTGTCATCGACGCTGAGCGTGGTCTGGGTGACAAAGGCAATTCGCTGCGGGTCCCTGACGTTCACCGTGGCGACATCCGAGACGGTTTCGACCAGCAGGACCTCGCCCGGGGGCAGCTGGCCCATTGTCCCGACCGTTTCGGGGTGGCCCTTGTGGCCGATCATGATCATTTGCAGCCCGTTGTCCGAATGGCGCTGCGCCTCGATATGGACCTTGCTGACCAGGGGGCAGGTTGCGTCGACATAGATCATGTGTCTTGCGGCGGCTTCGGCAGGCACCGATTTCGGCACGCCATGCGCGGAAAAGATCACCGGGCGGTCCGACGGGCATTCGTCCAGTTCCTCGACGAAAACCGCGCCCTTTGCCTTGAGCCCGTCAACGACGAACTTGTTGTGCACGATCTCGTGACGCACATAGACTGGCGCACCCCATTTCTGCAGCGCCATCTCGACGATCTTGATTGCCCGATCCACGCCCGCGCAAAACCCGCGCGGTGCGGCCAGGTAAAGTGTCAGAGGTGGTTTCTGCATCACGGTCTCCTCCGCGCGAGACCTAAGGCTTTGTCGCCCGTTGGTCCAGAGCGTTCGGTGCTCACGGACATGTGACTGGAGCTTCCAGTGCAGGATGGAGCCATGACATCACCGGAACAGGTTTGAGGAACAAGGATGAACAAAGCGTGGATTGCGGGCGGTCTGGCCACAGTGGCTGCGGGCCTGGCCTATTGGTCCATGACGGCACAGAGCGCCGAGCTTTTGCCATACCGGGATGCGATTGTGACCAAAAAGGGCATGCAGCTGTATCTCGACAATTGCGCCGCATGTCACGGCAAGAACCTTGAGGGCGAGGCAAACTGGCGAGAGCGGGACAGCGATGGATATCTTCCCGCCCCGCCGCATGACGCGACCGGACACACATGGCATCACCCGGACAAGCAGTTGGTCGAGATCACGCGGCTTGGAACCGAGGTCATCGTCGGCGGCGGATACAAGAGCCGCATGCAGGGGTTTGGGGACATTCTGACCGAAGAGGAGATCGTCGCCATCCTTGCCTTTATCAAGAGCACCTGGCCACAACGCGTGATTGACGCCCACAACGACGTGAACGTCAACGCCGGCGGTTGACGTGCGCGCATCGGGCCGCCCGGCCGGGCGGCCAATGCGCAAGGGTCCGTCAGGCTCCGCCAGCGGCCATGCTGCGGGGTTCGGACACGACGTCGCGCGGTGGGCGGCCGATCACTTCCTTCAGTTCCTCGAGCTCGATGAAATTGTCCGCCTGCCGGCGCAGCTCGTCAGAAATCATCGGGGGCTGGCTGCGGATCGTCGAAACAACCGAGACGCGCACACCCTGTCTCTGCAGGCTGGCAACCAGCGGGCGAAAATCGCCGTCGCCGGAAAACAGAACGATGTGGTCGACGCGCGGCGCCAGTTCCATGGCGTCCACGGTGAGCTCGATATCCATGTTGCCCTTGACCTTTCGGCGCCCCATGCTGTCGGTGTATTCCTTGGCCGGTTTTGTCACCATCGTGAAACCGTTGTAGTGCAACCAGTCCACCAATGGCCGGATGGGCGAGTATTCATCGTTCTCAAGCAGCGCAGTATAGTAGAACGCGCGCAGCATTTTTCCGCGGCGCATGAATTCCTGTCGCAACAACTTATAGTCGATATCAAAACCCAGCGCTTTGGCTGCCGCGTAGAGATTCGATCCATCGATGAACAGCGCGAGCCGTTCGTCCTTATAAAACATCCAAACTGTCCTTCCGGTAATCCGTCCCGTCGAGTCCGTGAGTGAGTGTAATTTTTTGACGGTTCGGTCAGCTTAAAATAAGAAAATTGAGATGTATCGCAAGTATAGTGACTCGGGGAAAAGGAAGCAAAAGTGATCAATAATAGGTCAAAAATCGTGATCGGATTGGGCGGAAACCTGCCATTTCGGGGTGACCCTACGGCAACTTCGCTGGTTCGTGCGATCAAGAACCTCGCTTCCGACGACGTGGTGATTCGGTCTGTCAGCCGGTTTTTCCGGACTCCCTGCTTTCCGGCCGGAGCCGGTCCCGACTATGTCAATGCAGCCATTATGGTTAGGACAATGCTCGATCCGGTGTCACTCATGCACAGGTTGCACGCCGTCGAAGCGGCGTTCGACCGTGAGCGGGCACAGAGATGGGGCCGGCGAACGATGGATCTCGATCTGCTGGCCCATGGGCAAATGGTCCTGCCCGATGCCGAGACCCAGAAACGCTGGATGGACCTGCCCGCCGGGGACCAGGTCGGTACGACCCCGGACCGGTTGATCGTGCCGCATCCGCGTCTGCAGGATCGGGCATTCGTGCTTGTCCCGATGGCGGACGTGGTTCCGGACTGGGTGCATCCGGTTCTGGGTAAATCCGTGCGCGGCATGTGCGAGGCACTGGATCCGGCGGAAATAAGGGCAATTCGCCCGATCTGAATGGGTTTTTCGCGATTTTCTGCGCTTGTCAATCGGTGGAAATCGGACTACATACCGCCCTTCTGGAAGAAATTATCTGTTGGAGAGTCTCCTATGGCCCGCGTAACGGTCGAAGACTGCGTTGACAAAGTTCCGAACCGGTTCGAACTGGTAATGTTGGCCGCCCACCGGGCGCGCGAGATTTCCGCCGGCGGTGCCATAACCGTGGATCGTGACAACGACAAGAACCCGGTCGTCTCACTGCGCGAGATCGCCGAGGAAACCCAGCGCGCGGATGACCTGCGCGAGCGTCTGATCGAGAGCAATCAGACCCAGATCGAAGTCGACGAGCCGGAAGAGGACTCGATGGCGCTGCTGATGGGTGCCGAGGCCGACAAGCCGGTAGAGGACGACATGTCCGAGGAAATG
>CAYGNE010000212.1:4822-6358 GCA_964351155.1 uncultured Rhodobacterales bacterium | reverse complement strand
TTCGACACCGCGGTCTCTCCTGCAAGAAGATCCCGACGGGTCGGATGAAACCCGCTCCAGCAACTCGGCAGGCGCGTCATTCGAATCAGTTTTGCGCGTCGTCCCGCCTCATCTCGGCCTGAAACATTGACCGATCTGTCATTTTTTTTGACGCCGCGCCGCTCATTAAAGTGTTTATAAAATATACATTTATATCCGGACAAACCGTCACGAACAACAGATGTGATGGGAGGCATCACGATTTTTTACTTGATTAGATTTACCGATCTGTACACCTTGAGGAAACATTAACCGATCAGTTCACCACGGTGCGAGAAACCAGAGCTGCCGGCACGCCCGACCGGAACTGGATCGATACGAAACGGTCATTCCGACCCCTTGGAGGATCAACATGTCCAATGCCGTTGCCAAGGTCGCCTTCACGCCCTCTGCCAGGGGCCGGCAGGGCAGGAACGGGTTCGATAGGCTTGTGAACCTCCTGCCTGACGCGCGATCGGGCGGGGCCATTCCGTCAAACCACGAACGCGCCCTTGCCAAGGCATGTGACGGCTCCCTGCGGATCGCGGGCAACGATGCGATCACCCGTACCGACCTGCCGGGCAACCACCGGCACATCAGCCTGCGCAATCTGATGGCGAATGTCCGTGTCGTGCTGATCGCCACGGCCCGCATACCTGCGGAGCGGTTGAAAACCCGGGGCCGCGACGCGGCAGAGTTCCGCGACGGGATGGCCCTGCTACGCACAGAGATCAAAGGCCTGCGCACCAGGCTTGATGAGATTCAGGCGCGTTCCGGCTGAGCCGCCTGCACCCCGCCGCGACCTGCGGCCCCTCGAAACTTCAACAAAGGACTGACACGATGAAACGGACGTTTATCAACACCACTCTGGCCGCTCTTCTGGCTGGCACCGCCCTGTTGCCGGGACTGGCGACAACTGCATCAGAGGCCGCGGAAAGCCCCTTTGCCGTCGCGATGAAAAAGATGGAAATCGACGGGCTGAACATCGCCTACCGCGAGGCGGGCGATCCAGACAATCCGACCGTCCTGCTGCTGCACGGTTTTCCGACCTCGTCACATATGTTCCGCGACCTGATCCCGGAACTGGCCAGCGACTACCATGTGATCGCCCCCGATTATCCCGGCTTTGGCGCGTCCGACATGCCGGATGCGGCGGACTATGACTACAGCTTTGCCAACGCGGCCGAGATCGTGACACAGCTGATCGACGCCAAGGGTGTGGACGACTACGCGGTCTATCTGATGGATTACGGCGCGCCGGTCGGTTACCGCATGTTCGCCGAAAACCCCGCCCGCGTGACCGGATTCATCATCCAGAACGGCAATGCCTACGAAGAAGGGCTGCGCGAATTCTGGGACCCGATCAAGACCTACTGGGCTGATCCGTCCCGCGAAAATGGCGATGCCCTGCGGGCCTTCCTGACCATGGAGGCGACCGTCTGGCAGTTCACCCATGGCGTCGGAGATGTCTCGACCGTCAGCCCGGACAACTTCTGGCATGTTCAGTACCTGCTGGAT
>CAYGNE010000212.1:0-4722 GCA_964351155.1 uncultured Rhodobacterales bacterium | reverse complement strand
GTTCATTGCCGCCGAGATCCTCGATTTCCTGCCCCGCACGCAAAAGTAACCATCACCCTGCCCGGCCCCGTCCGGGCAGGACCGGCTGACGCAAGGGACAGCGCGGTGACCCCGAGGGATATGGCAGATGCCCGGCGGAGTGGCCGAGGTCCGCACGTTCGCATCGGCCAACCGGGCAAGAATCACGCATTCGAATTGGCATGGGGGAAAAGGGCATGGCATCTGTTGCATCCATCTTTGCGACCACGTTGACCCGGGCGGCCGGGCTCGAACTGAAGGCTGGCGGCGAGGTCCGCGGCAACGGAGAGACACTTTTCCGCCTGAACTGCCCCGCCGCCGAAAAGATCCCCGACAGCGCCTATTTCGAGTTGATCGAATGGCTCCGGATCCGCACGCGTGACGATCCTGCACTGGTGTTCAGCTACGCACGCGAAATCCAGAGCAATGACCTTGGCGCATTGGGACTGGCGATAAAGTCCGCACCGACCCTGAGAGACAGCCTGCTGCGCCTTGAGCGCTATTTCCGTCTGCTGACTGACACTGCCGTCTACAGCCTGCGAGAAGACAGTCATCCCGCGCTCTTTGTCCTTGAGGCGTGTACGCCCGATCACCCGGCGCTCCAGCTTCGGGACGAATGTGCGCTTGCCGCCGTTGCCGAGAACATCCGGGCCTTTGGCAGTGACGAGATCAAACTGGATCGCGTGGAGTTCCGCCATGACTGCCGCGCAGACCCCGCGCAGTTCGAGGCGTTTTTCGGATGCACGGTCCGGTTCGGCGCAAACCAGAACGCGATAGCCATCGCTCCGGGCACTCTTGGCCTGACGAACAAATTGGGGGATCGGGGTATCTCCGATTTCCTCACGCAACACGTTGATTCAGAAATTCGACAACTGCCGGAACCATGCTCCCTGAAGGACGAGGTGCTCCGGCACCTCGCCGCGCGGCTCAGCGATGGGGTGCCGCAAGCCTCCGAAGTGGCGGTTCGCATGGGCATGAGCGAACGCACCTTCTATCGCAGGCTGGCAGAGGAGAACCTGTCGTACCGGGATGTATTGCGGGAAGCGCAACTGTCCCTGGCACAGGAACTTCTGTCCAACAGCAAATGCCCGATCGCAGAGGTGGCTTTTCTGACCGGCTTTTCGGAACAAAGCACCTTCAGCAGGGCGTTCAAACGCTGGGTCGGCGCGGCCCCGGCGCAATTCCGGCAGCTTTCACCGTGACGCGCCAAACGCCGGCAGGGATTGGCAGACAATGCCAAAACCTTGGCAGAACCGGCCAATACCCCAGCCAACCGGCGTCCTAGATTAAGGTCATCAGCCACCGAGGAAGGTCAGCGCTCAAACGTCAGAACAGTCCCTGGCAGGAACGCGGCAGTCCTCTAACCGGAGAAGCAGGAATGAGACACCCAGAACAGACTGTCCGCCCCGACCGGCATTCACTGCCGCTGGTGGCTTGTCCCCCCGGCCATCGCGAACACGGCTGTTTCGTGTCCGTTCCTGCCTCTCCTCGCGCGTCAACCCGCAGCGTCCGGCCCCCGGCCCATGACCGGTCAACCGAAACAGCGTTGGCCCTTCCATCGGCCCGCGGCTTGCCCGCGCCTGGGATCACCGCCGTGGCGAAGCGTCTTTTTCAGACATCCACAACGGCGTTTTGAACCTGCCCGAAACCCGACATCCATTGCTCACGGACCCCGAAGTTTCCACCTGAAGGACATCGAAATGACCCGCCCGCCACTGCCGCCATTCACCCATGACACCGCCATCGAAAAGGTCCGCCTGGCCGAAGCGGGATGGAATTCCAAAGACCCCGAACAGGTGGCGCGCGCCTATACGGTCGACAGTGTCTGGCGAAACCGGGCCACGTTCATCACCGGGCGGTCTGCCATCGTGAAATTCCTGACCGACAAATGGGCTCGCGAACTGGATTACCGCCTGATCAAGGAGCTCTGGGCCTTTACCGACAACCGCATCGCGGTGCGGTTTGCCTATGAATGGCGCAACGACAGCGGCCAGTGGTTTCGCTCCTACGGCAACGAAAACTGGGAGTTCGCCCCAAATGGCCTGATGCAACGGCGCATCGCCTCGATCAACGACCTGCCGATTGATGACACCCGGCGTCTGTTCCATTGGACGGGCGCGAGACGACCCGAGGATCACAAGGGTCTGACGGAATTGGGTCTTTAGGCAACCTGAAGACCTGACGCCCCGACGCGCGTTCCTGCGTCGGTCAGTGCGAGAAAGCGGAGATGCAACACCAGGCGCGCAGCCCGATCGGCTGCCAACAGGAGAGGTATGTCCGCATGACCTCACGCTCATCGCAGAGCCACGTTGCCCTGCCCAATCTGAACCAAGGAGACCAAAATGAAACCCGATCACGACCATCACCACGGCTGCGGCTGCGGACACACGCCGGAAAGCGTCGATCTTGCCCGTCGCCGGGTACTGACAGGCGTGGCCGCCGCCGGTGCCGTGGGTGCCGCATCCGTCATGGGCAATACGGCGCAGGCGGCCACCGACGCGGCCAAGGCGGCATATGCGGATCCCGAAACCCCCGGCCTGCCGCAGATCGACATGACGATCGATCCCGCGCGCACGGCCCTTGTCGTCACCGACCCGCAGATCGACTTCCTCTCAGAGGATGGTGTGACATGGGGTGTCGTCGGCGAAAGCGTCACCGAACAGGGCACCGTGGACAACATCGAGCGCCTCTTCATCGCCGCCAAGGCGGCCGGCATGCCGGTCTTTATCTCGCCCCACTACTATTACCCGCACGACCACAAGTGGGAATTCGAGGGCACGCTGGAAGCGACGATGCATTCCATCGGCATGTTCGATCGTCTCGGTCCGCTGAACCTCGACAATTTCGAAGGATCGGGCGCGGACTGGATGCCGCAGTACAAGAAATACATCGAGGACGGCGAAACCATCGTCTGCTCCCCGCACAAGGTCTACAGCCCGGCGCAGAACGACCTGAACCTGCAACTGCGCAAACGCGGGATCGACAAGGTGATCCTGGCGGGCATGTCCGCCAACCTGTGCACCCAGGCGCATCTCTATGAGCTGCTGGAACTGGGCTACGAGGTTGCCGTGGTGCGCGATGCAACCGCCGGCGCGAAAGTGCCCGAAGGCGATGGATACCTCGCCGCAATCATCAACTTCCGCATGGTGGCAAACGGCGTCTGGTGGACAGACGACGCCGTCACGCGGATCGCGAACGGCGCATGACGCCAAAACCATTCAACTGAAATCTGGAGAAAAGAAATGACCTCGAACACGATGAAAACCGCCCGCCTTCTGACAACCGCGCTTGTCTTGGCCTCCGTCACCACCCTGTCCGTTGCGACCCCTGCCATGGCTGCGGATGAATACAACGTCACCAACAGCCTGACCCTGACCGGCCAGCCGCTGGGCATGCACGGCGTCGACCCGGTGTCGATGTTTGGCGGTGGCAAACCCACCCAGGGAAACGCCGAATTCACCTCCGAGCACGACGGTGTGGACTACTACTTTGCCTCCGCTGCCGCGCAATCCGAATTCGATGCTGATCCGGCTGCGAATCTGCCGCAATTCGGGGGCTTCTGCGCCTTTGGAGTCTACGCCGGCAAGAAGCTCGACGGCGATGTGCGATACGCCGACATCGTCGATGGCAAGCTCTATCTCTTCGTGAATGCCGCGATCTTTGAAAAGTACCTCCAGGACAAGACAGCCGTCATCGAAGGGGCCCACGCCAAGTGGCCGGGTATCGAAAACACCCCTGTCAGCGACCTTTGATCTCAACCTTCACCGCGCGCGGCGGCCGGTGCCATGGCCCCGGTCGCCGCGCCCCGGATAACACCAGGAAAACCCCATGACCGACTTTGAAAAACACACAATCGAAACGGCACCCCAAGCCGCCAGGCCAATCCTGCAAACCGCGCTGAAAGGGTATGGTTTCGTTCCGAACCTCTACGCCGCGATGGCCACGGCCCCGGCAATCCTTGAAGGCTACATGAGTCTTTCCGCCATCTTCGGCAAGACCGATCTGTCCGAAACAGAACGGCAGATCATCCTGATGACCAACAACCGCCTCAACGGCTGCAAGTATTGCATGGCGGCACATACCACGCTTTCGCAGATGGCCGGCGTCGACAATGACGTCATCGATGCACTCCGCAACGACACGCCAATCGCCGACACCAGGCTCGAGGCACTCCGCCAGTTTGCCATCGCTGTCAACCAAAGCCGCGGCTGGCCCAGCGATGCCCAGATGGACGCCTTCCTGGCGGCAGGTTACACGCGGCAGACCGTACTGGAAGTGATTCTGGGCACCGCGCTCAAGGTCCTGTCAAACTACACCAACCACGTTGCTGACACGGATCTCGACGACGCGTTCAAGGCGAATGCCTGGGACGCCGCGCGTCCGCTCGCCGCGGAATGACCGGCCCGGCGGGTTGCGGCCCCGGCGTCGCAACCCGCCGCAGGTCGGCAAGGCGCCAAAATCGGAATGCGCAGCGAGCGCACCAATGACGGCCCCCGCTGCGGCGCGTCCGCGCTGCCCGGGATTACGACGGAGATCGGGGGCAACGCGTTTCCGACCGACGCGGAACCCTTGGCGAAATCCAACTCCGCAAAGACATGTGCGCGCGCCTCCACCACGGCCGCCGTCAGGCGGGCGGCGGACACGCCCGCGCCGGATCATGTCGCAACCACCATCATCGAGGTCGCGACACCGGACCAAACCGGC
>CAYGNE010000211.1:2500-6371 GCA_964351155.1 uncultured Rhodobacterales bacterium | reverse complement strand
CAGGTGCAGCATCGCCACCGTGACGATGAAGGACAGGAAGAACCAGTTGGCCACGTAGATATGCGGTTCCTTGCGCTTGATGATCGTACCGAGGAACACGGCAAGATAAGCCACCCAGACGATGGTCAGCCACAGGTCGACATGCCATTCGGGCTCTGCATATTCCTTGGATTGCGTGGCGCCCAACAGGTATCCTGTCGCCGCCAGCACGATGAACAGCTGATAGGCCCAGCACACGAACCACGCGAGGTTGCCACCCCACAGGCGCGCAGCACTGGGGCGCTGTACGACAAAGAATGACGTTGCAATCAAGGCATTGCCGCCAACGGCAAACATCACCGCTGACGTGTGCAGCGGACGCAACCTTCCAAAGTTGGCATATCCCTGAGCCCAATCAAAGTTGAGCGCCGGGAAGGCGAGCTGAAACGCGATCACGACGCCAACGAGAAACCCCACAACACCCCAGAAGGCGGTGGCAATCACGCCGGCGCGGATAACGGAATCAAAGTATTCTGTTTGCGACCCGCCCGCCATCGCGGGCTCGCCCGTGCGGCGCACGGTGTACAAAAACAGCCCACCGGCCACGAGCATCACGATGATGGCGTGGACCATGTAAGCCATATCACGCGCATAGTTGATTCCGATCATCGCAACGAGCGTGACCAGACCAAGCGCGACAAGCTTGATGTAATTCGACATTTTGCGTCCCTTTGTCGTGTCCGGCGCGCATCTTTCGTTCGCGTGGACGGATTTAGGCTGCGTGCTTGATGCAAAATGGTCGGGCCCGCCGCATTGATCTGCATCAAGACAAAGACCTCATTTCTGTGACAGTCATCACTCTACTGCTACCCGGCGGCCTGACCATCCGGGAGAACACGGAAAACCAAGAGGTCCAAATGGCTTACAAATCCCTTCTGACTGTTCTGACCGACAACAAGATCGCCGCCGCCCCGCTGAATCAGATCATTGCGCTCGCCGAGGCTCAGGATGCCCATGCAGAAGCATTATGCCTCGGCGTGGATCGGACCCAGACCGGGTATTATTATGCCGGCGCAAATGCGGTTGTGATTCAGGAGACCCTGGCGCGTGCAAATTCCGAAGCGGCCGAGGTGCTGGCCAACGCCAACGCGGTTCTGGGAAAGTCCGGCATACGCTGGTCCGCCGAGGACGGGGTTGCCCAGATCGCCGACCTGGGTCGTCATGTGGCGCATCACGCGCGGTTTTCCGATCTTGTTGTCCTGCCCCGCCCCTATGGCGAAGATCGCGGCGCCGAAGTTGAACCGATCGTCGAGGCTGCACTGTTTGAAGGCCACGCTCCGGTTCTGGTCGTTCCGGACAAGGGCGAGCCGATCCGGCAGCCCAAATGCATCATGGTTGCGTGGAATCAAAGCGTCGAGGCGATGCAGGCAATCCGGCTCGCCCTGCCATTCCTCTGCGACGCTGATCTGGTCCGCATCGTGGTGATCGATCCGCCGCCGCATGGCCCGGAAAGATCGGACCCGGGCGGAATGCTGTCACAGATGCTGGCGCGTCACGGCGTGACCTGCGAAATCGACGTCCTCAGCAAGACCATGAACCGCGTGTCCGACGTGCTGAACCGCCACGCCACCGACACCGAAGCCGAAATGATGGTCATGGGTGCCTATGGGCATTCGCGCTTCAGAGAGGCAATTCTGGGTGGCGCAACACGCAATATGCTTGAACAGGCGAAAATCCCGGTCTTCATGGCACACTGACGTATCGCCATCGGCCCGCACCGGCGACCCGCCTGTCGATCAGGCGCGTTTGATCAGGCTGATGATGAACAGCAGGATGACCGCGCCGATTGTCGCGTGAAACACCGATGCAATCACGCCGCCGCCGACCGAGAAACCCAGCGCCGGAAAAATCAGTCCGGCGAGGAACGCGCCCACGACGCCGACAATGATATTGCCAAGCAGGCCAAATCCGCGTCCCTTCATCAGCTTGCCGGATATCCACCCGGCGATGGCGCCGATCAGTATCATGGCGATGATGCTGTCAAATTGCATCCCGATATCCTTTCACCTCGTTTGGCGATATGTTCGCATTCCGGGCAAGCCGCAGCAAGGCAGAGTTTCAGGCGTGCACGAAATGAACGCCCTGAAATTCTGATCGCATCTCGCGTGTTTTCGTCGCAACCGCCGCCGGGTCGTCCGTCCGCAATCCTTCGGCGACAAGCAGCGACAAGCGGGCGGCATCCGCAACCGTCACACCCCGGCGGACAAGTTCCGGCGTGCCGATGCGCAACCCGTTCATATCGCCGGGAACATCGGCAATGGGAAGTCCGATGCCGCACGCCAGGAACCCTGCCTTGCGCAACGTCCTTGACGCCGCCTGTCCGCCTCCGAAATCCGCGGCCTTCAGGGCAAACTGATGCGAAAGTGTCGCTCCGCGCGCCGTCTGAAAGACAGGCAGTCCGAGCCGCTCCATTTCCCCGGCCATGGCCTGCGACAGGGCCACCATCGCCTGCGCATAATCCGGCCCGAAATCCACCCAGTCCAACAGCGTCAGCGCCAGCGCGGCCGATTTCGCGGCGTCGAAATTCGCGGTCATGCCGGGAAAGGCGATTGCATCCAGACGCCGCGCGATTTCGGCCTCGTTGGTGACGATCAGCCCGCCCGCCGGGCCGCCGAGGCTCTTGTAGGTGCTCATCGTCATCAGATGTGCGCCTTCATCCAGCGGATTGGCCCAGACACCACCGGCGATGATGCCGCATTGATGGGCGGCATCGAACAGAACTTTGGCATCGACCTCGTCGGCGATCGCGCGAATCTCCCGTACCGGATGCGGCGTCAGGTTGAGACTGCCACCGATGGTGATGAGCCTGGGCCGGATACGCAGGGCCAGGTCGCGCAACTGGTCAAGGTCGACGGTGTAACCATCCGCACTGACCGGGGCGTGATGGGTCTGCAAACCATAAAGACCCGCGCATCCGTCCTTGTGATGCGTGACGTGACCACCGATTGAGCCGGGCGGCGCGATGATCGCATCGCCCGGCCGGGTCAGTGCCATGAACCCGTAAAGATTGCCCAAGGCGCCCGATCCAACCCTGATTTCGGCAAAACCTGGCATTGAAGACCCGCGCGGCCAGTTCCGCGGCGATCACCTCGATCTCTTCGATGGCTTCAAGCCCCATTTCGTACTTGTCCCCGGGATAACCAAGCGAGGGCCGGCTGCCGAGCCCTGATGCCAGCACGGCTTCGGCCCGCGGGTTCATCACGTTTGTGGCGGGGTTCAGGTTGAAACACTCGTGATCATGTATCTGCCTGTTCCGGTCGATCAGCGCCCCGATCCGGTCGGAAATCTGTGCGCTGGACAGGCCGGCGAGCTGTTCGGCAATGTCCTGAACACGGCTTTCGCATTGCGGCGGGACCCAGTCGCGGGTTGCAAGTCTTGACATGTCTGCCTCCTGTGATCTGCCCGAACAAGAGCAGCCCCGCGCCTTGCGTGCAATTCAGATTTTCGAAAATCCGGGGTCTGGAAACCCCGGGCAACCGGTGACGGTCCCACCACCGCGCCCGAATGCGCGCCCCTGACCAGCGATATCCGGCGCGGAAGATGCGAAAACCGCTGCGTCCGACGGGCAATCGCGTCGGGGTCCTGTCACGAAAACCCGGCCGGAAGAGAACCGAAACACCGAATGGCGGCCCGCTCGGGTCATTGAAATGCGGGCGGCGCACAAGGCGTTCTCCTGGGCGCGGTCGATTGCAGCCCGAAATGCAAAAGACCCCGCCAAAGGCGGGGTCTCCGAGAGTTTGGAGCATTTGCGCATGCTTACTGCGGAATGTCGCCTTCGATGCCTTCAACATAGAAGTTCATGCCGGCCAGAGTGCCGTCATCTGCGGTCTCA
>CAYGNE010000211.1:1978-2490 GCA_964351155.1 uncultured Rhodobacterales bacterium | reverse complement strand
AAAGGCCCCGCCGGAGGGGAGGGGCTTTTCAGGAATTCGTGCCGGAAGGGTTACTGCGGGATATCGCCTTCCAGCCCTTCGACATAGAAATTCATCCCTGCAAGGGTGCCGTCATCGGCAATTTCGCCTTCGGCCAGCCAGTCGCTGCCGTCCTGCTTTTTCAGCGGGCCGGTGAACGGGTGGTATGTGCCCGCGGCGATCGAGTCCTTCAACGCCAGCGCTTCGGCCTTCACATCGGCCGGAACCGCGTCGGAAATCTCGCCGATGCCGACCATGCCTTCGCCGATCCCGTGCCATGTGTTCACCGTTTCCCAGGTGCCGTCCATGACCGCCTTGGTACGAGCGATGTAATAGGGCGACCAGTTGTCGATGATCGAGCTGACGCGCGGCATCGGGGCATACTCGCTCATGTCTGAGGCCTGCCCGAACGTGATGACATTTCCGGCATTCTTGGCCGCTGCCTGCGGAGCGGTCGAATCGGTGTGCTGCAGGATAACGTCGGCACCCTGTTC
>CAYGNE010000211.1:1533-1968 GCA_964351155.1 uncultured Rhodobacterales bacterium | reverse complement strand
CTTTCGCCGGGTCGAACCAGGTATAGGCCCAGACGATCTTGAACTGGACATCCGGGTTGACCTTGCGGGCGTGAATA
This sequence comes from uncultured Rhodobacterales bacterium, assembly GCA_964351155.1. GTDB lineage: Bacteria > Pseudomonadota > Alphaproteobacteria > Rhodobacterales > Rhodobacteraceae > CAYGNE01. The sequence continues at coordinate 1,891 of CAYGNE010000211.1, read as the reverse complement.
AAGGCCGAGTTGATGCCCCGGATCACTTCCGGGATCGGGAAAGAGCCGATGTATCCGACGATATTGGATTTGGTCATACGACCGGCAATCGTGCCCTGCACGGCGCGCCCTTCATAGAACCGGGCGGAATAGACCGACACGTTATCCGCGGTCTTGTAGCCGGTGGCGTGCTCGAACTTCACGTTCGGGAATTTCTTGGCGACGTTGATGGTCGGATCCATGTAACCGAACGACGTGGTAAAGATCAGGTCCGCGCCATTCAGCGCCATCTGCGTCATGACCCGTTCTGCGTCCGGGCCTTCGGCGACGTTCTCGACATAGACCGTCTTGACCTTGTCGCCGAACTCGGTTTCAACGG
>CAYGNE010000211.1:0-1523 GCA_964351155.1 uncultured Rhodobacterales bacterium | reverse complement strand
CCGTCGCCGACCGGCCCGACAAAGACGAATCCGACCTTTGTCTTGTCCTGCGCCATGGCGCCGGTCGCCAGACCCAGTGCCAGCGTTGCACCGGCAATAAGAGATGTGAGTTTCATTCAGGTTCCCCATGTTGGTTGTGATTGGCCCCTAGTGAGAGGCATGGAATATTTTACCCAGCGATGCAGGCGCGCTGCTCTTGTCCTTTGACAGGATGACCAGCACCAGGATGGTGATCAGATACGGCGACATTGCCAGATACTCAACAGGAATGGCAACGCCTGCCGCCTGCAGGTTGAGCTGCAGAACCGTGATGCCACCAAACAGGTAGGCACCCAGCAAAACGCGCCATGGTTTCCAGCTGGCGAACACCACAAGCGCCAGCGCGATCCAGCCGACGCCGGCGGTCATGCCCTCGGTCCACTGCGGCACGCGGACAAGGCTGATATAGGCCCCGCCCAGCCCGGCACAGGCACCACCGAACAGGATGGCAAGGACGCGGATACGCACCACCTTGTAACCCAGCGCATGGGCGGCATCGTGGCTTTCGCCCACCGCGCGCAGGATCAGCCCGGCACGGGTGAATTTCAGCGCGGCCCATACCGCCGCAACGATGGCGATGCCCAGGTACAGCACCAGATCATGACTGAACAGGATCGGGCCCAGAACCGGGATGTCGCTGATCAGCGGAATGTGAATCTGACCGGTCGGGGGCGGTTTGACCCCGACATAATTCTGGCCCATCAGCGCACTCAGCCCAAGACCGAACAGCGTGAGCGAAAGACCGGAGGCCACCTGATTGGCCAGCGCCACCTGTGTCAGCAGAACAAAAAGCAGCGACAGGACCGCACCGCCGATGGCAGCGGCGATAAAGCCAAGGAATGGCGAGCCGGTTTCAACGGCGATGGCAAAGCCGCTGATCGCACCGACGATCATCATGCCCTCGACGCCCAGGTTCAGCACACCGGCCTTTTCGACGACCAGTTCACCGATGGCCGCCAGCAGGATCGGGGTTGCCGCCACCATCAGAGAGGCAATCAGAAGGATGGGGTTGATCGATGACAGGTCCATCTCAAGCTACCTCTTTCGTGCGCAGTTTTATGGTGAAATTCGTCAGCAGATCGAACGCCAGCAGGAAGAACAACAGCATGCCCTGAAACACCTGGATGGCGGCGGCGGGCAGGCCGAGCTGCGACTGCGCGATCTCGCCGCCGATATAGGTCAGCGCCATCAGCGCGCCCGCCAGCAAGATGCCTACCGGGTGCAGCCGGCCAAGAAAGGCCACGATAATCGCGGTGAACCCATAACCGACGTTGAAATCGATGCTGATCTGTCCCGCCGGTCCGGCGACCTCGAACAGCCCGGCCAGCCCGGCCAGCGCCCCCGACGTCCCCAGGCAGAACAGGATCAGCCTGGCGGGCTTTACCCCGGCGAACCGGGCCGCGCGCGGCGCATCCCCCGTCAGGCGGATGTGAAAGCCCAGCATGTGACGGTTCAGCAATACATAGGCAAAGATCACCGCGACA
>CAYGNE010000210.1:3266-6424 GCA_964351155.1 uncultured Rhodobacterales bacterium | reverse complement strand
ATGAACGTGCCCACGGACATCGTGCCGTAAACCTTGTTCATATGAGCGCGCAGGCCCTGGTCGATTTCAGCGCTGCGTGTTCCGGCCGCTGTCCGGCCCGTCATGTGACTTGTGTCGAATTCAGCCATTCAAGGTCTCCGTTCGTGACAAAGGAAGCCGTCAAAGACATTCGACGGCGGTCCAAACGAATATCGGAGCAGTTTGTGACTTTTTCAAGTAATTCCGTCAGGAATATCGCCAGAACTTCCGGCAATATTCCGAATGTTGTCCATATTCCTGTTGCAGGCGCGGAATATTTGCCCCGGACAGGTCAGCGGATCCAGCGATCGGGGGCGTCCCAGATCGGGCGGCGGGCCTCTTTTTCCGCCTGTGTGCGGGTCAGGCCGATGTCTCTGAGGGCGTTTGTATCAAGCCGTCCCAGGGTCTGGCGTTGCCGCCACACCCCCAGAAGGCGTGCAAGACGTCCGGACAGGGTCGGGCGGCTGTTCGCGACGCGCGCCGATGAGGTGATATAGGTCATGGCATGTGTCCTTTCCATGTTTCGTGATGCATTGCCGGGCTTCAATCATTTTCCTTGATCTATATGTGAAACAATGCTCCATATTGAAAACGAATGTTTGTGACGGCATTGATCAAGGTTCATGATATGAGAAATCTCGACATCACCACGCTGCGCTCTTTTGTGGCGGTCGCGGATTCCGGCGGCGTGACACGGGCCGCGGGTTTCCTGCATCTGACGCAATCCGCGGTGTCCATGCAGCTCAAGCGGCTGGAAGACCTGTTGGGGCTGGAATTGCTGGACCGGTCGGGGCGGACCATCGCGCTGACCGCGTCGGGCGATCAGTTGCTGGGGTATGCAAGGCGGATGGTGGCCCTGAATGACGAGGTGATCAGCCGGCTGACCGACCAGGCCTATGAGGGCGAAATCGTGCTGGGCGTGCCGCATGACATTGTCTATCCAACGATTCCGCGGGTGCTGAAGCAGTTTCACGCCGCTTATCCGCGCGTGCGGGTGCAGTTGGTTTCATCCTTTACCGTGGCGCTCAAGGAACAGTTCGGGCGCGGCGAATGCGACCTGATCCTGACGACGGAAGCGCGCGAGACGACCGAGGGCGAAACGCTGGCCAGACGCCCGCTGCGCTGGATCGGAGCCCCGAACGGATCCGCCTGGCGGCAGCGCCCTCTGCGGCTGGCGCAGGGGCGATATTGCACCTTTCGGCCCAAGGTTCTGGCGGCGCTGGACGGTGCCGGTATCGCCTGGGACATGGTGGTGGAAACCGAATCCGACCGCACGATCGAGGCCACGGTCAGCGCCGATCTTGCGGTGCATACCATGATCGAAGGCACCGAGCCGCCGCATCTGCGCCAGATCGAGCACGGTGGAAGCCTGCCGGACCTGCCGGAACAGATGATCAACCTCTACGGCGCGGAGCCCGCGCGGGACCAGATGGTCGCGGAACTGGCCGACCTGCTGCGGGTTTCGTTCTGCAGCCCGTCGCAGGCCCGGGCCCAGGCCGCGGGATAGGCGGGGTCAGCCGGCCGGACGGATCACGACCTTTCCGGTCGATTTTCGCGCCCGCAACAGGTCCAGTCCCTCGCCGGCCCTGGACAGCGGCAGCGTATGGCTGATGTGGGGCCGCAACCGGCCCTGTACATACCAGTCGATCAGCTGCCGGAAGCTGTCCTGCACGAGTTCGGGGCGGAATTTCAGATACCCGCCGATGTAAAAGCCCAGCACGGACAGGTTCTTGACCAGCAGGTGATTGGCAGGGATCTGCGGGACCGTTCCGCTTGCAAACCCGATCGGAAGCAGGCGTCCCTCGGGGTTGCAGGCGCGGAAGGCCGCCTTGAAGACATCGCCGCCCACGGCGTCATACACCACGTCGGCCCCGCCCAGTTCCAGCACCCGCGCGCGCAAGTCTTCGGAATCGTCGACAAGATGATCGGCCCCGGCGGCCTTGGCGATCTCGAGTTTTTCAGCGCCGCGCGCATGGGCGATGACGGTTGCGCCCATCAGTTTCCCGATTTCCACCGCCGTCAGGCCGACCCCGCCCGCGGCGCCGGTGACCAGCAGCGTTTCGCCCGGTTGCAGGCGTGCGCGATGGGCCAGCGCCATGTGGCTGGTGCCATAGGTGATCTGCAGGGCGGCGGCGTGCTCAAAGCTCATCGCATCGGGAATCGCAAGCACACGATCCGCGTCAAACACCCCGTAATCGGCCAGGCCGCCCTGTCCGGCGTAGACCGCAACGCGATCCCCGACATTTGCATTGTTTACGGATTCGCCGGTTTTAGTGACAATTCCAGACAATTCCATCCCAAGTGTGAACGGTGGATCGGGCGTATCCTGATAAGTTCCGTTAACCATGAGCAGGTCCGCAAAATTCAGACCGCAGGCGCGAATCCGGACCTGAATCTGCCCCGGTCCCGGCTCCGGGAGGTCGATTTCCACCAGCTGCGGAGCGCCCCCGGAGGTTGCTAATTGGTATGCCTGCATATCAAAATCCTTGTATTCGGGCTCGATAAAGGACAGGTTGACGAGCGAGTCAAACCTTTCGCCTGCAAGGCAATGCGAAATACTGCTCGATGTGCCGGCATCACCGCCGAAAACCACATATTGTTTCCAATACAGCATAAATGCCGCGTATCTGGGGGTTATTTTCCCGCTTTCCGAGAGTTACTGTTCTTGAAATCAACTCAAAAGACCGTAGTATCGGCGGCGTGGTAAGGTTCGGGTTGGTATCAGGGAATCACTCATGCCGACAGACGCAGTGTGGTGCTGCGGGCATCCTGACGACCGGCCCGCACGGTAACAAGTGGTGTAAAGGAGAAACGTATGACTCATCCCGTAGACGTGCACGTCGGTAAACGCGTGCGCCATCGCCGATGGTTGATCGGAATGACGCAGCAGCAGCTGGCCGAACAGGTCGGCATCAAGTTCCAGCAGATTCAGAAGTATGAAACCGGTGCCAACCGGGTCAGCGCTTCGCGGCTCTGGGATATCGCCGATGCACTGGACGTACCGGTGAGTTTCTTTTTCGAAGGTCTCGACGATGCTGAAAAGCACGGCGGCGTGAAATCCGAGGTTCCGACCGATCTGATGGGCGACAAAGAGGCCCTGGATCTGGTGCGGTCCTATTACGCCATCCCGGAAAACCAGC
>CAYGNE010000210.1:0-3256 GCA_964351155.1 uncultured Rhodobacterales bacterium | reverse complement strand
CGCCGCCGCCTGTTCGATCTGGCGCGTGTTCTGAGCGACGTCGCCTGAGCAACGCAAAACAGTTGCATTTCGGGAGAGTGACTGGCACTTGCCGGCTATGACCGATATGTTGACCGATCTGACCCTTGCGCATCTTCTTGCCGATGCAGCGCGCTCGGCGATTCTGCCGCATTTCCGCAAACCGGGATTGTCTGCGGAGAACAAGGAGGCGGAAGGGTTTGATCCCGTGACAATCGCGGATCGCGCGGCGGAAAGAGCAATGCGCGATCTGCTGACCCTGCACCGTCCTGACGATGGTGTCTGGGGCGAGGAATTCGGCCGCAAGGACGGAACGTCCGGGCGCGAATGGGTTCTGGACCCGATCGACGGAACCCGCGGTTTCATCAGCGGCACCCCGACCTGGGGCGTGCTGATCGCACTGGGCGACCGGGACGGGCCGTTTCTTGGCATGATCGATCAGCCATATACCGGCGAGCGGTTCACGGGTGGCGCCGGGATTGCCGAGATGGCCGGCCCCCTGGGGCGGGCGCAACTGGCGACGCGATCCACGGCATCGCTGTCCGATGCAGTGTTGTTCACGACATTTCCCGAGATCGGCACGCCGCAGGAACGCGCCGGCTTCGCGGCCGTGTCCGAAAAGGTCCGGCTGACGCGGTATGGAATGGATTGCTATGCCTATGCCCTGCTGGCCGCCGGGCAGATCGATCTGGTGATCGAGGCGGGGCTCAACGCCTATGACATCCAGGCCCCGATCGCGGTGATCCATGCGGCGGGCGGCATCGTGACCAACTGGCGCGGTGATCCGGTCCACATGGGCGGCCGCGTCCTCGCCGCGGCGAACCCGAAGATCCATGCCGAGGCGCTGGAACTGCTGCGGGCTGCGCCAGAGGGTTGAGCCGGTTGGAAAGGGCGTGTATCCCTTGGGACGCGCCGAGTCCTTTGTCCGCATTCTGTCGGCGCAAAACACACTTCATAACCGAAGCGGGCCATACCGAAGTGTGGAGTCCGTCTTGTCCGAAACCCTTCTGAAAAATGCCGATACCGTCCTGACCATGGACGATGACCGCCGCGAACTGAGCGGTGCCGACATCCTGATCCGGGACGGGGTCATCGTCGAAATCGGCGAGAACCTTCATTCTGCCGGTGCGGTTCATTCCGCGTCCGGTTGCGTCGTCACACCGGGGCTGGTGAACACCCATCACCATCTTTACCAGACCCTGACCCGCGCGGTGCCCGAAGCACAGGATGCGCTGTTGTTCGGGTGGTTGCAGACGCTTTACCCGATATGGGCGCGGTTTGGCCCCGAGGAGATGTTTGTCTCGGCCCAGGTCGGGTTGGCGGAACTGGCCCTGTCGGGATGTACGCTCAGCGCAGATCATCTTTATCTCTTTCCCAACGGCGCGCGGCTGGATGACACGATTGCGGCCGCATCGGAAATCGGGCTGCGGTTCCACCCGACCCGGGGAGCGATGAGCATCGGCGAGAGCGATGGCGGGTTGCCGCCGGATGCGGTGGTGGAGCGTGAAAGCGACATTCTGAACGACTGTATCCGGGTGATCGACGCCCATCACGATGCATTGGAAGGGTCGATGTGCCGGGTCGGGATCGCGCCGTGTTCGCCGTTTTCGGTCAGTCGTGCGTTGATGCGCGATGCGGCGCTGCTGGCCCGGGACAAGCGCGTGATGCTTCATACCCACCTGGCGGAGAACGACGAGGATATTGCCTATAGCGAGGCGAATTTCGGCTGCCGGCCCGGGCATTATGCCGAAGACCTGGGATGGACCGGTGCGGATGTCTGGCACGCGCATTGCGTAAAGCTGGACAGGTCGGAGATCGACCTTTTTTCGCGAAGCCGGACCGGGGTTGCGCATTGCCCGTGTTCCAATTGCAGGCTTGGCAGCGGGATCGCGCCGGTCCGGGCGATGCGGGATGCGGGCGTTCCCGTGGGGCTGGGCGTGGATGGATCAGCCAGCAACGATGCCGGCAACCTGATCGCGGAGGCGCGGCAGGCGATGCTGTTGCAGCGGGTCGCGCGCGGGGCCGACGCCATGAGTGCGCGCGAGGCGCTGGAGATTGCGACACGCGGCGGTGCGGATGTGCTGGGCCGGCCGGATTGCGGGCGTCTGGCCGTCGGAAAGCGGGCCGATATCGCGATCTGGGATGTGAGCGGCATCGACAGCGCCGGAAGCTGGGACCCGGCGGCATTGGCGCTGGCGGGACCGGCGCGGGTCAGGCATCTGTTCGTGGAAGGGCGTCAGGTCGTCGCGGGTGTTGATCTGTCTGGCGTTTCTTTGCGTCCCGGTTGTGGCCATGGCCGAAATCGGTGCAATCCTGAACGAGCTCAGGGGGCAGAAAGGGCTGTCTGCGCTGACCGTGTCGGGGAAACTGACCAAGGCCGCCGCGGCGCATGCAGAGGATATGGCGCGGCGCGATTTCTTTTCGCATACCGGCAGCAACGGGTCGGCACTCGGCGACCGGGTTCGCGCACAGGGTTACGGGTTTTGTTTCGCGGCGGAGAATATCGCCAAAGGGCAGAAGAGCGAGCGGGACGTCTTGCAGTCCTGGATGGCATCCCGGGGCCACCGCAAGAACATGCTGCATCGAAAGGCGACCGAGTACGGTATTGCGCGGGCATCCGGAGATATCTGGGTCCTGGTCCTGGGCCGACCCGGCTGTTAGCGCGGCGCGCCCAGGACGTCAGAAAGAGATGCCGATGCTGACCGCGAACATCAACATGCCCCAGACGATCGACGCACCGGCGGCGAACGCCAGGATCTGACGGGCAACAAACCCGAAGCGGGCCTTTTGCTTGCGAAACCCCATCAGCGCCCAGGCCACCAGCATCGACACGACACCGGAAACGGCGGCGTAGGTTTCGGGCAGGCTCAGGATGACGCCCATCCAGTAGCCGCTGCCAAGGTCGGTGACCGCCGCCAGAGCCACCCAGCCTATGGCCGCCATGATCCCGCCGTTGAAACCGGCGTTCCCGGACCGGGCGGCGGACTGCATTTTCCCGGTTTCGCGGTCCGAGCCCGGGACGCCCCAGATTTCGGGGTCGGACGGCTTTGGTTTCGATCCAATGGTCGCCGCGGCGTCCGCTGACCGGACATTGGTCTGTGCGATTGCCTCTTCACCGGGTTGCTGTTTGGGCCAGGCGGCGGGATCGACCGGGGTTTTTGACTCTTCGGGCTCCGGTGTATTCTCTGGCTCTGGCTCTGGCTCTGGCTCTGGCTCTGGCTCTGGCTCTGGCTCTGGC
>CAYGNE010000209.1:0-6439 GCA_964351155.1 uncultured Rhodobacterales bacterium | reverse complement strand
TCCATCCGAACGAAATTTTCGACCAGGCGGCCCTGCGCCGGATCTTCTTCAAGATAAAAATCGACGGCCCCAACCAGGAAAACTTCCTGAAGATCTTTGCACTTGTTGCACGCAAGAAAGGCATGCCGCTGGACGAGGCAACACTGATACACCTGCTCAAGGTCAAGTACCCGACGATCAACAGCGTCTATGCGAACTATCAACCGGTGTTCCTGATCGACCAGATGATCGCGATTTGCGAGTTTGAAGGCATCCCCTATCAGATGAGCCCGGAACTGATCGACCGCGCCTGGGCAAACATGTTCGTCAAGGACGAAAAGATCGTGAAATAATCACGAACGGTATTTCCGTTGGGCAGGTCCTGAATGGGGAATACCTCTATTGCCATCCGGATGAACCAGGACTGCACCGAGACGCGGGCATCGCTTCGTTGAAACGATTGACCGCTTGGTAAGGTACGGCAACCGGAGCCATTTGTATCTGTCCAGCCACGGGATAGTGTGGCGGCATGTCAGAGATTCCCGAGGTGTTAAGATCATGGTTCACGGCTCGCGGATGGACCATCCATCCGCATCAGCAAGCCATGATCGACCACTCGGCAGACCCGGCGGCCCTGTTGATCGCCCCGACCGGGGGTGGCAAGACGATGGCTGGATTCCTGCCAACCCTGACGGAATTGACGCAGGGCCGGCACGACGGCCTACACACACTTTACATCAGCCCGCTCAAGGCGCTGGCCGCGGATATCAAGCGCAATTTACGCAATCCGGTCAACGCGTTGAGGTTGCCGATCCGAATCGAGGATCGGACCGGCGACACACCCGCAACGCGGAAAAAACGGCAACGTGCCGACCCGCCGCATATCCTGCTGACCACACCCGAGAGCCTGGCGTTGCTGACCTCTTACGAAGACGCTGCGCGAATGTTTGCCGGTCTGAAGCGGGTGGTGATCGATGAAGTCCATGCACTCGCGGAGAGCAAACGCGGGGATCAGCTGATGCTGGCGCTGGCGCGGCTGCAAACGTACTGCCCGGACTTGCGCAGGGTGGGCTTGTCGGCAACGGTCGAAGATCCGTCCGCGATTGCCCGATTTCTGGCCCGGCATCCCGATCCATGCGAGATCATTATCGCAGATCCCGGCCCGGCCCCGGACATTGCCATGCTGCAAACTCCCGAACACCCGCCATGGTCGGGTGGCGGCGCCAAATATGCAATCCCTGCGGTTCTGGATCAGATACGGGCGCACAAGACGACGCTGATCTTTCATAACACCCGTGCTCAGGCCGAAATTTTCTTTCACAACCTCTGGATTGCCAACACCGACAGCCTGCCCATCGGCATCCACCATGGCAGCCTGGACCGGCAACAACGCGAACGGGTCGAAAGCGCAATGACGCGCGGAGAATTGCGCGCCATCGTCTGCACGGGCAGTCTCGATCTGGGAATTGACTGGGGAGATGTTGATCTGGTCATCCAGATCGGAGCGCCAAAGAACGTCAAGAGGCTGGTACAACGCATCGGACGGGCCAATCATCGCTACAACGCCCCATCCAAGGCCTTGCTGGTGCCGGCCAACAGGTTCGAGGTTGTCGAATGCGTCGCCGCCCTGCAGGCCGTTCAGGCCAGAGAATTGGACGGTGCTCCACGCGGTCGCGGCCCACAGGATGTCCTGTGCCAACACATCCTCATTGCGGCCTGTTCGGGGCCTTTTGATGCTGCAGAACTCTATGCGGAAGTGACCAGCGCCGGTCCCTATTCCGATCTGGCCCGCGACGAATTCGACCGTTGTCTGAATTTTGCGGCAACTGGCGGATATGCCTTGCGTGCCTATGACCGCTGGCAACGCCTTCAGCGACGTCCCGATGGCTTGTGGCAACTGCGCGACCCGCGCTCGGCACAACGTATTCGGATGAACATCGGAACGATCCAGGACACCGACACCCTCAAAGTCCGGATGAAGCGCAGTCGTGGGGGCAAACCGCTGGGCGAAATCGAAGAAGGGTTTGCCGCCAGCCTTACGCGGGGCGACACCTTTCTGATCGGCGGTCGGATCGTTCGTTACGAAGGACTGCGAGAAATGACAGTCGAAGTCAGTCGCGACGCTGGCAGAAAACCGAAAATCGCAACCTTTATGGGGACCAAGTTTGCCACATCGACGCAGTTGAGCACACGCATTCTGGATTTTCTTGCGCAAGACAGCTGGCCCGAGCTTCCGCCGCATACGGCGGACTGGCTGTTGCTTCAGCGAAAGATGAGCCGTCTGCCGCAACACGGTCGTCTACTGATCGAGAGCTTTCCGCATGAGGGGCTGGAGCATGCCTGTGTTTATGGCTTTGCCGGACGTAATGCTCAGCAAACCCTGGGTCTCTTGCTCACCAAGCGGATGGAAGAACTGGGACTGCATCCGCTCGGGTTCGTGGCCACTGATTATGCGACGCTGATTTGGGGGCTGGAACCGCTTACTGACCCGGGCCCATTGTTTCACATGAACGCGCTGCGATACGGGCTCGAAAGCTGGCTGGCGGGAAATGCGGTCATGAAACGGACTTTCCGAGCCAGCGCCACGATCGCCGGTCTGATCGAACGCAGGACCACAACCGCGCGCAAAACCGGCCGTCAGGCCACGTTCTCCTCCGATATTCTCTATGAGACATTGCTCAAATACGATCCGGACCATCTGCTTCTGGACATCACCCGCACCGAGGCGCTGCGCGGCCTGGTCGACTTTGGCCGTATCGAAGAGATGATCGAACGGGTCGGTGACCGGATCGACCTGTTGCGCCTCGACCAGGTCACCCCGTTATCGGCCCCGTTGTTTCTCGAGGTGGGCAAGGTTCCGGTCAAGGGATCTGCCGAGGAACGTCTGGTGGCAGAAGAAACGCATCGCCTGATGGAAGCTGCGGGCCTGGATCCGCCAAGGGTGGCGGGTGTTCCTGCACGGCGGGCGAAGTATTGACACATGACGTCGCGATCCATCTTGCAGTTGTTCGTCGGATAGGCAAATAGAAGGCCATGCAGGGTCATCGTTTCACGCTCGCTGGTGTCGAACTGATTGCGTTGGGATCGGGTGCCTTGTGGTGGCCCGACCAGGCGCTTCTTTGTGTTTCGGATTTGCATCTGGGCAAGTCGGAACGTATCGCACGGCGTGGCGGTGGCCCATTGCCGCCCTATGACACCCGGGACACGCTGAACCGGCTGGCCGCCGATCTCAGCCAATGCAACGCCCGAACAGTAGTCTGTCTCGGCGACAGTTTTGATGATCTCGACGCGGCCATGTCTCTGCCGGAATCCGAACGCCTGTGGATCGCCAGGTTACAAGCCGGGCGTCGTTGGGTCTGGATTGCGGGGAATCACGACCCGGGGCCGGTCGAACTTGGCGGTACACATTTATCCGAATTACCGATGATGCCGCTGACATTCCGGCATGTGGCAAAACCATCATCTAGCGCCGAGGTATCCGGTCACTATCACCCGAAAGTGCGCATACAGGCCCGTGGGCGAAGCGTCTCCCGACCTGCGTTTCTCGCAGACAGGGACCGGATCATTCTGCCTGCCTATGGAACCTATACAGGTGGTCTGTTCAGCCACGATCCCGCCCTGAGCCAGATCATGAGATCCGAAGCACTGGCGTTTCTGACCGGGAGCAACGTGCACGCGATGCCGATGCCACGATAGAAAGTTTCAGACCAGCCCGGCTTCTTCCAGCCCGGGCCGGTACTTTCGGCTTACAGGAACCAGGTCGCCATTCACCAACTTGACATGAATCCGGCCGCTGTTGCGTTCCACTCCAACGATTGCGGTCTCGACAACCCAGTGTGAACGATGTGTGCAATGACCGACAACGGTGTCCATTTCGTCAATCGCATCCGCGAAGCGCATTCGTATCGTTTCCGTCGCCGAGGCAGAAACAACATCGACAAAATGGTCCCGTACCGTAAGCCTGATGACCGGCCCCGAAAACTCCGGAGACAAACGCCGCATCAATCTGGGCTGGTCCTTTTCCGCTGCGAACCTGGAGCCAAAATAGCCTACCGGTTCGAACCCCGGCAAAAGCCGCCGTGTAATGCAGATACCTGCTGTGATCGTGGCGACGTAAAAGCTCAGCATTCCAAGCGTCGGACCACCATCCGCTTCGTGGTTCAAGACGGAATGCGTAATCACCCAAAGAACTGGCGTGAAAACGACCACCATCAATGCAACCATAAGAAGATCGCTTTTAAACGGGTTTTCTAAAGGCACGAGCGTGTCTACCAGAGTGCGACACCCGTGACCGACCAGCAAGGAAACACCGGAAACAAGAAACCAATAAATGCATCGCAGCCAAAAGGTCTGCGTTTCGTATGTTCCGAACGGACCGGCGATGGCGGCCGCGAGTGCCACCAGCAACAGGATCAGAGCATTCAGGCGCGTGAAGAGCGGCGCATAGGTGTCGAGGACGGCCTTGATCATACTTGTGGAAAAATCTTTTTCTTTTTCATGCCGTTGCTTTCAGTCACCCTAGCCAAACCGATTGTTACGTCACGGGGCCATCCACAAGAAAATTCCCCCAAAAAAAATACGCATCTCCGGTATTAGATTTTCAGTTTTGACGGAACAACATAAAAAATCCAATTCCAGCGGACAACCGCCGGCTCAAACAATTGGACACCGTCATTGAATCGGGATTCGACAGCATCCGAAATACCCGGACAAGTTGTGAATGGCTTACCCCACCCAAGTACCGCTCACCAAGTCATGGAATCCGTACTTGTATTGGTATGCAAATGCCGCCGCTGCATTGAGTTGCCTCTGCTTTACGACATAATCTGATTGCAAAGCGTCTTGTGAAATCAAACCAGTGAACCTGACAGGACTGATGCGTCACTTGGGATCCGTAGCCGACGATCAGGTTTCGACCGTTGTCTTCCAAGCCCTTTGGTCGGGAACGAACAGTCGCATGTGGTCGCCAATCTTCACCGATCCGGGACACTCGACCCAGGCCGTGATCCCGCGCCGACCCCGCGCCGCCGGTTTGAACAACTTGCCATGACCGGGCTCTGCGGCATCGACCTCACGGCCCGCGATGACGCAAGGGCCATTTTCGAGGTCCACCGTCACAACCGCGCCGGAGGGCGCTTGCAGGCGGGAGGATGGCGGAACATGGGTAAAATCGGGAATACCGCGCAGGACCATGGATGCACCTATCCATGCAGGATCCAGTTCCGGCAGCCCCATCTCGGTCGCGATCGCGTCCAGTTCTTCTGTGGACAAGATGCTCAGCTGTCGCGCATTGGCAATCTGCGTGCCCACGGGATAAAGGTCCGTCACCCGCGAACAAGATGGGCGCTGCGCCCCTTCGTGGCGCTCTCCGGCGACCCCGGCGAATGTCAGTTCGAGAGACAACCGTGGTTCTGCCCGTAACCCCCCCTGATCGGCGGATACATGGCCCAGCCAGACAACCTCGCCGTATATCCCGGTCTTCTTCAACCCAGCCATATCATCCCTGATTCCATCAAAACGTGGATCGTAGTCGGATCAGGATAGGTGATCCCAGCCCACATACCAGCCCGAAAGACCGAACCCGAAGCACCTTGTGGCACTTCAGGTCCCGCCTCATGTCGCGCAACACGCGTTTGCCCGTCTCAGACGCTCGGCTCTGGTTCCATTCCGCCTTCGGGCGGCGCCTTTTTCGGTTTGGTTTTCGGAATGGCCGTGACGCTCGGCGCACTGCCCTGATCAGAGGTGTCATCTCCGTCATCGTCCACGTGGGGCGGATCGCCGGCCATCACCCGTTTGATCTCGTCACCGGTCAGAGTCTCGTACTCAAGAAGTCCCTGCGCCAGGCGCTCCCACTCTTCGTTCTTTTCCTCCAGAATGGCGTAGGCCCGGTTGTAGGCTTCCTCGATGAACCTTTTGACCTCTTCCTCGATCATTTCCTTGGTATGAGCCGACACAGAGAAGCCCGGCGTTTGCCCGGAATAACCCTCGTGGGCCTCAGCATAGTCGATGTTTCCGACCTTGTCGGACATGCCCCAACGCAGAACCATTGCGCGGGCCAGGGCGCTGGCCTGCTGAATGTCGCCGGCCGGTCCGTTAGAAACGTTGTCCTTGCCCCATTTCAAGATCTCGGCAGCCTTGCCCGCCATGGTCATGGCCAGTTTCTGCTCGCATTCGGATTTGTGCCAGTTCAGCCGGTCGATTTCCGGCAAGCTGACAACCATACCCAACGCGCCGCCGCGCGGAATGATCGTTGCCTTGTAGACGGGGTCGCATTCCGGCAGTGCCATACCAACAACCGCGTGGCCTGCCTCGTGATACGCGGTCTTTTCCTTTTGTTCGGCAGTGAGCACCATCGAGCGCCGTTCGGCACCCATCATCACCTTGTCCTTGGCGTTCTCGAAATCTTCCATGGTGACAAACCGCCGGCCCACCCGCGCGGCCATCAGGGCGGCCTCGTTCA
>CAYGNE010000208.1:2242-6464 GCA_964351155.1 uncultured Rhodobacterales bacterium | reverse complement strand
ACCGGCTTGTTGCACATGAAGGTGTATTTCAGGATCATGTCGAGTTCCTCGACATCGGACTGATTGTGAAAATGATAGGTGGGGATGTTCATCTGGGCCAGAAGCGCCTTGGTATGCACCGCCATTTCGACCTGGCAGGCCACCGGTTCACGCAACTCTCCCCGATAGCTGATCAGCATCGGCAACGGCATCCGATAGTATTGTATCAGGGTCGCCAGCGTGTTGATCGTCACACCGATGGCCGTGTTCTGCATGATGATCGCGGGCCGTTTGCCACCCATCCAAGCCCCGGCACAGAGGCCCATACCCTCGTCTTCCTTGTTGGAGGGAATGTGAAAGATCTCGTCGTGCCTGTCGATTTCGTCGATCACGCCGGCCAGCTGCTTGCACGGCACCGTCGTGACGAACGAGATCTTGTTGGCGACGAGGTCTTCGGTGATCTTCCTGTCGATATTCATCTTCTGACCTTTCAGATGATCGCCAAAGCGGGTTTGCGGTGATCAGTCGGACGTGCGCTGAACGTGAACGGAACACTGCGCGTGGCGCACGACCCGTGCGGCGGTGGATCCGAGCAGGTAGTCGCGCAATCCGGGACGGTGCGAGCCGATCACGATACAGTCGATTCCGTGTTCGTCCGCATAGTCGATGATGCTGCGAGACGTGTGGCCTTTCATGATGACGGCGGTCACATCGTCCAACCCGGCCAGCTTTTCCTTCAACCGGTTGCGGGCGGCTTCAAATCCGGATTTCACGACCTCTTCGTCCAGATATGCGCTGACCGAACCCTGGGGCGCTTCGTAAACATGCAGGGCGACGATCTCGCCGCCGGGCTGGAGCAATGCGCGCGCCACTTCGAGTGTTTGGGGTGAAATTCCGTGGTCCAGTGCCATCGGGACGAGTATCTTGCCGTACATATCGGGTTTCCCTTTCAGTTGTTCCACTCAGACCGGTGGTTCAAGCACGATTTTCGGGGCCATGACACGCCCGGCCCGCAGATCGGAAAAGGCGCCTGCGCCATCCGCCAGCGGGCGGGTTTCGAACCAGTCAAGCGGGCCGAGGCGTCCGTCAAACAGCGCCTGGGCAGTCATGCGGAATTCTTCGGCCGTATATGTGTAGGTCCCGATGAACGTGATTTCCTGCAGGGTCATACGACGGATGTCCAACCCGCCGCTGTCCTCGCCCAAGCCGATATGCAGGATCACGCCGCCGGGCCGGGCATGCGCCGAAGCCGCCGCGCGGGTCACCGCGTAGCCAACCGCGTCGACCACGATGTCGAACTGGCCATTGGCGTTTTCAACAGCCGCCTGATCGCAGATTTCACACAGGTACCGGCGGCGATCGGGATTGGGTTCCACGATGGTGACATCCTCGACCCCCATCGCGCGAAGCGCCAGGGCCGCCGCAAGACCGATCGCCCCGCCACCCAGAACCAGAGCGTTACGCGCCGCGTTGCCATGGCAGGCAGTCAGCCCCAGGCGCGCGGCGTGCCAGCTGACGGCAAGCGGTTCGGCCAGGGCCGCGCGGTTCAGCGGAACATTGTCCGGCACAGTAACGAGATTGCCGGCGGGAACGGTCACGAACTGGGCAAAGGCGCCCTCGCGCGGGGGCATGGAGATGATCTGTCGCGTCGCGCAAAGATTTTCGCGCCCCGACTGACAGACCTCGCACCGGCCGCAGGAAACAAGCGGGTTGACTGTTACCCGTTCACCGTCCCGGGACCCGCCGACGACGACCCCTGCGGCCTCGTGCCCGAGGATCAGCGGCGCTGGCCGCCGGGCGTCATGACCCAGGTAAGCGTGCATGTCGGATCCGCAGATCCCCACCGCCTCGACCCGGACCATTTCCTCGCCGGGTTGCAGCGCGGGATCCGGCACCTCGCGGTAACCGATCGTCTCGGGCCCCTCGTAGACAAGTGCTCTCATTTTGCCGTGAACCCCCCGTCGACCATCAACACCTGACCTGTAACGTAGCGGGACGAGTCGGAACAGAGGAACAGGAGCGGCCCGGTCATGTCCGACATTTTCCCGTTTCGGCCGATACAGGTTTGCGCCGCGTTCCGTGCGGCCCGATCCGGATCCGAGAATACCGCCTCGGTCAGTTCGGTGGGAAAGAACCCCGGCCCGATCGCGTTGGCGGTGATGCCCATCGGGGACCACGCCTCGGCCATGGCGCGGGTCAGCTGGGCGATGCCCGCCTTGGTCGCTCCATAGGCGATACCGCCGGGAAAGGCGCGGGTGGTCTGAAGCGAGGCGAAGTTGACGATGCGGCCCCAGCCCCTGTCCTTCATCGCGGGGACCAGCGCCTGGCTGAGAAAGAACGGGGCCGAGAGATTCAGGGCCAGCGTGCGATCCCAGCCTGCCGCGGTGACATCATCGGCGGCCTCGCGCGTGTTGATGCCGGCGGCATGGACCACGATGTCAGGCGGGCCAAACGGCGCGGCGATGCGCGTGGCAAGATCCTGCATCGTGTCACGTTCGGCGACATCCGCCGCCAGTACGGCGGCGTTTTCGCCGATCTCGTCCTGCCATTCCCGCAGCGCGGATTCACGCCGCGCAATGCCGACAACCCGCGCGCCGGCCGCTGCCAGAACCGTGGCCGCATGCCGGCCCAGACCGGAACTGGCGCCGGTGACACAGGCGACACGGCCGGTCAGGCCGAACAGGTCCGGCAGATCAACCATTCGCGCTGAGGTCGAATGTCTCGTCCGGGAAGTATTTGGCCAGGCGCACATCGGCGGCGCGCGCATGGCCCTCCATGCCTTCGAGGCGGGCGATCCGGGCGGTTGCCTCGGCCACCGGCTTTGCGCCGTCGCGGGTTGCGCGTTGCCAGGTAACGATCTTCATGTACTTGTGCACGCTCAGGCCGCCGGTATAGCTGGCCGCGCCGGAGGTGGGCAGAACGTGATTAGTGCCCGCGGCCTTGTCGCCGTAGGAAACGGTGGTTTCCTCACCCAGAAACAGCGAACCATAGCAGGTCAGCCGGTCAAGCCACCATTCCAGATCCTCGGCCTGAACCGTCAGGTGCTCCGGCGCGTAGTCATCCGAAGTCGCCGCCATTTCCTCGCGGTCGGCGCAGAGGATGACCTCGGCATAGTCACGCCACGCCGCGGCAGCATTGTCGCGGTTCACCTCGGGCAGATCGGCGATGTAATCGGGCACCAGTTCCATAACGCGCTCTGCCAGGGCACGATCGTCCGTGACCAGCCAGACCGGCGAGTTGTATCCGTGTTCGGCCTGGCTGACGAGATCGGTCGCGACGATGTGGGCATCCGCCGTCTCGTCCGCGAGGATGAGGCTGTCGGTGGGTCCGGCGATCATGTCGATGCCCACGCGGCCAAACAGGATCCGCTTGGCTTCGGCGACAAACTGATTGCCCGGCCCGACGAGAATGTTCGCCTTGGGCAGGCCGAACAGGCCAAAGGTCATGGCGGCCACACCCTGTACACCACCCATCGCCAGGATCGTGTCGGCGCCGCAGATATGTGCGGCGTAAATGATGGCCGGCGCCACCCCTGTATCGGGGCGCGGCGGCGAGCAGGCCGTGATGTGCCGGCAACCGGCGACCTTGGCGGTCGTCACCGTCATGATCGCGCTGGCAATGTGGCTGTAACGCCCGCCGGGCACGTAGCATCCTGCCGCGTCCACCGGGATCGCCTTCTGGCCCGCGATCAGACCCGGCACGACCTCGAGTTCAACATCGCACACCGTTGCCTTTTGTGCCTCGGCAAAACGTTTGACATTGTTATGGGCAAACTGGATGTCCCGCTTGAGTTTCTCCGGGACAAGTGCCGCCGCCGCGTCGATTTCGGCCTGGGTCAGGATGACCGTACCGGTGTACTTGTCCAGCTTGGCCGCGTAGTCCAGGGCCGCCTGATCGCCACCCGCTTCGATGTCAGACAGAATGCCGGTCACGATTTCATGCACATCCGAGGCATCGGATTTCGAGGTCAGGGTCGCTTTCTTGAGGTATTCTCTCGGCATTTTGTTTGAATTCCTATTTGTAGATGTCAGGCAGCAGGCTGGTTGAAATCGCAGGAACGTAAGCGATCAGCAAAGTCACCAAAAGCATAAAAAGAACGAAGGGAACAGCGCGCGCTGCGATCTTCAGGATCGACTCGCCGGTGATTCCTGACACGACGAACAGGTTCAGACCCAGTGGCGGTGTGATGAACCCCACGCCCAGGGCCGTGATCATCATGATGCAGAATTGGATTTCATTCATT
>CAYGNE010000208.1:0-2232 GCA_964351155.1 uncultured Rhodobacterales bacterium | reverse complement strand
ATTCCGATGTTGTCCGCCAGCGGCTTCAGGATCGGAGCGAGAATGACGATATTCGGTGTCGTTTCCATCACGCAGCCGGCGGCGATCAGAATGCCGATCATCAGGAGGATCAACAGCTTGGGATCGTCGGTCAGGGACGTGACCGAGGTCACGAACCCCTGCGGCACACCCATGATTGCCAGTGCTTCGGCCAGCGGCGCAGAGAAGGCGATGATGGGCAAAATGACGCCGTTGACCTTGGCGGAACTGACCAGCATCGCGGGAAAGTCCGCCAGCGTCAGCGTGCGCAGTATGAAGCCCATGATGATCGTCACCACCACGGCGGTTGCGCCGGCCTCGGTCGGGGTCAGGCGGCCCGAAAATATCCCGTAGAAAATGATGCCGGGCACGATGAAGGCATACCAGCCCGATTTCAGCGATTTGCCGAGATTTGCCAGCCATTCGGAAAAGGTGAACAGGCCGCCGCCTTCATAGGCATAGATGCGATTCATCACGATATTGGTGACAAGGATCGAAACGAGGATCGCGATTCCCGGAATGAGGGCGGCAAGAAACAGCGTCGATGCCGATATGCCCAGAACCAGGCCAATGATGATATAGGCGATCGAGGGCGGGATCAGGATGCCGGTACAGGCACCTGCCGCGACCAGCGCGCAGGCATAGGGCCGCGGGTATCCCGATTCGACCAGCCGGTCGATGGTCATGCGCCCGACTGCGGCGGCCCCCGCAGCGTCAGAACCCGAGATTGCCGCGAACATGCCGCAGACAAGAACCGTTGCCGATCCAAAGCCGCCCTTGGCCCAGCAGGTCAGCGCCTCGGCCACGTCGAGAAATTTTCGGGACAGCCCTGTCCGGACCAGGACGTCACCGGTGAGGATGAACAGCGGCACGGCGGTTAGGGCGAAGGCATCGATCCCGGTGAACAGGCTTTCGCCGATCAGGCTGAGCGGGAGGTCACCCGACATGACCAGCATGGTGATGGCCGCCGTTCCGATCGCCGCCCAGACAGGAACCGCCACGGCGATCAGGGCCACGAACAGAATGACCGGCAGATAGAAATCCCAGCCGAGTTCGACGGTTTGATTAAGTGAATTCCACAGCATCGTTCAATTCCTCAATCAAACAGTTTGTCGCCTTCGAAGACGGGTGTCCCGTCCCGAAGCGCACGGACATCGCGCAGGAATGATTGAACCAGGCGTACGATCATCAAACCGAACCCAACCGGCACCGACATCAGGAACCAGACCATCGACACGCGCAGCCCATGGCTGACGGAACCGAATTTCGCCGAGACATGAACCGTTTCCAGCGACCAGTAGAGCGCCACCAGGGCAACCCCGAACATCACGAGGTCGCCAAAGATGTAGATCAGCGCCTTGAGCCTTGGCCCGACATAGTGAAGCAGCACGTCAATCCGGATATGCGCGCGTTCCTTGACCGCCGCCGCAGCCCCGATCCAGGCCAGGTAGATGAAGGAATAGCGGACGATTTCCTCGCCCCAGATCGAAGAATAGGCAAAGACTTCGCGCCTGATCACTTCGACCGCCATGGTGACGACCAGCATCACGTAGAACACCAGCAATGCCCAGCGTTCGGCGTCTCGGTCAATTCGCTGAAAGAGTGTCATGGCATGTCCTGCTCTGGGAGCGACCCGTCGCTGCACCCGCCCACGCGCGGGTGGGGAGGGTCACGTCAAAAGAAAGGGGAGAAGGCGGATGCCACCGGGGGCATCCGCCAGATCCGTCACGCGTCGTGCACGTAGTACTTGCCCGGGGTGCTGGCCGCTTCTTCGAGCTTGTCGAAGGCGTCCATCGAACCGGCGAGTTCCTTCTTGAACTCGTCCCATTCGGAACGCTGGTAGCCGCCGGCCTCTTTCCACTCGCCGAGCTGATCGTCGCTGAGCGAGTGGAACTCGACCCCCGATTTCGTCAGTTCGGACATCGCATAGGCGCGCGCAGAAGGCACCTTGGACAAGTTTTGATGCGCGGTCATTTCCGAGCCCCACATCACGCCGTCCTGAACATCCGCCGGCAGGCTGTTGAACCATTCGAGGTTACAGGAATAGACCTGACTGTCCGGCACGGCCTGCGTGAATGTGACGTGGCTGAGAATGTCCTTGAACCCGAAGACGTACAGCGCGCCGACCGAAGGGTCGAGCGCATCTGCCACGCCCTGCTTGATCGCAGACGGTGTTTCGCCCCAGGCAACCGGCGTCGGGTTGGCGCCGACCAT
>CAYGNE010000207.1:0-6469 GCA_964351155.1 uncultured Rhodobacterales bacterium | reverse complement strand
AAAAATAGCAAAAATAACAACGCAGTCAGATCATCTTGACGGCGGGCGTCCCGCAACGATTCCTTTCGGTCGCAACCCTCAAAAGGGTAACGATTGTCGGCAGAACCAACGCAGCGCCAGAAGAATGATCACTGGTCGAAAGCGATGCCGCTTGAGCGGGCACCTTCGCATGGTCGCGACTCAGGGTCGGCTTCATTCTCGGGGCCGCGGAATGCTCACGGGCAACGCCCCCATCCCGCCTCAGAAAATGAAATCACTGGCCTGAAGGCTTGTTTCGCTAACATTCAGCAAGGTGAGCGTATTTCCGGCGCCGTCATCGATTACAAGATTCCCACCGACATCCTGTGTGTGATTGTTCTTCAAATCGGCAAACCCGGTGATCGATGCAACCGCCCTGAGATTGACCGTATCAACTTCATCGAAATCCCGAACGACATCCCGACCTTTTGAAAACACGAACTCATCGGCGCCGTTCCCACCGCGCAGCTTGTCATTTCCCGCACCGCCGTTCAGCTTGTCAATTCCATCGCCACCAAACAGCTTGTCCTTGCCACTGCCGCCACGCAGGATGTCCGCACCTTTGCCGCCGATGAGAACATCATCTCCAGCGGCCCCTTTCAGCCTGTCGCGCCCGCCTTGTCCCCGGATCGTATCCTCGCCGCTGCCGCCCGTAATGGTATCATCGCCTGCGAGGCCAAAGGCCTGCCCGCCATTGTCGGACATCTGAATGATGTCGTCATCCGGCGTGCCTATCAGGTAATCCGGCACACTGGCGCCTTCATCCGTCCCCGCGGTCGGGATGTTCGTGCGGGGTACGATCTGGCTGCCGGATACGGAAAACCCGATCTGATTGTCCAGGTGGTCCTCGCGAACCTGCGAAAAGTGAAATTCGAAATTCGCCTCTGACAGCTGAGCCTTGCTGACGCCTTTCAGGATCAGCTTCTGACCGGTACCGCCATTGGCGATCTCGACTCCCTCGGACGTGTCTTTCAGCGAGTACTGTTCGCGCGACGAGGCATAGAGAAAACTGACCTTGTCGGTGGCCGGGTCAAAATCGACGCGATCGATTTGACCCACTTCATGCGTGCGCATGTAAACAGTGTTGGCGGCAGAGGATATACCCTTTTCCCAGGCAAGCGCCCCGCTGACGTCCTCGCGCAGATGCGCGTTGTCGATGAAAAGGAAGTTCGCAGTGTTCAGATCGGCGACGCGAACACCAAGCAGATATTGCGTTGCGCCATTCCACGGATTGCGAAAGCCCGCCCCTGCGGCGGTGTCCACAATGATGAACGAGTGAACAGAGTGTGTGCCAAGATCCATCCGGTCCCTGGCGACATCGAAATCAGGTATGTCGGCCTGATACTCGTTCATGAGGAACACACGGCCCTCGCTCATCGCGGCGACGGGTCCCTGGTGATCGGTGACATTCTGCTGCATTTTGAGACCTTTTGATAATTGCTTTTGTTAACTTGCCACCGGTGCCGGGGATTGCCAGCCAGCAACCCAGCGGCCAGAAAACTCAGCAAGAAAGCGCTGATCTCTGCCGTTTTGGTCGCCGCATTTTCGCCGATGGGTCCCTGTTTTTTCGGGATCGGCGGTGTCTTGTAAAAAGCTGGTCTTCGCTCTGCGCAGCCATCCGGATCGGTGATACGGGCGGGGCTTTTTTCCCACGTTCGCGGCGGTTGGTTGGCCGACATGAAAGATTTCAAGGCTGCATGGATGGACGGGAACATCCGGGATCGCCCAGGAATACATCGGCCATTCAGATTGCGCTCACGTTTCCGATACGCCCCGCGAATTGTCCTTTTCATTGGCCAGGCGGGTCATCTCATCACGGTAGAGTTTCACGAAATCAATGTTCCCCAGGTTCAGCGCCGAAAAACCGCTGTCCCGGGTCACGTCGCTGACGATCCGGCGAAGATACGGGAACAAGATGCGCGGGCACTGGATCAGCAGATAGGGATGCAGTTGGTTGCCTTGCAGGTTCTCGATGAGAACAATACCGGCATATTCGATCTCCAGGACGTAGATAAGGGTCTGATTTTCCTTGCTTCTGGCCTCGATATTCAGGCCTATGATCACCTCGTACTGACGATCAACAGGGCGCTTATTTGCATGAAGGTTTACCTGAACATTGATATTTGCCTCGGGGCTCTCGTCCACATCATTTCGTACAGTGATGTTTTCAAAAGACAGGTCGCGAATGTAATGCCCCAATACCTGCGTGTTTATCCGAGGCCGCTGTTCTCCGGAATCCGCTGCCTTGGTCTCAGCCGCTTGATCAGTCATTAGCACCTCCGATTGGCACCTTGCAGTGCCGTGACAATTTGTTTCTGTGGCCGTTTCCGTGAATTCGCCGGTGCGCACCCCTCAAATGCGGCGAAACTGGATATGGGGGACAAAATGGGTCCTGCCGAAATGCGAAAACGCGACATTGGTCGGGGACCGGGATGTGGGCACATCTTTTGCATCACGGTTTCTTGGTTTTTGGCGTGCCGCCAGACGATTTTATTCTGCATCCCGTCATCCTGTTCCTAGAGGGTGATCCCTTGCCTGGATGTCTCGGTCAAAGAAGCACCCTCGCGTTCAGTTTGTGGCGGCGGACGAGGTTTTTCTGAAAACGCCCGGTGGGAATGGGCCGTGCTGGCAGGGGGGTGTAGTCTCGGGCCTCGATCTCGGGGAAAATCGCGAAAAGCTCGTCGCGGGCGGCACGCGGCAACGCCTTCAAGGCTTCCTTTCCGGTGAAGAAACTTTCGGTCGGCGCACCTTCGGCAAAGATGACCTCGTGCTGTTCAAACAGCAGGTGAAAATAACCGACGCTCCGAACGCTCTCATCCACAAAAATACCCGGCAGTTCGGTCAGCCGGATTGCGGCGATCAGAACTTCGCGCGCGCCAAACATGCGTTCGGCGATTTTCGAGGAGACCAGCATCCGGTGTTGTCGCGACACCAGAAGGTCGCGGTGTGGCAGTCCGTTGCCAAGTGCGCCGGTCTGGATCCGGACAGGCAGCAGCCTGGGGTTTCGGGCCAGTTCCCTGGCCCCGATCCTGCGGCGGAAAATCTTGATCAGGGCGCGCGCCTCGCCCGTTTCGCCGGTGCCTGAAGTATGCACCGAAACCGCGTTGCCCTCCTGCAGCCGCTCCACGGGGCGCAAACCCCCGGGCGTCTGGATCAGCGTCCCCGCCGTGAGGCACGGTATCAGCCCTTCCTCGAAAGTGACCACGCCAAATGTTTCTCGGGTATGGGCGATTTCGGAGTCGCGTGATTGTTCTTCGCGGACGAACATGTCGGCGGTGGTATTGGTCTGGCTGTCTATCGCCTCGGTTTTCGAATCCCCCCCGTTGCGGGTCTGTGAATCTCCGATCACCACGGCGTTTGTGAAAGTCGCGCCAAGGTCCAGCGTCTGCACGCGATGCGTAACCCCGTCATGCGTGTCCGCCGTACCGGAATGGTTGTCACCACCGCCTTCTATGGCGATCCAGCCGACCGTTTCGAGGTCATGGATACCATCCTGCGCCTCTTCTTCCTCGAGCCGCAGGTTGAACCCGCCAGCGGTGATGTTCAGCGGATCACTGTCCACCGCAACAGTGTCGTTGTTGGACATGACCGAGGTGACCACAACCGGCGGATCGGCAAAGCCGCCGGTCAGTGCAACGGCCGTGTTGGTGTGATCGGCTTCGGTTGTCCCCGCCTCGATGATCCGGCCATCGGGCAGTTCGTGCACGCCCTCCTTGACGGCAATCCAGTTGATCGTTTCCTCGGCCGCGTGTCCGCCGTCCAGATATTCCCACTCCTTGATGATGAAGGTGAACGCGGTCGTGTTGCCGTCACCATCAATGGTCTGATCGATGATGCGCAACGTATAAGGATCGGTGCCATCGCTGGTCCCGGTCAGGGCAAAGACCGGGTCGGGTATCGGCTTGCTCAGGGTGACGGTGATCGGCGTGTTTTCGACCGCTGAACTGACCGTGAGACTGCCAGCTTCACCTATGGACATCTAGAAAACTCCCAAACCTTTGAAACAACGCGTCCTTGGATTCATTCGATGCCGCTCAATTCGTGGGGGGACGACCCGGACCTCGAGGCGCGACAGTTCGGGTCAATTGAAGACAACCAGAATGACAACCGACACCAGGGCGACCATCAGAATGGTCAGCCAGAATCCAACCCCGGTCTTGGCTCTTTGCGAGCGCGTGCCGACCGTGTACGGGTAGGCGATTCCGCATCTCGGACAACTCAACGCGGACTTTTCGATCGGATACTCCCAGCAGTTTCGGCAGATACCGGGCTTTTCCTTCATCGCGACATCTTCCTGGTCCTCGAGGTTTTCAAAAATGCTTTGCTGGTTTGGTCGCATCTGATGCTTTGTCCCTTGATCCAGAATGGCTACAGGTGCCGTTAAGGCCCGGCCCCGCCCACCTTGCTCAGGGGAAGGCGGGGCCGGACGGCCGCAGGAACGTCCCCCCTACGTCTCGTTCTTGCGGCGCAGCCCTTCATTTCGACAGATTTGATCAGCTTCGGGAATGGACATGCCGTACGGTGCGAGCACGGCCTGATCCCAACTCAATTCCTCCGGCCAATAGAGTTGGCAGGTCACGATACCCTGAGGGGTATCGACCTCGACCGGCGTGGTTTCATAATAGGCGGGATCGGTACATCCCGATACAGCGACCGCTGCCGCGATCGGGGCGATGAGACGTAAGAGGTGAATGGTTCTTCCTCCTTTTTCAATGAAGATGCGTGGTGCCGTGAGTGGTGGCGGTGCGTCGTTGGGTGGACGAAATAACGTGAGTCGGGATTTGCGCGTCCCTGCCTGAGGGAAAACCGGACGGGGTCCACTCAGACGGGCGGCAAATGGCGCGGCTGTTCTTGAGGTGGCGGTGCGCCAGTTGCTTGGCGCGGGACCCCGGCGGAATGGTCCGGACCGGCTCCGGTGGACAGCTGCCATCGAGCGTGCCCGGGAACAGTGCTTCGATCTCGGCGCAGGCCGTGGGCGTCAACGCCTTCACCGCCTCGGGGCCGGTCAGAAGACTTTCCAGCGGCGCGCCTTCGACCAGCAGAACCTCGTGCCGGTCACACAACACGTGGAAATACTCGACCGTGTCAACGTCCTCGCAAATGTCGATACCCGGCAGGCCCACCAGCTTGATCGCCGCAACCAGAACCTCGTCGCTTCCGAACATGCGTTCGGCGATCTTGGACTGCACCAGAACCCGGTGCTGTCGCGAAACATACAGGTCGCGGACCGGCAGGCCGTGGCCCAACGCGCCTGCGGAAATCCGGATCGGCAACAGATTGGCATGGGCGGCGACTTCGGCCGGGCCGTGCGCGTGACTGCCGACCCAGCGCACCGGCTGCAACCCGTGATCGAGCGTCTGCACCCGGTCGCCGGCATGGATATCCTCGACCGGAACCGGGCCCGCATCGGTTTCAATGAGCGTACCCCGGCAGAAACAGACCATGGTCGATTCAAAGGTCAGTTCCGCCGGGGCGACACCGGGCAGAGACAGGCTGGAACTGGTCAGGTCCAGCCCGTTGAAATTGATCACGCCATCGGCGGCATCGTGGCGCAGCGCTTCCAGCGGGTTGAGGATCGCGGTGCTGTTCAAAAGGTTATAGGTCGCAAGCGTCGCGTCGTTGAAATAGGCTGACAGGTCCACGCGGTCGTTGTTGGTCGGATCGCCATCGGTCACGCTGCCGGTGTTGCCGAACCCGAAATCGGTGATCGTGTCATGCGACCCGGCTTGGGCCGTCCAGTGGAAGGTGTCGTTTCCCGCGCCACCGGTGACCGTATCACTGCCGAACGAATCGCGGATCACATCATCCAGGGCCGAACCGATGACGGTGTCACTGCCATCGCCAGGTTCATCATCAAACCGGATCGCCCGCACCGTTGCGCCCGAAAAGTCGACAATGTCGTCTCCGTCGCCCAGCCTGAATCTGCCGGTAACGTCGCCTGTGCCGCTGATGGTGATATCATCGACGCCCGCGGTGCCGGCAATATTGCCGGTGATTGTTCCTCCAGAGATATCGACCGTATTCGTGCTGCCGGCGTCGTCGCTCGGAGTCGTGGAATTGCCGAGGTAGAGATCCGAGCCGACGGATCCACCTGTCATGGTGAACGCGTCGTCGCCTGTGCCCATGATGACGAACCCGCCGACGCTGCCCGACCCGCTTATGCTGAGCGTGTCGGCGTCGGCGCCCATGTTGACATTTGAGCCGACGCTTGCAGTGTCAGACAACGTCAGACTGTCGTCGGAATCCCCGGTACTCATGCCGCCGGCGATCGACCCCGCACCGCTCAGTTCGATCTGATCGACGCCTCGTGTGCCAGTGATACCCCCGCCGATCGAGCCCCCGGAAATATCCACGGTATTGGTGCTGCCCGCGTCGTCGGTCGCATTCGTGGTGTTGCCGAGGAAGATACTCCCGCCGACGGATCCGCCTGTCATGGCGAAGGCGTCGTTGC
>CAYGNE010000206.1:0-6513 GCA_964351155.1 uncultured Rhodobacterales bacterium | reverse complement strand
CGCCGCCGTTCGGCTACAACCTGTTCCTGATGCGGGCGATGGCGCCGCCGGAGATCACTCTACGCGACATATATGCGTCGATCCTGCCTTTTGTCCTGGTCATGATCGCTGCACTGGCCGTAATTCTGGCCTTCCCGCAAATCGCGCTGTGGCTGCCGGAGTATGTCTATGGTAAATGACGCTCTTCTTCAGCCGCTGGGACCGGGTTTCAGGTTCTGTGGCACCCCGTTTCCGACGTGGATGACGGTGATCCTGACCGTCCTGATTGAGAACAAGCATGCGAAAAACATGCCGCTCTGGCTGCGCCCGTTGGCCCGGCTGGACGGGATCGTGGCGCCGAACGGCAAGATGCCGCTGGGCATGTGGTATTCAATTGCCGGGCACCGGGGCCAGTTCGCTCGGGCTTTGGGGCAAATGCCGGACTGGAGCCCAAAAACCGCCGTGCTCGCGCGTGGCGACCTCCTTCGCGAGAAAGTACCGCAACGGCTCCGCGAAGGCTTTCGAAGCCTCGCCCCTCTGGGGCAGGCGAATTGAACCTAATCAACAGAGAGGAAAAGACATGACGACAAGACGCAAGTTTTTGACAACCGCCGGGATCGGCGGCGCCGCGACCCTGGCCAGCCCATCAATCGTCAAGGCGCAGGCTCCGATCAAGTGGCGTTTTCAGACCTATGCCGGTGGCGCGCTGGGTGAACATGTGACCAAACCGATGGTCGATTATGTCAACAATGCCGCCAATGGCGAGATGGAGATCGAGCTTTTCTATGCTGACCAGATCGTCCCGACAGGCGAGCTGTTCCAGGCACTCCAGCGCGGGACCATTGACGCGGTGCACTCGGATGACGATTCGATGGCTTCGCCAACACCGTTGCGCCAATTCGGTGGCTACTTTCCGTTCGCTACCAAACATATTCTCGACGTGCCGGTCCTGTTCAATCAGTACGGGCTGGCCGATATCTGGCGCTCGGAATACGAAAAAGTCGGTGTTCAGTGGATCTCGGCGGCCGGGCAGGACCCATGCAATTTCAACACCAAGAAGGAAATCAAGTCCGTCGCCGATCTTGATGGGCTCAAACTGTATTCCTTTCCGACCGCCGGTCGTTTCATGGCCAAATTCGGTGTGGTACCGGTCAACATCCCGTACGAGGATGCCGAGGTGGCGGTGCAAACCGGAGAGCTTGACGGCATGGCGTGGTCGGGCATCACCGAGGATTACACCGTCGGTTGGGCGGACGTTACGGACTACTTCCTGACCAACAACATCTCGGGCGCATGGATCGGATCCTGGTTCGTGAACCAGCAACGCTGGGCCGACCTCCCGGACCACCTGAAGCAACTAGTTATGGCGGCCACCGAGGCCGGTCATACCTATCGCAACCAGTGGTACTGGGGCGGAGAGGCGCGCTTGCGGGCCAAGGGCGACAAGCTGCAACTGCGTACGGTGCCTGCCGAAGAGTGGAACGAGGTGGAAAACGCCGCCAAGGAGTTCTGGGCGGAGATCGAACAAGAGGGCGAAATCCAGCAGAAGATCATCAACATCTTCCGGGAATATAACTCGGTCATCAACCAGGCCGGTCCGCCGTACAATTTCGGCTGATCCTGGCACCAACTCAAATCTGGTCCCGGCCTTGCCGGGGCCGGACTTCATTTGAATTCAGACAAATCGGATCGAGAATATGGGTCTCAGCTTTGATGAACTGAAAAAGCAGGTGGATGCGGGCGACGTGGATACCGTACTGACCTGCCTTGTTGACATGCAGGGCCGCCTGATGGGCAAACGCTTTCATGCGCGGCATTTTGTAAACAGTGCTTGGGAAGAGACTCATTGCTGCAATTACCTGTTGGCCACGGACCTGGAAATGGCGACGCCAGACGGATACGCCAGCACAAGTTGGCAATCCGGATACGGCGATTATGTCATGAAACCGGACCTGACCACGATCCGACCAATGCCATGGCTTGAAGGGACCGTCATGGTTCTGTGCGACGTTCTGGACCACCACACGCATCAAGAGGTGAGCCATTCCCCGCGTGCGGTTCTGAAACGCCAGATCGCGCGCTCCGAGGCGATGGGTCTGACTCCGATCATGGCGACCGAGCTCGAGTTTTTTCTGTTCGAACGATCCTTCCGCGAGATCGCGCAATCGGGTTTTCGCGACCTGACTCCGATCAGCGGTTACAACGAAGACTATCATCTGCTGCAAACCACCCGCGAAGAACATGTGATGCGTCCACTGCGCAATCATCTGTATGCCGCAGGTATCCCGATCGAGAACTCCAAGGGCGAAGCAGAGGCGGGTCAGGAAGAGTTGAACATAAAATACGCTGCTGCTCTGGACACGGCCGATCACCACACGATCGCCAAACATGCAACGAAGGAGATCGCGGACCAGCATGGCCATGCTGCCAGCTTTCTTCCGAAGTGGAGCCATGACAGGGTCGGCAGTTCCTCGCACGTGCATCAATCGCTTTGGAAGGGTGGCGAGAACGCATTTTTTGATCCGGATGGCCAATACGGGATGTCCGACCTGATGCGGCACTATATGGCGGGATTGATCCGATATGCACCGGACATCACGGTATTCATGGCTCCCTATATCAACAGCTACAAACGTTTTGCCAAAGCCACGTTCGCGCCGACCAAGACCGTCTGGTCCGTCGATAACCGGACGGCCGGGTTCCGCCTGTGCGGTGAGGGAACAAAGGGCGTTCGGGTCGAATGCCGGATACCGGGTTCGGACATGAACCCGTATCTGGCGATGGCCGGTTTGCTGGCAGCCGGACTTGCCGGTATCGAAGAAAAAATGGACCTGCAGCCAGCTACCACAGGCGACATATACGAAGCTGAAAAAGCTGGGGAAATCCCGAAAACCCTGCGCGATGCGCTGGGCACGCTGAAACACTCAAGGATGTTGCGGGCCGCGATGGGCGATGACGTGATCGATCACTATTGCCGGGCGGCGGAGTGGGAGATCGAGGAGTTTGACAAAGTTGTCACCGATTATGAAATCGCCCGCGGATTCGAAAGAGCCTGAATATGGATGACAGTTCGCTCATTCGCGCCGAGATCGATCGATACTTCGCGGCCTACGAAGCTCATGACGCGCGAGGTTGTGCATCTGTCTACACGCCGGACGCAGTTGCGCTGTCTCCATGGGGACCTCCGGCCCGTGGTCGAGAAGCGATTGCAGCGGCTCATAGTGAATGGTTTGAAGCAGGCGAACGGAACAAGACCAACGCCATCGACGACCTATTGGTTGACGGGGATCTGGCAGTTTGCCTGCTGCGGTACAGCGCAGATGTGCCCGCTGCGGATGGCGGGACCGAAAAGGTGTTTGGCATCAGTCTGAACAGTCTGAAACGCCAGCCCGATGGCAGCTGGAAAATCCGCCACACAAGTCTCAACGAGCTTGTGCCCCATGAAACGGAAAAGGGATCATGACGCAGACACTGAAATGTATCTCCCCGGTCGATGGATCGGTTTTTGCCGAGCGCGCAGTGCTCACCCCCGCCGCGGCGCGCGGGGTCACAGCCACGGCACGGGCTGCGCAGACCGACTGGGCCGCGCGACCGTTGCAGGAGCGTGTTGACCTCGTGATGGCAGGCGTTGCCGCCGTTGGGGCAATGAATGATGAAATCGTCCCGGAACTGGCGCGCATGATGGGCCGCCCGGTTCGGTACGGCGGCGAATTCGGCGGTTTCAACGAGCGGGCCAGCCATATGGCGAACATTGCCCAAGATGCGTTGGCCGATATTCCGGTCGGGGATGATGCGAATTTCAAACGCTACATCAAGCGCGTGCCGCACGGTGTCGTGTTTGTCGTCGCGCCCTGGAACTATCCCTACATGACCGCCATCAATACCGTCGCACCCGCCTTGATAGCAGGCAACACGGTGATCTTGAAACACGCCACGCAGACCCTGTTGGTCGGCGAACGCATGGCGCGTGCTTTCCATTCCGCAGGGGTGCCGCAAGACGTTTTCCAGAACGTGTTTCTTGATCATCAGACGACGTCTGAACTGATCGCGAGCCGCGCCTTTGACTTCGTGAATTTCACCGGGTCCGTTGGAGGCGGCCAGGCGATGGAACGCGCCGCCGCCGGGACATTCACCGGTCTGGGGCTGGAACTGGGGGGCAAGGATCCTGGCTATGTCTGCGACGACGCCGATCTGGATGCCGCGGTTGAGACGCTGATCGACGGGGCGATGTTCAACTCTGGCCAATGCTGCTGCGGGATCGAGCGCATCTATGTCGATGAGCGCCTGTTCAACGGCTTTGTCGAAAAAGCGGTCGAAGTCGTGAAAGGATACAAGCTGGGCAATCCCCTGGACACGGATACCACGCTGGGCCCCATGGCCCAGACGCGCTTTGCCGACCTCGTGCGTGAACAGACCGCCGAGGCCATAAGCGCCGGTGCAAGGGCTCTGATCGATCCAGCGACCTTCCCGCAGGACGGCGGCGCCTACCTCATGCCGCAGATCCTGATTGACGTGGATCACAGCATGCGGGTTATGCGGGAAGAAAGCTTTGGACCGGTTGTCGGCATAATGCCGGTCAAGGATGATGACGAGGCTATTGCACTGATGAATGACAGTGACTTCGGTCTCACGGCGTCTGTCTGGACATCCGATCTTGCCCGTGCCCAGACCATCGGTGATCAGATCGACACCGGTACCGTATTCATGAACCGCGCCGACTATCTCGACCCGGGTCTGTGCTGGACCGGATGCAAGGACACTGGGCGCGGCGGGGGGTTGTCTGTTATCGGTTACCACAACCTCACAAGACCCAAATCCTATCACTTGAGGAAGCTGTCATGACACCAACTGCTAACTGGTCCTATCCTACCGCTATCCGGTTTGGCGCCGGGCGGATTTCCGAACTGGCCGATGCTTGCGTCGCCTCGGGCATTACGCGGCCCCTGCTGGTGACGGACAAGGGTCTGGCGAACTTGCCGATCACCCGCAAGGCGCTGGACGTGATGGATTCTGCCGGGCTTGGCCGCGCCATGTTTTACGAGGTCGACCCCAACCCGACGGAACTGAACATGGCGGCCGGCGTGACCGCATTTCGCGACGGCGGCCATGACGGGGTCGTCGCGTTTGGTGGCGGGTCCGGGCTCGACCTGGGCAAGCTGATTGCCTTCATGGCAGGGCAGAACCGCCCGGTTTGGGATTTCGAAGATATCGGCGACTGGTGGACCCGTGCGGATGCGGATGCGATTGCCCCCATCATCGCGGTTCCAACCACTGCCGGAACCGGGTCCGAAGTCGGACGGGCGTCGGTTTTGACCAATTCGGTTTCCCACGAGAAGAAGATCATCTTTCATCCAAGGATCTTGCCCGCGATAGTGATTGCGGATCCGGAACTGACCGTGGGCATGCCACGCGCAATAACCGCCGGCACCGGTATGGATGCCTTTGCGCATTGCCTCGAAGCTTTCTGCTCGCCCCATTACCACCCGATGAGCCAGGGCATCGCACTGGAAGGCATGCGATTGGTCAAGGAAAACCTGCCAGCAGCCTATTCCGACGGCACGGACCTGTCTGCCCGCGCCGAAATGATGAGTGCTGCGATGATGGGCGCGACCGCGTTCCAGAAGGGGCTGGGCGCCATCCATGCGTTGTCCCATCCGATTGGTGCGGTCTACAACACGCATCACGGCACGACAAACGCGGTGGTGATGCAGCCGGTCTTGCGGTTCAACCGGCCGGCGGTTGAAGAACGGCTCGCCATGGCTGCGGCCTACCTGCGGATCAAAGGTGGTTTCGACGGGTTTTACGACTACGTTGGCAGTTTGACCGAGCGCCTTGGGATTCCGAAAACATTGACGGAGCTTGGGGTTTCCGATCCGGATCTGGACGCGCTGGTTTCATCCGCATTGACCGATCCCAGCACGGGCGGCAATCCGATCGAAATGACAAGAGAAAACACATTGGCTTTGTTGAAAGAGTGCCTGTAGCTGGCAATTGACAGAGGGTTGGAGGCATCAAACGACTTGTTGTCGCCAACTGTGGAGTTGGACTTAAGTCTGACCCTGAACTGGCCCTAAGAGTCTGGGCGATTTAGGGGTCTTGATAATCTCGTGACGACTCTGCCCGATCATGCCACCATGATCGCGGGCAACTCTTATTCCGGAAAGGACCTGTCATGGACGGCACGTTCAACGAAAACGATATTTCTCATGTGGTTGAGGCCGACAAGGCCCATATCTGGCATCATCTGAGCCAGCACAAACCCTATGAAACCACCGACCCGCGGATCATTGTTGAAGGCAAAGGCATGCGGGTGTGGGATCAGAAAGGCAAGGAACATCTCGACGCGGTTTCCGGCGGGGTATGGACGGTAAACGTCGGCTATGGTCGCGAATCCATTGCCAACGCGGTCCGCGATCAGCTGATCAAGCTGAACTATTTCGCCGGTTCCGCCGGGTCGATCCCCGGTGCGCTGTTTGCCGAGAAGCTGATCGAAAAGCTGCCGGGAATGAGCCGGGTCTACTATACCAACTCCGG
>CAYGNE010000205.1:0-6543 GCA_964351155.1 uncultured Rhodobacterales bacterium | reverse complement strand
GGCGATCCGGGTCGGGCTGGACAAGCCCGGCGTGATGCGGATGCAGCTTCAGGCGCTGATCCGGGGGGCAGCAGGGCGGCCTTTGACCATCATGTTCCCGTTTGTCGCCCAGTTCGAGGAATACCGCGCCGCGCGGGCAGAAGTGGACAAGACCATCGCCCGCGAAGAACGGCTGGGCCATGTTCTGCCGCAAAAGCTGGAAGTCGGCGCAATGCTTGAAACCCCGTCACTGGTCTATGCGCCCGAGAAATTCTTTGAAGAGGTCGAGTTCCTGTCGATCGGCGGCAACGATCTGAAGCAGTTCTTTTTTGCCGCCGACCGCGAAAACGAGCGGGTGCGCAAACGCTATGACACGCTGAATGTGAGTTTCCTGAGCCTGATCGAACAGATCGTCCAGCGCTGTGCCCGGACCAACACCCCGCTGAGTTTCTGCGGCGAGGATGCGGGCCGGCCAATAGAGGCGCTGTGCCTGGCGGCGATCGGGCTGCGTATCCTGTCGATGCGGCCCGCGTCGATCGGGCCGGTCAAGAGCCTGTTGCGGCGTTCGAACCTGAAAGAGGTGCGCCAGATCATCGAAGAGGCGCGCGAGCGCGGTGATCAATCCGTGCGCCCGGCGCTGATGGAGTATCTGCGCACGCAGGGCTGAGGGTCAGATACTCAGGTGCAGACGGAAGCCCGGCGCATACATCAGCCGCACGTGGGTTACCGGCGAAAGCGGCCCGAAGGTGCGGCGTTCCAGAACCATGACCGGTGCACCCTTTTCGCAGTCCAGGTGCAATGCCTCGTCGGCGCTGGCCGGTTCGGCACTGTAGTCGAACGTGCCATGGACAAACGGGGCGTTCTGCACCAGCCATTCGTTCGGGCTGATCCGATCCAGATCGGCGGTTTCAAATCCCGGTGCCGCGTCCAGATGCACCCAGCGGTTTTCCAGCGCATGGGGCCGCCCGTCGGCCAGGTAGAGCGTGCGCAGGAAACAGGTCGGCGCATCTGCGGCCAGCCCGAGACCGGCGCGCAGGTTGGGCGGCATGGTGCCCGCGTGGCGTTCCAGGATGGCATGCGAAAACGCCTGTCCACGGGATTCGACATCCTGCCGGATCACAGGAATGGCCAGCTCGGCGCGCCGTTGCGGTGCCAACGCCACCCGCGTGCCGGCCTTGCGACGGCGTTCCAGCCAGCCGGCCTCGGCCAGCACCTGCAAGGCGCGATTCACCGTGGCGCGGGCGCAGCCCATTTCCCGGGCGAGATCGGCCTCGTTCGGGATCAGGGCGCCGGGCGCCCATTCACGGTCGTGAATACGGCGCAGCGCCTCGTCATGCACCTGCTGCCAGCTCTGGCCCATCAGATCGCCTCGGTCAGCCGCATCAGCGCGCTGCGATAATTCGCGATGATTGTGTCGCGGGCGATGTGGCGACCATCCCGAACCATGTGCCGTCCGGCGGACCAGACATCGCGCACCAGTGTATCGCCGGCGGCAAAGACCCATGTGTCGAGCGCGGTATCGCCGGTACGGCCGTAGAGGTCGGGATGATCGCCATCCAGCGCCACCAGGTCGGCCAGCTGGCCGCGGGCGATCTGCCCGGACTCGCGGCCAAGCGCCTGAGCTGCACCCAACCGCGCCGCATCGAACAGGCGGCGTGCAGTGGAACCGCCCGGTTCCGCCAGGACCGCGCGGGCCCGGTCGCGCAGGCGCTGCGAATACTCCAACTGGCGCAATTCCTCGGACAGCGAGATTCGGATGTTGCTGTCGGATCCGACGGCCAGCGCGCCGCCGCTCTCCAGCCATCGTACACCGTCAAAGATACCGTCCCCGAGCGAGGATTCGGTGATCGGGCAGAGCCCGGCCACCGCGCCCGTGCCGGCCAGTGCGACAGTTTCCTGTGGCAGCATCTGGGTGCAGTGTATCAGGCACCAGCGGTCATCGGGCGGTTGGTTGTCCAGCAGCCAGTTGACCGGGCGTGCGCCATAGGCGGCTTCGATCTCTTCGACCTCGGCAACCTGTTCGGCCAGATGCAGGTGCAGCGGGCCTTCGATCTGCGCCGGCAGGTCGGCCAGTGCCCCGGGCGTGACGGCGCGCAGGGAATGCGGCGCCGCGCCCAGAACGCTGTCGGCGGGCAGGTCGGCCAGGGCCGCGGCGGCGCCGTTCATAAGCCGTGCAAAGGCGTCGGGGTCGTTGCCGAACCGAACCTGGCCAGGTCCAAGCGGGCGACCGTCCACGCCGCCCTGCTGATAGAGTACCGGCAGCAAGGTCAATCCGATCCCGCTTTGCGCGGCGGCGGCGCAGATGCGCTGGCTCATCTCGGAAATGTCGCCATAGGGCGTGCCGCCCGGTTGATGATGCAGGTAGTGAAATTCGCCGATGGCCGCAAAACCGGCTTCCAGCATCTCCATCTGAACCAGCGCGGCGATGGCCTCGACATCCTCTGGCGTCAGATTGTCGAGAAAGCGGTACATCAGCTGACGCCAGGTCCAGAAACTGTCCTGCCCGGTTTCGCCGCGCTGTTCACTGAGCCCGGCCATGGCGCGCTGAAACGCGTGGGAATGCACGTTTCCCGGCGCGGGCAGCAGGATGTCCACGCTGATATCGGCGGGGGCCGGAGAGAGCGACGCGATGCGGCCGCTTTTGTCGATGGTGATGGTCACGTCCCGCGCCCAGCCTTCGGGCATCAGGGCGGATTTTGCGTGCAGAACTTGCATGGGAACTCTCTTGACGACTCGGTTATGTATATACATAAACAGATTAATCACGACATAAAAGGGTTCTCATTCATGACGCAGAGGGTTTTGACCGGCGTTGCCATTGCGACCATGCCCCCATCTGGAGGCTATGGTCTGATCCCGTCCGGGACCATTGCGCTGGACGGGGCCAGTATAGCCCATGTTGGTTCGGACCTGCCCGGGGTTTACCGGGGCTGGCCGCAGGAGGACCTGAAGGGGCGTCTGGTGACGCCCGCATTGATCGATTGCCACACGCACCTGGTGTTCGGCGGCAACCGGGCGCGTGAATTCGAGATGCGTCTGAACGGGGCGAGCTACGAAGAGGTCGCGCGTGCCGGGGGCGGGATTGTCTCGACCGTGGCGGCAACCCGTGCCGCCGCGCAGGAGGTGCTGATCGCGGACGCGTTGCGACGGTTGGACGCGATGATCGGCGAGGGGGTGGGCACGGTCGAGGTCAAGTCGGGTTACGGGCTGGACGTTGAAACGGAACTGCGCATGCTGCGGGCCGCGCGGGCACTGGCAGAGCGGCGCAAGGTGCGCATTCGCACAAGTTTCCTGGGCGCGCACGCGGTTCCAAGAGAATATGACGGCCGACCCGACGCCTATCTGGATGAGGTCTGCATCCCGGCGCTGCGCGCCGCCCATGCCGAAGGGCTGGTGGATGCGGTGGACGGGTTTTGCGAGGGGATCGCCTTTGATCCGGCGCAGATCGCGCGGGTATTCGATGCCGCCGGGGCGCTGGATCTTCCGGTCAAGCTGCATGCAGAGCAGCTTTCGCATCTTGGCGGGACCGCGCTGGCGGCGCGGTACGGTGCCCTGTCCGCGGACCATGTCGAATATGCGCGTGACGCCGATGCCGCGGCGCTGGGACAATCGGGTTCGGTGGCGGTTCTGTTGCCCGGTGCGTTCTATACGCTGCGCGAAACCCGGACACCGCCGATAGAAGCGTTCCGCGACCACGGTGTGCCGATGGCGCTGGCCACCGATTGCAACCCGGGGTCCTCGCCGCTGTCTTCGCTCTTGCTGACGATGAACATGGGCTGCACCCTGTTCCGCCTGACTCCCGCGGAGGCGCTGGCCGGGGTGACCTGCCACGCGGCGCGGGCACTGGGCCTGTCAGACGCCGGGCGGATCGCGCCCGGCATGCGGGCCGATCTGGCGGTCTGGGATGTCGCGGAACCGGCGGAACTGGCCTATCGCATCGGGTTCAACCCGTTGCATCGGCGTATATTCGGAGGCGAGGGATGAAACTGACGCCGGGACAGATCACGCTTGCGGATCTGGAAACAATCTATCGCGGCAAACTGCCGGTGACGCTGTCAGAGACGGCGCGGCCGGGGATCGACGCGGCGGCGGAACAGGTTGCGCGCGCCGCGCGCGGCAGCGAGGCTGTGTACGGGGTGAACACCGGCTTTGGCAAGCTTGCCAGCCGCAAGATCGCGCCGGAAGATACGGAAACCCTGCAGAAAAACCTGATCCTGTCCCATTGCTGCGGGGTCGGGGATCCGTTGTCGGAGCCGCTGACACGGCTGATGATGGTGCTCAAGCTGATGTCGCTGGGGCGCGGGGCCTCCGGAGTACGCTGGCGTGTGTGCGAGTTGATCCAGCAGATGCTGGAACGCGGCGTCATCCCGGTCATTCCGCAGCAGGGATCGGTTGGGGCTTCGGGCGACCTGGCACCGCTGGCGCATATGGCGGCGGTCATGATCGGCGCGGGAGAGGCCGGGTTTGACGGTCAGATCATGGCCGGCGGCGCAGCGCTGGCCCGGGCCGGTCTGGAACCGGTTGTTCTGGGCCCCAAGGAGGGGCTTGCGCTGATCAACGGGACGCAATTCTCCACCGCCTGCGCGCTGGCCGGGCTGTTTGGCGCCCAGCGGGCGGTCGAAAACTCCATCGTCATCGCGGCGCTCAGCACCGACGCGATCATGGGATCGACGGCACCCTTGCTGGCCGAAATCCACGCGCTGCGCGGGCATGCCGGTCAAATCGAAGTGGCCGACCGCATGCGCGCATTGATGGAAGGCAGCGAGATCCGCGAAAGTCACCGCGAAGACGATCTGAGGGTCCAGGACCCGTATTGCATCCGCTGCCAGCCGCAGGTCGTGGGTGCCGCGCTGGACGTGATCCGGATGGCAGGCAATACGCTCCGGATCGAAGCCAACGCCGTGACTGACAATCCGCTGGTGCTGAGCGAAGAGGGGCGCATCGTGTCAGGCGGCAATTTTCATGCCGAACCGGTGGGGTTCGCTGCCGACCAGATTGCGCTGGCGCTGGCCGAGATCGGCGCGATTTCACAGCGTCGCGTGGCGCTGATGGTCGACCCGACACTCAATCACGACCTGCCGCCATTTCTGACTCCGGATCCGGGGCTGAATTCCGGCTTCATGATTGCCGAGGTCACAACCGCCGCATTGATGAGCGAGAACAAACACCTTGCCAATCCCTGCGTGACGGATAGCACACCGACCTCGGCCAATCAGGAGGACCATGTCAGCATGGCAGCGCATGGTGCGTTCCGGTTGATGCGAATGCTTGACAATCTTTCAGTAATTCAAGGCGTTGAAGCGCTTTGCTCATCTCAGGGCATCGAGGCCCGCGCGCCGCTGGCGACCTCGGCCCCGCTGCGCAGGGTGATAACCCGGCTGCGACAGGACATACCTAAACTGGCAGAGGACCGGTACCTTGCACCGGATATCCGCATGGCGGCGGATCTGGTTCGCGCCAATGCGCTTTGCGAGGCGGCAGGATGATCGAGGTGGTTCAGGGAAACGGCCCGATTGTTCTGGGACTGCCGCATACCGGCACAGAGGTGCCGGATGATATCTGGCAGGGCCTGAATGAACGGGGCCGGGAACTTGCGGATACAGATTGGCATATTCATCATCTTTACAGTGGCTTGGTGGATGACATTACTACGGTTCGAACGCCGATTCACCGCTATGTGATCGACGTGAACCGGGGCCCCGAGGATGAAAGCCTTTATCCGGGTCAGAACACGACCGGCCTGTGTCCGGTCACGGATTTTGATGGCCGTCCCATTCATCGCGATGGCCATGCTCCGGATGCGCCGGAGATCGCGCGCCGAACCACGTTATGGCACAGGCCCTATCATGCCGCCCTGTCTGCCGAATTGCAGCGCGTGAAGGCGTTGCACGGCTGTGTCATCCTGTATGATTGCCATTCGATCCGTTCCGACATTCCGCACCTGTTTGACGGAACATTGCCCGATCTGAACATCGGCACCAATTCCGCGCAAAGCTGCGCCCCGGTGCTGGAGAGTTCCGTGGTCGATATTTGTCGGTCAAATCCCGCCTACAGCACCGTATTGAACGCACGGTTCAAGGGTGGCTGGACCACGCGGCACTATGGCCGGCCTTCGGACGGCATGCACGCCGTCCAGATGGAACTGGCCCAATCCACCTATATGCTGGAAACGCCGCCATGGACCATGGATGCGGCGAAATCCGAAACACTGCGAAAACATTTGTCGCACCTTCTCAATGCCTTGCAAGAGCTTGTTCAGAACGGAGTCCTGAGATGACCGAGAAACGCCACAACATCCGCGATATCTATCCCGCGACCGGGACCGACCTGACGGCCAAAAGCTGGCTGACCGAGGCACCGATGCGGATGTTGATGAACAATCTGCACCCGGATGTTGCCGAGAACCCGCATGAACTGGTCGTTTACGGCGGCATCGGACGGGCAGCGCGGACCTGGCAGGATTTCGACCGGATCGTGGCCGCACTGACCGGTCTGGAGGCGGACGAAACGCTGCTGGTGCAATCCGGCAAGCCGGTTGGGGTGTTTCGTACCCATGCGGACGCG
>CAYGNE010000204.1:0-6559 GCA_964351155.1 uncultured Rhodobacterales bacterium | reverse complement strand
GGTCGATATGGGCGACGATAGAGAAATTGCGGATATGTGCGAGGTCGGTCATGATGCAGCATATGTAAGGGTTTTGCGGGGCGGTCAAGCGGCATGGCGCGGGTGGAGATCACGGACGAAGAAAGTGCCGAAGCCTGGCTGAAGGAACAACCCCACCAGATCCGGATCTGGTTCGCGGTGCGCTGTGCGTTGCGGGCGGTGCCGGGGTTGCAGGCGGAACCGGATGAGACATTTGACCGTCTTGTTTTCGTGAGTTTTCGCGCGCTGCTGATCTCGACGGCTGCGGCCACATGTCCTGCCGCGGAGATCAGGGAATTCGGTGTCGACTCCGCCGCCGCTGCCGCCGCCGCTGCCGCCGCTGCACACACCTCCGCCTTCACAGCCACCCACTCCGCCGCCTTCACCGCCTGCTCTGCTGACTCTGCCGTCTATTCCGCCGCCGACTCTGCCACCTACTCCGCATCCGCCGCATTCTCCGTATCTTATTCTGGCTTGGCGGAACATGCCACCTACTCCGCCACTTCCGCCGATACAGAACATCCCGGGACCTGGCCTTTTCTTTGGCCCAAAAAACAAATGCCAGACGGGTTTGACATGCTTTGGCCAGAGTTGAAGTCGAGACTGAACACCGACCCGGAGAAATGGGCGTTCTGGCTGGAGTGGTACGAGGCCATTCTGGAGGGGAAGCCTCTGGACTGGGACCTGACCCGACGGATCGCGCGCGAGGTGACGGGGGCGGAGTGGGCATCCGGGCCGGAGGTTGTGGCGCGGCGGATCGAGGAAATTCGCGCACGTTCTGAATTGGAACGACGGATCGGTGCGCTTGAGCAATCCCGCGACGATACGCAATCCACAGCGTCGCGGTTGGGAATTGGCGGCAACAACCCACCGGAACCGCTGGGCGAGGTGCAGGGGATCGCGCGCGAGGTTACCATCGTTTGGGCAAGTGTCGACGAGTTGAAGACCCAAGTCCGTTCGCGGACACCGGATAAAGATCGCGTGTCTGAAATCGTTGAGACCTTGTCACTCGGATTGCGAGCAATCCTGCGATGGTGCTCGCACAAGGCCGATCTGGCGGTCGACACCCTGATAAAATGGGGAATTCCTGTCGGCGGGGCGGCGTTGGTGGCCAACCCCGAATTGCTGAAAGCCGTCATCGAGGCTGCGCGGAACTGGCTGAGTTTCCTATGAGTCGATTGCCCTTTTGCCATCCAGGACAAGTTGACTGTTCCGTGTGCATCTTGAATTGAGGTTTCCCCGGGGGTGGCGTGACGTTGATGGATTGACACTATGGCGAACCGGCGGGCGAAATGATCGCGTGTTGTCAACCACATGGCCACCCTGTGCGGCGTTCATCGCGGCTGTTGCCCGGGCGGGCGCGGCCCGCAGGACTCATCGCCGGTTTTCCCGCTGATGACATGATTGATCGCGATTCCGGTTTGCGGCATAGTGCGCGCAACAAAGACAGGGGCAAAAGACCCCGGAGCGGAATGAGGCCAGTCATGAAGAAAATCCTTGCGGCCGTGCTGTGTGCCGGCGCGTTGCAGTGGGCGATACCGGCTCCGGTGGATGCCGGCATCATCGAGAGGGCCTGCCGGTCCTCGGGGCGCAGCGCCGCCACGCCGCAGCTCTGTCGCTGTATCCAGCATGTCGCCAATGGCAGCCTGTCGCGGTCCGAGCGCAAGAAGGCGGCCAAGTTCTTCAAGGACCCGCACATGGCGCAGGAAACCCGCCAGTCGGACCGGCGCAGCGACGAGCAGTTCTGGCAACGCTACAAGGCATTCGGCGACCGGGCCCGGGCGAGCTGTGGCTGAACGAACACCTGTTTGCGCTTGACCCCGGCGGCGCACAGTTTCAGAAAAGCTGAAACTGTCGGAGCCTTCGGATGCTGAACAAGGGTGTCACCCTGCGCGGGCTGGAAGTGTTCGAGGCGCTGGCCCGGACCGGATCGGTGGCGCAGGCCGCCGCCGCCACCGGGCTGAGCCAGCCGGCGGTCAGCCAGCAGATGCGCAACCTTGAAACCGCGCTGGGGATCGAACTGGTCGACCATGGCAGGCGCCCGATGCGGCTGACCCCGGCGGGGCGCGGTTTTCTCGACCGGACGGAACGGGTCCTGGGCGAATTGCGGCTGGCGCAGAGCGAGCTGACGGTCATGGACCTGGGCCATCTGGGCACGCTGTCGATCGGGCTGATCGACGATTTCGACGATGTTCTGACGCCGCGGCTCGCCACCATCCTGGCCGACAGCCTGACCGGGTGCCGGTTCAAGCTGATCACCGCGCCAAGCCTCGAGATCAGTGCCGCGATGCAGGCGCGGACCTTTCACGTGGCGGTCGCCGCCAGCACCGGAGAGGTGCAGGATGGCGTTGTGGAATACCCGCTGGTGCGCGATCCCTTCATCCTCGTGGCCCCGCGCGGCGTGATCGCGCAGGCCGAGGATATCCCCGGCGCGGCACAGGCGCTGCCGCTGTTGCGCTATACCGGCGACCAGCTGATCGCGCGGCAGATCGAGGCGCACCTGTCCCGCGAGGGCCTGGTGTTCGAACACCGGTTCGAGATCGGCAGCCACCTGGCACTGATGGCGATGGTGGCGCGGCGGCTCGGCTGGGCGATCACCCCGCCGCTGGGTTATATGCGTGCCGGCCGGTTCCACGATGACATGGACGCGTTCGCCCTGCCCTTCGGGTCGTTTTCGCGCCGGATTTCGCTGTTCTCGGGCAATGACTGGAACGACCGGGTGCCGCGCGATATCGCCGACACGGTGCGGCGGCTGACCCAGAGCCACATGATCGACCCGGCGGTGGCGCGCCTGCCCTGGCTGGCCAGGGAGTTCCGGCTGTTCGGGGAATGACGTCGTGTCTGTATTTCGGTTTGCTTAACCCGGGGCGGGTTTCAGGCTGGCGGCCAGCCCCTGTGCCGCGGCCTCGATGATGTCCAGCGCGCCGTCAAAATCGCGGGTGTAATACGGGTCGGGCACCGCCGTGATCCGCGGGTCGGCCGCGTAGTCAGAGAAGAGCCGGACCGGGGTTGCGTTGCCGGGCGGGCGCAGCGCCTCGATCGCCGCGAGATTGGCATCGTCCATGCCGAGGATCAGGTCGAAGCGGGTGAAATCGGGCGCGTGGAACCGGCGCGCGCGCAGGTCCGACAGGTCATAGCCCCGGGCCAGCGCCGCCGCCTGCATCGGGCCGTAAGGCGGCGCGCCCACATGCCAGCCCGAGGTGCCGGCGCTGTCGGTCCGGATCGCGGGCATCAGGGTGCGGAACACGCCCTGGGCACTGGGCGAGCGGCAGATATTGCCGAGGCAGACAAAGAGAATACGGCTGGTCATGGGCGACTCCTTTGCACAGAGTGATAGGCAAGGGAGTCGGAATGGAAAAGATCGTCATTCTCACCGGGGCCGGAATATCCGCGGAAAGCGGGCTGGGTACGTTTCGCGATGCCGGCGGGTTGTGGTCGCAGCACCGGATCGAGGACGTGGCCACGCCCGAGGGTTTCGCGCGCGATCCGGCGTTGGTGCACGGGTTCTACAATGCGCGGCGGGGCCAGGCGGCGGGGGCGCAGCCCAACGCCGCGCACCGGGCGCTGGCGCGGTTGCAGGCGGATTGGCCGGGCGAGGTGGTGATCGTGACCCAGAACGTGGATGCGTTGCACGAGGCGGGCGGCGCGCGGGGCGTTCTGCACATGCATGGCACATTGGCCGGGGCGCTGTGCGCGAGGTGCGGGCATCGCTGGGTCGCGCCGGACCAGATGCGGGTCGGCGAGCCCTGCCCGCGCTGCACGGCCCCGCTGGCGCGGCCGGACGTGGTGTGGTTCGGAGAGATGCCCTATCACATGGACGCGATTTTCGATCATCTTGCCGGGGCGGATGTCTTTGCCGCGATCGGGACCTCGGGGCAGGTTTACCCGGCGGCGGCCTTTGTGCACGAGGCCCGGGCGGCGGGGGCGCATACGGTGGAACTGAACCTGGAGCCGTCCGAGGTGGTGTCGGCCTTTGCCGAGGCGCGGTTCGGCCCGGCGACGCAGACGGTGCCGGACTGGGTCGACGA
Source organism: uncultured Rhodobacterales bacterium (assembly GCA_964351155.1). GTDB lineage: Bacteria > Pseudomonadota > Alphaproteobacteria > Rhodobacterales > Rhodobacteraceae > CAYGNE01. Next base: position 2,513 of record CAYGNE010000204.1, on the reverse strand, counting down.
CGTGCTGGGGGCATCCGCGAAGGGTGCGGCCGGACCCTGACGGGACCGGCCGGGTGCCGGATCGTTCAGCCGCCGCTGCCCTGGCCGTGCTTCATCTTGCCGTGCATCGGCTTGCGGGTCAGGTCGACGGGCACGTCGACGACCACGTCGCCGGCCTTTTCAAAGGTCAGCGTGAGCGAAACGCTTTCGCCATCGACCAGCGGCTGTTTCAGGCCGAGGAACATCACGTGGTCGCCGCCCCGCATCAGCATGTAGCTGCCGCCGGCGGGCACCGGGAAGCCGGCCTCGACCTCGCGCATCTGCATCACGCCATTGGCATCCTGGATATGGGTGTGCAGTTCGACCCGTTCGGCCACGTCAGAGCGGGCCGCGATCAGCCGGTCATCCTGATCGGTCTGGTTCATCAGGGTCATGAAGGCCGCCCCGGTGGTCGAGGATTTCATCGAACTGCGCACATAGGGGTCCATGACCATGATGTCGCCGGCCCAGGCCGCGCCGGCAAGCGTGAGAGCGGCGGTGGCCGCGAACAGGGTAGATTTGAAAGACATTGCGCCTCTCCTCTTGAATCATCTGGGTTTGTGGGATTGCGGAACTCAGATGATCGGAGGCGGGCCCCGTGCCGTGCAGCGCGGCAGGATCACCCCGTCGCTTTGCAGGTCGGCCCGGACCGGGAACAGGCGGTGACACGCCGGGGCCGGGCCCAGGGAGACATCCGGCTCTGCCACGTGCAGCAAGAGGCACAGGGCGCAATCAGGGCAGTGATGCGGGGCGCTGACCGGTTCGCCGGTCTCGTCCACATAGACCATGACCGGACCGGTTCCGGTGCACAGCTCGACCTGACCGGCCGGACCGGGCGCGCCGCGCGCAACCGCCATGCTCTGGCTGGTCAGAACCAGCACCAGAACGAGACCGAGGCTCAGGTATTTCCGGACAAGCCGCATCATGCTGCACTGCATATAGGTCCGCGGCAACTGTCTCTGCAAGTGCAAACAGCCCCGCGAAACCGCGAGGCTGCACGCATCTGTCGATGTCCGGGTGGATCAGGCCGAGGCGGCGGCCTTGGCGATCTCTTTCTTGACCTTCAACGCGTTGGCGGAAAGCTCGTCATCCTTGGCCTTGGCCAGGAACGCGTCCAGACCGCCACGGTGATCGACGCTGCGCAGCGCGGCGGCGGAGATCCGCAGCTTGACGGCACGGCCCAGCGTTTCGGACTGCAGGGTCACATCGTTCAGGTTCGGCAGAAACCGGCGGCGGGTTCTGTTCTTGGCGTGGCTGACATTGTTGCCAGTCATCGGGCCTTTTCCGGTCAGTTCGCAGCGGCGCGACATGTCAGGTTCCTCGTCTTGTGTCCGACACGGCCCCGGCCGCATCGCAATGCAAAAGGGCGCCGCACCTGCCGCGCCCGAAATCTGTCTGGTGCTGATAGGCCCAAAGCCCGGTGCCGTCAAGCCGCCCGTGACGCAAAAACGGCAGCCCTTTTCCCACGTTTCCGGCAAAACGCCCGGTCCGCCGCCCCGCATCCCGGCGCCGGACCGGATTCGCCCGGCCCCGGGCGAATCGTTCCCGCGGCAGGGACCGGTGCCCGTTCCGGAAAAGATTTCCCGTTGCCCGCCATGGCCGGCGCATCCGGGTGCACGGCGCGCATGGTCCACCGTGTGAATACGGCGCATCCCGGTTTGCCCTGTGCCAGTTCGCTCGCGTTGCCCGCCGGACAGGTCGGCCGGCTTGCAGCGCGGCGGGGCGGAAATGGCTGCAAACATCTGCAGGAACAAGCCGTGCGGGGTGGCGAGTCGTCTGGCCGGGTGACAAGCCGCCGGACCTTTACGCCCGCCCGGTTCAGATGTCCTGATCCGAGAGTTTCAGATGCCGTTCCAGCATATCCTGCGCCGCAGCGGACGGGGTCATTTCACCCGCCGCCACCAGGTCGCCAAGCCGCGCCATTTCGGCGCGCGCCGCGCCCTGGTCGAGCCGCGCGAGCAACGCCTGGCGCACATCCTCGTTGAACCAGTATTGCGACTGCGCCGCGCGGCGGCGTGCCCAATGGCTGTTTTCCTGGCGCCAGCGGATCAGGTCCTGCATCTGTGCCCAGGCGTCGTCCAGCCCGTGTTCCTCGATCGCCGAGACCATCATCGCCTTGGGGAACCCGTCAGGATCCTGCGGGCGTTTTCGCAGCAGGCGCAGCGCGCCGGCATAATCCGCGCAGGTGCGCATCGCCGCCGGTTTCAGATCGCCATCGGCCTTGTTGACAAGGATCAGGTCGGCCATTTCCATGATGCCGCGCTTGACCCCCTGCAATTCGTCGCCGCCCGCCGGGGCGAGTAGCAAAAGGAACAGGTCGCACATTTCCGCGACCACGGTTTCGGATTGGCCCACGCCCACGGTTTCGATCAGGATCACGTCGAACCCGGCGGCTTCGCACAGCGCCACCGCCTCGCGCGAGCGACGGGCGACGCCCCCCAGGTGCGTCTGGCTGGGCGAGGGGCGGATGAAGGCGTTGGGGTCGCGGCTCAGCC
>CAYGNE010000203.1:3008-6579 GCA_964351155.1 uncultured Rhodobacterales bacterium | reverse complement strand
GAGATGCAGAAAATCTCGCTGCGGCACAACCCGCACGCGGTCTGCATCGTGCCCGAAAAGCGCGAGGAACGCACCACCGAAGGCGGGCTTGAAGTCGCGCGCGAGGAAAACCGGCTTGCCCATTTCATTGCACCCCTGCGTGACGCTGGCTGCCGGGTGTCGATCTTCATCGCGGCGGACAAGCGCCAGATCGAAGCCGCCCACCGGATCGGGGCCGAGGTGATCGAACTGCACACCGGCGCCTATTGCGATGCCCATGCCGAAGGCCGGACGGACGCGCGGGACCGCGAACTGGACGCATTGCGTGAAATGTCGGGTTTTGCGCATTCGCTCGGGCTGGAGGTGCATGCCGGTCACGGGCTGACCTATGACACTGTGCAACCCGTCGCCGCCTTTCCCGAGGTGCGTGAACTGAACATTGGCCATTTCCTGATCGGCGAGGCGATCTTTCTCGGCCTGGAACCGGCAATCGCCGAGATGCGCCGCCTGATGGACGAGGCGCGCGCATGACGGACCTGTCGGCCCTTTTGACAGTTGGCGCGGCCTTTTGGGTTATTGCCGCGACCCCGGGTCCCGCCAATATTTCCAATGCGGCAATCGCCATGCGTCATGGTCGGCGTGCCAGCATGGTCTATGGGCTTGGGTTGAGCGTCGCGCTGGTCTTCTGGGGTGTTCTTGCGGCGACCGGGATGGGCGCGGTTTTGCAGTCATCCGCAGCCGTCCTGACGATCCTGAAAGTGTCCGGTGGCTTGTACCTGCTCTGGCTGGCCTGGCAATCAGGGCGTTCAGCCGTTCGCAAGGAAACGGCGGACACGGTTGAAATCGGAGTCGGGCGCTGGTTCTGGCGTGGGATCATTCTCAACCTGTCCAACCCCAAATCGGTGATCGCGTGGATGGCGGCGCTGTCTATGGGACTCGACCCAAGCGACAGCTGGGATGCGGTTGTCGCGACGACACTGATCTGTGTGGCTGTCGCATTCTTCAACAATTTCAGCTATTCCATGGTTTTCTCGATGGAGAGCATGATGGCGGTATATCGTCGGTTGCGCCGCTGGATCGATGGATTCAGTGCGGCGTTGTTTGCAGCTGGAGGCTTTGCCCTGATCCGGTCAGCCCTATCCAGATGATCCTCGGCACCGACCTGGCCAATATCGACCGGATTCAAGCCACGCTGGACCGGTTCGGGGACCGGTTCCGCAACCGTGTCTTCACCGAGGTCGAACAGCGCAAGGCCGAACGCCGTCGGGACACGGCAGGCACCTATGCCAAACGCTGGGCGGCAAAGGAAGCCTGCTCCAAGGCGCTGGGCACCGGGTTGCGAATGGGTATCAGCTGGAAGGACATGGCCGTGTCCAACCTGCGCACCGGGCAGCCGGTCATGCATGTCACCGGCTGGGCGGCGGACCGGCTGAAAGAGATGACACCGCCCGGCCACGAGGCGATCATTCATGTCACCCTGACCGACGATCATCCTTGGGCGCAGGCATTTGTCGTGATCGAGGCGCGACCGGCTGCTGACGGCTCCGGTGCGCCTTGACACTCGCCATGCCGCCCCGCATGTAGCGCCCAACCCATGAAAAGCCCGGAGAACCCCATGGCCGAGAAAGCCAAAAAAGGAAACGCCATCCTCGAGACGGTCAAGACGATCGTCTATGCGCTGTTGATTGCCGGCGTTTTTCGCACGCTTTTCTTTCAACCGTTCTGGATCCCCTCGGGTTCCATGAAGGAAACGCTGCTGATCGGTGACTTCCTGTTCGTGAACAAGATGTCCTATGGGTATTCCTATGCATCCTGCCCGAGCGTGATGCTGCCCGGGGTCGGCATCAACATAGATGCCGAGGACATTTGCGGCATGTTCCGCAAGAACAATGGTCGGTTGTTCGGATCGGATCCGGAGCGCGGTGACGTGGTCGTGTTCCGCCACCCCGTGTCGGGACGGGATTTCATCAAGCGACTGGTCGGACTGCCCGGGGACCGTATCCAGGTGACCGATGGGGTCCTGTCGATCAACGATCAGCCGGTGAACCTGAAGGATGACGGGCTGTTCACCGAAACCTACGAGCCGCAGGGTCCGCAGGGTACCCGGCCCCGGTGCACGAACGGCCCGGTTGGCAATGGCGCGGTGTGCGAGAAGACCCGCAAGATCGAAACCTTTCCGGAAGGCACGGAGCACAGGATTCTCGATATCAACACGCAAGGCATGGACAATACCGGCGTTTATCTGGTTCCCGAAGGCCATTATTTTTTCATGGGCGACAACCGGGACAATTCGAGCGACAGCCGGTTGCCACAAAGCGCCGGCGGTGTCGGGTTTGTCCCGTATGAGAACCTGATCGGGCGCGCGGACCGTATCATGTTCAGTTCGGCGGGTCGTTCAATGCTGTTCTTCTGGACATGGCGTGGCGACAGGTTCTTCAAGGCGGTGCAGTGAAACTGAGCGGCGACCTGCAGGCGTTCCAGCGTCGCATCGGCCATGAATTTGCCCGGCCAGAGCTGTTGGTGCGCGCATTGACGCACGGGTCGGTGTCATCGGCGACCCGGGCGCACAACCAGAGGCTTGAGTTTCTCGGCGACCGGGTCCTGGGGCTCGTCATGGCCGCCGCGCTGCTTGAAGATGACAAGACCGCCAGCGAAGGCCAGCTGGCCCCCCGATTCAACGCGCTCGTGCGCAAGGAAACCTGCGCCGATGTCGCCCGCGAAATCGACCTGGGGTCGGTTCTGAAGCTGGGCCGGTCCGAGATGCTGTCCGGTGGACGACGAAAGCAGGCGCTTTTGGGGGACGCGATGGAGGCGGTGATTGCGGCGGTTTACAGGGATGCCGGGCTGGATGCGGCGGCGGACGTGATCCTGCGGTTGTGGGGCGAGCGGATCACAAAGGTCGAAGCGGACGCGCGTGACGCCAAGACCGCGTTGCAGGAATGGGCGCAGGCCCGCGGTCAGAAACCGCCGGCCTATGTCGAAGTGGATCGCACCGGCCCTGATCACGCGCCGGTATTCACGATTGCGGCGCGGCTTCAGAGCGGGATCGAGGCACGCGCCACCGCCGGATCGAAACGTCAGGCTGAACAGGGTGCTGCGGCGGCATTGATGCAGAAACTGGAGCAGGGATCATGACCCGAGCTGGATTTGTCGCCCTGATCGGCGAACCAAATGCCGGAAAATCGACTCTGCTGAACCGCATGGTCGGGGCAAAAGTATCGATCGTCACTCACAAGGTACAGACCACGCGCGCCCGAATTCGAGGCGTTGCGATGGAAGGGGACGCCCAGCTGGTTTTTGTCGATACGCCGGGATTGTTCAAACCGCGCCGCAGATTGGACCGGGCGATGGTCGCCGCCGCTTGGGGCGGCGCGGCCGATGCGGATGTGGTCGTGTTGCTGATCGAGGCGCATCGCGGCGTCACCGAGGGCGTGGAACGCATCCTTGAAGGTCTCGCCGGTATCGGCCAGGGCCGCAAAGTTGCGCTGGCCATCAACAAGATAGACCGGGTTCAGTCCGAGGCGCTTTTGTCTCTGACCAAGGATATGAATGATCGCTTTGCGTTTGCCGAAACCTTCATGATCTCGGCCGA
>CAYGNE010000203.1:0-2998 GCA_964351155.1 uncultured Rhodobacterales bacterium | reverse complement strand
TCCCGAGGATCAGATCGCCGATCTGCCGATGCGCATGATCGCGGCGGAAATGACCCGCGAGAAGCTGACGCTGCGTTTGCATCAGGAATTGCCCTACCAGTTGACGGTGGAAACCGAAAGCTGGGAGGAACGCAAGGACGGCTCGGCCAGGATCGAGCAGGTCATCTATGTGGTGAGGGACGGGCACAAGGGAATCGTTCTGGGCCACAAGGGCGAAACCATCAAGGCCGTGTCCAAGGCCGCGCGCGAGGAACTGGTCGCGTTTCTGGGCCGCAAGGTGCATCTTTTTCTGCAGGTGAAGGTGCGCCCGAACTGGCTGGACGAGGCAGAGCGGTATTCGGAAATGGGCCTCGACTTCAAAGACGGCGCGTGACCGGCATGCCGACGATGCTCAAGTTCGGGGGGATTTGCTTTGCCGATCCCTGTATCGGCAGGGGCCCGCAATGACCCGGCTTACGGCCCAGTTCTGGGTACAGGCCTATCTGACCCGGCTGCGGTTGATGGAGATACCGGCTTTTGTCGTGGCACATGGCGATGACACGGCCGGCGCGGTTCTGATCAAGCTGAACACGCTGGACGGGCGGGCGACGGTTTTTCAGCGGAGTTTTGATCTGATGACGGGAGAGCGGCGTTGGATCGAGCTGGCGGGCGGATCAGAGCCCGAAGTGGACGCGGCGATCGCGCGCCAGCGCGAATTTGACCCGGACCTCTGGATTGTCGAACTTGAGGACCGCGCCGGACGTCACTTGCTGGATGAGCCCGGTCTCAACAGCTGAACTCGGGCCGCCGGATCACTCGAAGCCCATTGCCCGGCAAGTTTGCGGAATCCACACGGAATCCGCAAACCCGACGGATTGCAACGTGTCATCCGCATGCGGGTTGGTGAACAGGGCCACGAAAGCCTGTGACGCAACATCTGGCGCGCCATCCTGTACCCGGCCACAGGCGACAACCACGGTGTCTCCGGCATTGGCCATCATCTGCACGTCGCTGAACTGCGCCCGGTACGGGTCGCGCAGAACGTTGCTCAGGCTGTTGTGCATGGCGTTCAGAAGAACATGATCAACCGGGATGCGGCGACCATAGGCCGGATCCAGAAGGGGTTCCGGATGGCGTCCGGCGTCGAACCCGGCGGCGCGATGACGGGCAAGGACAATACCGATGCGGTAGGGGTCGACATCATAACCTGTGGCGAAATCCGAACGGATCGGGACCAGCTCTGCGGCCCCTGACGCCGTGGATACCAGTGATAAGACAAGTGCACTCAATAAACGTTTCATAACTCGGTCTCTGTCTCGGTGTACCGACCCAAGCTTGCATGAAAAAGCGACCCCGACGTGTCATTCATGTGGCATTCCCTTGCGTTTGCGCGGTTTGCATGGACTATGGTCCCATGGAATGGCGCGATCACGGCATCCTTCTGAGTATGCGCCGCCACGGGGAAACCGCGGCAATCATCGACGTTTTTACCCAGGCTCATGGCCGCCATTCCGGTGTCGTCCGCGGTGGAGCCAGCCGCAAGATTGCACCGACCTTGCAACCGGGGGCGCAGCTCGACTTGCTCTGGCGTGCGCGCCTTGAAGACCATATGGGCAGTTATCAGGTTGAACCGGTGCGCAGCCGGGCCGCGGCCGCGATGACGGATCGCCTGTCGCTCGCCGGATTGAACGCAGTGACGGGATTGCTTGCGTTTTGCCTGCCCGAACGCGAGGTGCATGGGGCGCTCTATGAACTCAGCGAACGGCTGCTGGACTTGCTGGGGCAGGGCGATGTCTGGCCACTCGCCTATCTGCGCTGGGAACTTGCGCTGTTGGAAGAGATGGGTTTTGGCCTGGACCTCTCGTCCTGTGCCGCGACCGGGGTGACCGAGGGGTTGGTTTATGTTTCGCCGAAATCCGGGCGGGCGGTTTCGCGCGCCGGTGCAGGGGAATGGGCAACCCGGATGCTGCCCTTGCCGCCGGTTTTGCTTGGCCAGGGACCCGGTTCCGATGCCGAAGTCGCGCAGGCATTGGAAACAACGGGATACTTTGTCCGCAACCGCCTTGCTCCGGCGTTGGGCAACCTGCCCGTTCCGGAAGCCAGGGCGCGGTTTATCGAAGCCTTCAGCCGGCGGCTCTGAAGATCATTTCCCGCCCGGCATTGTCGCGCAGGATGAGCACGTCGCCATGCACTTCGGATTGGGTCATTTCGGACAGCACCGAGAGGAAACGGCGTTCAGTCTCCAGATCCGGGCAGGCCAGCGTGGTCACTGCGATCTGCCCGGTTTCGAACCAAGGGTAGGGCGCGGTCATGTTCGCGAAATAGCTGTTGCAGGGGGCTTGTCCGGCAATTTTGCCGGATTCGGGAAATGTCAGGGAAGCGGTTGCATCAAACGGCGCGCCGTCCAGTTCCGCCAGGTGCCAGACTCGGTCGCCCCCGCCATAGGACGCAACGGTTTCGTCACCGGTGCACCCAACCGTCATCAGAACCCCCGCCATGGCAATCAGCCGCCGCATCGCCTTGCCCCTTCCGCCCGAGTAAGCCTTTGGCCGCACCCGCCACCGGCCAGTTGACTGCAAAGGGCGCGCTGTTCAGGCGAGTAACCGGCGCGCGATCACCTGGGCCTGGATTTCGGCTGCACCCTCAAAGATGTTCAGGATGCGGGCATCGCACAACACGCGGGAAATCTTGTATTCCATGGCAAAGCCGTTGCCGCCGTGGATCTGCAACCCGTTATCGGCCGCGGCCCACGCAACCCGCGCACCCAGCACTTTTGCCATCCCGGCTTCAAGGTCGCAGCGTCGGCCTTCGTCTTTCTCGCGGGCACTGAAGTAGGTGAGCTGCCGGGCGATCATGATTTCGACCGCCATCATGGCGAGTTTGCCCGAGACGCGCGGGAATTCGATCAGCGACTTGCCGAATTGCTTGCGGTCCTGCGCGTATTGCATCGAGATATCCAGCGCAGACTGCGCAACACCGATGGCCCGTGCGGCGGTCTGGATGCGCGCGGATTCAAAGG
>CAYGNE010000202.1:0-6588 GCA_964351155.1 uncultured Rhodobacterales bacterium | reverse complement strand
CAAAGACCTGCGCCAGTTCGTGTGCGGCGGCTTCGCGTTTGGTCCGGTCCTGTTCGGTCAGCAGGTTGAGCGTGCCTTCGATGTTGAGTGTCTCGCCATCGACCTCGAAATCCAGACCGGCGATGGTTTCGTCAAACAGGCGCTCCCACGCATCGCCGACAACGCCGAGATCGTGCAGGAATTTTTCCAGCTCGTCGCTGAGCTGATAGGGTTTCATCGCGCGGATGCGCTCGAATACCGGCAACGTGAAGAACACCAGCGGAGTGGTGAAATTGGTGATCTTCTCCTGGCAGTCGGACATGAATTTCGCCCGTTCCGCGTCGGTTGTCAGCTGATAGTAGCGCATACCGGCAAAGGACATGACGCGGCCCGCGACACTGCTGATCTTTTCGTTGCGCAACACGCATTCCAGCAGTCCGGCCGCGTCCAGATCGGCCAGTTTGCCCTCGTAATCCGATGCAAAAGAGGTGCAGGCGGTTTCGAGCCAGTCGAGATCCCGTTTCAGTTCCGGCGCATCCTCGCCGGTATAGAGATCGCTCAGATCCCATTCGGGCAGATCACCCAGATTGTCGGAACCGCCGCCGGCATTGGCGTCGCGAACGGGGAAGGGCAGTTGGAACATTCAAACCTCATCTTTTCTGGTTGCCCAACACTTAGGCATCGCAGCACCGAGAGGCAACGCATCAATAGCGCTCGGGGTCAATTCGCGCCAGGGCGGCATTGAGCGCGCGCAGGGTTTGCAGGGTCCCGGCGGCCTCGGCGTCGCTCATGCCGCTGGCCAGGTCGGACAGGGCGCGCGCCTCGCGGGTGCGTATGTCCTGGAACAGGCGGCGCCCGGCCTCTGTGGGGACGAGAAGTCTGGACCGTTTGTGGCCGGGATTGTCCTGGTAGGTGGCCAGACCGGCCTCTGTCAGGGCATCGGCCAGCAACTGGACATGCTGGCGCGACACCGATTTTGCCCGCGCAATCCGGGGCACGGTGGCGGGTCCCTGCGCGACCAGGTGTTCCAGCACGGCCCGCGCCGCCGCGGTGATGCCGGTATCCGCGTTCATCCGGTCCGAGAAATCCCGCAGCCGGTTGAAGCCGGTGCGCAGCTCGCGGATCAGTTCATACAGCGTGTCGGGTGTGGCCTGTGTCACGGGTCTTTGCGGTCCGGTTGCCTGCGGATGTTGCGGAACGGTAACGTCATCGCCCACCAGAGTGAATAGGCGCGCGCGTCCTGCATTTCGGTCAGGCCGATGGGCTGTGTTGCCAGCGCGTCGGGTGATTTTCGGCGGTAGGTGCCAAACAGCATGTCCCAGATCGGCAGTGTCGCGCCGAAATTGCTGTTGGTTTCGGCCACGCGGGTGGAATGATGGACCCGATGCAGATGCGGCGTGACCACGACGCGCGACAGGACACGATCCAGCGCCGCGGGCAGGCGGATGTTGGAATGGCTGAACACGTTCAGCCCGGCATCCAGCAGTTCATACAGGATGACCGCGACCGGCGGTGCGCCGGTGGCAAATATCACGACCGCCGAGACAGGGATGTTGAGCAGAAGCTCGATCGGGTGGAACCGGACCGTGGTCGAAATATCCATATGGGTGTCGGTGTGATGCACCCGGTGCAGCCGCCAGAGCAGCGGAACGTGGTGCATGGCATAGTGAACCGCCCAGCTTTGCAGGCTGAAAACGGCAATACCGGCGCAAACATCCGCCCATGCCGGCAGATCGACAAGGTTGAGCGCGCCCAGACCCCTGGACCGGGCCAGATCAGCCAGAACGAGGGCGGAGAGCGGAATGACCGAAAGCACCAGGATATTGGCCAGCGTCAGGATGCCGTTCAATGGCCAGCGACGCCGGCGCAGCGCCGGACTCCGGTTCATCTGGGACAGGGTTTCCAACACGCCGAACAGGACCAGGCCGCCAAGGAAGACAAGATAGAGCAGCGCGTCGCCGTTGGCGCGAAGCATGGGTTCGAGGTCTGGCATCGGGGACTCCATAAATGACAACAATGTTGTCAAAATGGATCATGACAACACTGTTGTCAATATGATCACCCGAAGGTGCGCAACATCTCTTGCAGGTCTTCCAGCGTGTTGGCCTCTTGCACCGGTTTGTCCCTGCGCCAGCGGGCCATGCGCGGAAAGCGCAGTGCGATGCCCGATTTGTGGCGCGTGCTTTCGTGGATGCCTTCGAATGCGATCTCGAACACAAGTTCGGGCGTAACCTGCCGCACCGGGCCGAAACGCTGTTGCGTGTTGCGTCTGACCCAGGCGGTGATGTCGCGGAATTCGGCATCGGTCAGCCCGGAATAGGCCTTGGTAAAGGGAACAAGCTGGTTGCCATTCCAGACGGCGAAGGTGAAATCAGTGAACAGGTTGGCGCGCCGGCCATGGCCCTGCTGGGCATAGATCATCACCGCATCCACGGTCAGCGGCTCCAGCTTCCATTTCCACCAATGGCCTTTCTTTCGACCGGTCAGATAGGGGCTGCCCGCGCGTTTCAGCATCAGCCCCTCGGCCCGGTGCGACCGTGCGGCGGCCTGTGTCCGGGTCAGGTCGGCCCATGTCCCGAACGGGACCTGCGGCGACAGGCGCAGGGTCGAATCCTCGGGAACGCCGGCAAGCATTTGTTCGAGCCGCGCGCGGCGCTGGATGAAAGGCAGGTCGCGTTGATCGTTGCCCTGCCACTCGAGCAGGTCATAGGCGAGCAGGACAACCGGGGCGTCCCGCAGCACGGTTTTTGGTACGGTCTTGCGCCCGATCCGTTTTTGCAGGGCGTTGAAGGGCAGGGGCGCATCGTCTTTCCAGGCAAGGATTTCGCCGTCGATCACCGTGCCGTCCGGCAGGAAATCGACCGCGCGGGCCAATTCCGGAAAGCGGTCGGTCATCAGTTCCTCACCCCGCGACCAGACAAAATGCTGCCGGTTCCGGATGATCAACTGACCGCGAATGCCGTCCCATTTCCATTCCGCGCACCAGTCAGAAGGATCGCCCAGGGCGTCGGGTTCGCTGTCCAGGGCGTGCGACAGGAAAAACGGGTAGGGGCGCGAGTCATCCGCCTGTGGATTCCGGGCGAGGACGAGGTCCTCAAAGCTGGTATCATCCGGCGACCAGTTCCCCATCAGGCGAAGCGCGATGTCGACGTCCTGCTTTCCGGTGGCTTGTGACAGGGCGCGGGTCATCAGTTTCTGGCTGACCCCGATGCGGAAACCACCGGTGATCAGCTTGTTGAACAGAAACCGCTCGGTACTGTCCAGACGGTCCCATGCGTCCAGCACGCGCAGCTTGCGGGTGTCTTCGGGGACATCCGAAAGGGCGCGAAGATAGGTGATCCAATAAGTCAGGCTCTGGTTGCTGGAGCCCGGGGCGGGCGGCAGGATCAGGGCGATGGTTTCGGCCAGATCACCCACCACCGGATAGGCTTCCTCGACCAGCCAGAGCGGCAGTCCGGCGCGTTCGGCGGCCCATTCGCGCAGCCGGGTCGTGGTCACGGTGCGTTTCGGCCGCCGACCGGAAAACAGCGCGATGGTCCAAAGACGGTCCTGATCGCCCGCCTGCCGGAAATATTCGGCCAGGGCGGCGACCTTCTCGGTGGTTCTGGTGGTTTGGTCGAGCCGGGTGAAAAGCTGTGAAAAATCCTTCATGACGATGTGCCGGTCGCGGATGTTTCGCCCTGGAACTGGGTTGGAACGACCTCGGCATCATATCCCGCCTCGCGCAGCCAGCGCGTGAAGATTTCGGTGTAACCATGCGTGACATATACCTTTTCCGCCCCGGTCTGGCGGATGGCGTGGTTCAGCCCGGCCCAGTCCGCATGATCCGAAATGACAAATCCGCGATGTGCGGACCGGCGGCGGCGGATGCCGCGGATCTGCATCCAGCCGCTGGCAAACCCGGTCGAAACCTGACCGAACTGCCGCGACCAGTTGCTGCCCAGGGCGGATGGCGGGGCCAGAACCAGGGCCGTCGGGTGATCGGCGGACCGGGTGTCGTCTGTGACCGGAACGGTTGCCGGCAGGTCATATCCCTGGGCGCGCAGGACCGCTGTCGTCGTCTCGATGGCGCCATGGCTGAGGATTGGACCGATGCCGGTATCCAGAAGCGCAAGGACCCGCTGCGCCTTGCCCAGCGAGTAGGTCCCCAGCATCGGGGTGACCCCGTCCGCGACGCAGCCGCGCCACCAGTCGTTCAACTGTTTGGCAACCGCCGATTGTTCCGGCCAGCGGAACACCGGAAGCCCGAAGGTGCTTTCGGTGATAAAGACATGGCAAGGTACCGGCTCAAACGGTTCGGACAGGCCGTCATCGACCGTCTTGTAATCGCCGGAGGCAACCCAGGTCTCGCCGCCGACCTCGACCCGGATCTGCGCCGATCCGGGGACATGGCCGGCCGGGTGAAACGAGACACGCGCATCGCCAATCCGCCGCGCTTCTCCGAACCGGACCGTGTCCAGAACGATATCGCCCAGGCGGTGACGCAGCACCGGCGCGGCCCGGGATGATGAAAGATAGCGGTTGTTGCCGGCACGGGCGTGATCGGCATGGCCGTGGGTGATCAGCGCCCGGTCGACCGGGCGCCATGGATCGATGAAGAAATCACCGGCCGGGCAGTAGATGCCCTTGGGTGTAAAGGTCAGGACCGGATCGCGCGCCATGCCTGCGAGGATAGCGCGACAAATCCTGCTGGCCAGACCGGTTCAGGCAGAGGCGGCGGTATCGCGCGTGTGGTCGTTGCCGCTGGAAAACAGCGCCTCCAGCCGATCGAACACATGGGCCCGGATTTCGGGCGTTTCCATCAGCACTTCGTGCTTGGCGCCGTCGACCACGTCCAGGTCGCCGCGCGGCCAGCGGTCCATGCGGCGTTTCACGGCCTCGCAATCGATGATCGTCTCGCCGGAGCCCAGAAAGGTGATGCAGGGCATGTCGGGGGATGCGCGCCGTTCCAGATACCGGCATTCGCCGAGACTCTCGCGCAGCCATACCAGCGTCGGGCCGCCGATTCCCAGTTCAGGATGCGCGGCAAGCTGCTGCTGCATCATGCCGTACATGGCGGGATCGTTGGTCAGAACGTTCCCTTCGAACGGCTGCACGTTGACGTACCCTTCCAGCCGGGTGCTGGGAGGCAGGCGCGTGCCCATGCCGACCATCGGCGCGACATGGGACAACGCCCAGCCGAGCGGCTTGAGCGCGGCGGACATGTAGATGCCCCACATCGGCCCGGTAAAGGCGCAGGTCTGTACCGGGAGCCCCTCCATCACCGCGCGCAGGCCGATACCCCCGCCCATGGAATGGCCGATCATGTGGTAGGGACGCGGCAAATCGACGGCGCGAGCCAGTTTCAGCGCCGCGGCGATGTCTTTCTGATAGTCGCTGAAGGTGTTCACGTGGCCCAGCCGGACATCGTCCAGCAAGCGGTCGGCCAATCCCTGGCCACGCCAGTCTATCACCAGTGTCGCATACCCGCGCCGGGCCAGTTCGCCAGCCGTATCGCCATATTTTTCGATGTATTCGGTCCGGCCCGGGAACATCAGGACGGTGCCACGTGCATCGCCCTCGGGCCGCCAGAAGGCGACCCGGATGCGCACATCGTCCGATGTCCGGACCCAATAGGCCGCCCCCCCCGAAGGAACGCCGGCCATGTCATCGAATAACGGGGCTGGCGTCAGATCCATCAGGCGAGAACCGAGGCCAGTTTCATGGCGAGACCCATGTCACCATCGACGGTCAGTTTGCCGGTCATGAAGGCGCTGGTCGGGTTCATGTCGCCGTCGAAAATCGACTGGAATGTATCGGCGTCCGCGCTCAGCGTCACGTCGGCGTCCTCGTCGGCGACACGTGCGCCGGACTGATCCATCATGATCGCGCCTTCGCCGGCGATGTCGAATTTGGCCGTTCCGTCGAAATCCGCCGCGGACACCTTCGTATTCAGTTCGGCCGCAGCCTTTTCAAGAAATTCGCTCATTTTCACTCTCATGGTTTTTGACGCGCTCGTGTCTGGAAATCAGCGCGCATCACGTTACACTGCACAACGTTATGAGCGTTATACACCCCAGCATCAAAGGTATCGTGGCGGCAATTCTGGCCATAGTAATGAATTCCATACCTTTGTTCGCCCAAAGCCCCGATTCGCAGGACGAGGCCGCGCTGCTGTCGCAACTGGCCACGGCGGAACCTGTCGAAGCCCGCAAGGCCGAGCGGCAGTTGCAGCGCCTGTGGTCCAGGAGCGGGTCCGCGGCGATGGATTTGTTGCTGGAACGCGGGCGCGATGCGCTGGAAGACGAAGACACGGTGGCCGCGATCGAGCATCTGACCGCGCTGACAGACCACGCGCCGGATTTCGCCGAAGGCTGGAACGCCCGCGCGCTGGCCTATTTCCGGGCGGAACTCTATGGCCCGGCACTTGCGGACCTGGAACGCGCGTTGCAGTTGAACCCCAACAATTTCAACGCGATTTACGGAGTCGGGGCGATTCTGGAAGAGTTCGGTGACAAGCAACGGGCGTATCAGGCATATGAACGCGTGCAGGCTATACATTCCCATCACGAAGAGGTAAGCTAGGCGCTCGACCGGCTTCGGCCGGGAATCGAAGGCGAGGCACTTTAA
>CAYGNE010000201.1:0-6675 GCA_964351155.1 uncultured Rhodobacterales bacterium | reverse complement strand
GGCGATCCCCATTTGATGTCTCTCGCCTCGGTCACGAAACCGGAAAACCGGGGCTTTCGTTCGGCGTTCAACAACGCGTCCCGTCCCACGAAATCATGGTCGAAATCGACAAAGGCCCCCAGCCCCAGATCGAACGGCGTTGTGTCCCAGCCCATGTCGGTGCCGTAATTCATGATCCCCGCCTCGATCCGGCGCGGGTTCATGGCGTAGGTCGACAGGATCTCCATCCCATGCGGCCTGCCTGCCGCCATCAGGTGGGACCAAAGCGCCATGCCATCGACATGCGGCTCCATGTTGTAGACTTCGAAGCCAAGTTCGGCGGTCCATCCCGTCCGGCTGATCAGGGCCGGCTGACCGCCCATGGTGACCTGACGCGCGTGGTAGTACTTGAACCCTTCCAGGGGGCCGCCATCGACGCAGGCGTCCAGTATCTCAAGGCTGGCCGGCCCCTGGATCTGGATCGCCCAGGCCCCCGGATCGCGGATTTCGACGTCACGGCCGGGGCTCAGAGCCTGAAGCCATGTGAACACGTCGCGGTCCGCATGGACATACCAGAACCGGTCTTCCGCCAGCCGGAACACCACGCCATCGCAGGCAATGCCGCCGCCATGATGACACATCAGGCCATATCTGCCGCGATCAACGGCCATGGTGCTGACAGGCCGCGTGAACACATGGTCAAGGAACGTCGCCGCATCCGGCCCCCGGATTTCCAGCGGGACCTCCGGCACATCAAAAATGCCTGCCTTGCTGCGCAACACCCGGTATTCATCGACGATTGTCCGATCAAAGGTGACGGGCGTCAGCCGCCCTTCGTGGTCACCATAGGCGATGGTCATCTCGCGCGTCGCCTTGAACCATGGCGAGCGCACACAGCTAGAGATCATGGGCAATACCATTCCGGCCATATCCATGGCTCCTTTCGGTCTTGGGTGGGTGGATCAGCCGGGCAGGGCGCGGCTGATGATGGCGTCGAGGTCGAGCCCCTTGGGCAGGGTTCCGAATGCTCCACGATAGCGTGGGGCAAGGCGGCTGGCGCAGAAAGCATCGGCAACGGCGCTGTCACCGTGGCGGGTCAAGAGCGCCCCTTGCAGGGTCAGGGCCATCATCTCGGTCACCATGCGCATGCGGGTTTCCAGCCCGTCCGGATCGGCCAGTTCATCGCGCAGATCGTCGATTGCCCGGTCAAGATTGGGATGGTTTCCGCGCGCCTTCTCCAGTTCCGCCATCACGGCGGGGATCGCCTCGGTCTCACGCCCCATGGCCCGCAACACGTCGAGCCCCATCACATTGCCTGACCCTTCCCAGATCGAGTTGAGCGGCGCTTCGCGATAGAGCCGGGGCATGATGCTTTCCTCGACATAGCCCGGACCACCATGGCATTCGAGCGCTTCGACCACGAGGCTCGAGCAGCGCTTGCAGTTCCAGTATTTCGCCACCGCCGTGCCAATGCGGGCCAGCGCCGCCTCGGCCGGGTCATCCATGCGGTCCATCGCCTGCGCCACCCGCAGCCCGAGCGCCAGCGCGGCCTCGACCTCAACCGCCATGTCGGCCAGAACATTTTGCATAAGCGGTTGCTGGATCAGGCGTTTCTGGAAGGCCGAGCGATGCGCGGTGTGATGCAGCGCCTGCACCAGTGCCTGCCGCATGATCCCCGCCGAGGACATGGCGCAGTAAAGCCGGTTGCCCGTGACCATCTCGATGATTGTGCGGATGCCGCGGCCTTCCTCGCCCACCATCACGCCATATGTGTCCTGAAACTCCATCTCGGTCGAGGCGTTGGACTTGTTGCCCAGCTTGTCCTTCATCCGCTGGATAAACAGGTTGTTGCGGGTGCCGTCGGGCCGCCAGCGGGGCACGAGGAAGCAGGAAATTCCCCTGCCTTCGGTATTGGCGAGCACCAGAAACGCGTCGCACATGGGGGCCGAGCAGAAGAATTTGTGCCCGGTCAGCAGGTAGCCGTCACCGTCAGGCCGGGCCACTGTCGAATTGGCGCGCACATCCGATCCGCCCTGTTTCTCGGTCATGAACATGCCGATCATCGCACCGGTTTTTTCGTTCGCGGGGATGTCGCGCCGGTCATACTCGGTGGACAGGATGCGCGGCATCCATTCCTCTGCAACTGCGGGCGCCATGCGCAGGGACGGCACGACGGAATAGGCCATTGCCATCGGGCACATCACGCCGCCTTCGGGCTGGCTGAACATATAGGTCAGAACCGACTGGCCCAGATGACCGGCATTGCCCTCATGGTGCCACGCGAAATTGTGGACCTGGTTGGAAATCGCCAGATCCATGAGGTCGTGGTAGGCCGGGTGAAACGCGACTGCGTTGATGCGCATGCCGTAGCGGTCAAAGGCCTGCAACTCGGGCCCGAACCGATTGGCCTGATTGGCCTTCTCGAAGGTCTCGTCCAGCCCGGTCAGATGCCCGACATGCGCGAAATGCCCGGCATGACCGGCCCCACCCAAATGAGAAGCCCAGTGTCTCAGCGCATGGTCATCCGCCCAAAGGTCCTGATCGCCCATGTGGGGCGGCATGTTGATGACCTCATGGGTCGGCAAATGCGCAATCGGATCGCGAGGTTTCATGATGTCTCTCCCTGTGTTCAGAGTAGAGTGGCATACCGTCTTGGGGCAAACCCAATTTCTTGATCTCTGTGTTCAGCCCAATTAAACAGAGCCATGCGATTTCGATCCTTTGACAGCCTCAACATCTTCCGTACCGTTGCCGCGCGCATGAGCTTCACGGCGGCGGGCGAAGCCTTGAACATGTCCAAGGGCGCGGTGAGCTATCAGATCGCGAAGCTGGAGGACGAATTGGGCGTGCGCCTGTTCGAGCGCCGCCACACCCATATCCGCCTGACAGCGGAAGGCGCGCGCCTGAGAGAGGCAGCGGCACGGCACCTGGGCCGCCTTGAGGCGGTGATGGATGAGATCAGATCAACCGTTGAAAGGCCACTGTGCGTCGGCGCCCATAGCTGGTTCATCTCCCGATGGCTCGGCCCGAGGTTGTCCGACTTTACCCGTGCCAACCCTGATATTTCGCTTCAGGTCGAGCCGATCAATACCAAGGCCGATCTGCAAAACCCCGCCCTCGATCTGTCGATCTTCTGGTGCGACCCTGCGGTCGAGGACATGGATATTGAGGTTCTGTTCAACTCCAACACCCGGCCGCTGGCCAGCCCGGACACCGCTGCCCGTGTCAAAGAACTTGGTCTTGAAAACGCCGTTCGGGAAATCCCGCTCTTGCCGGATGCATCCGGCATGGTCGCCTGGCGCGACTGGCATGATCTCGCGGGACTGACATTCGCGCCGAGAAAGAACGCACTTTCGCTGCCGGACGCAAACAGCCGCCTTCAGGCGGTCATCGCCGGAAATGGATTGGGGATGCAGGATGCGTTTGCGGAGCCAGAGATCGAGAGCGGTCGGCTTGTGTGGCTGTCAGACATTGCCATTTCCAACTTCGCCTACTGCATCGTTCAGCCGGAAAAGCCTACCGCGTCACCTGCAACCGAAGTGTTCAAGACCTGGATAACGGCGCAGTCCGTGTGACGGCAACCATGTCGCGGAACACACCCTGCCGACGGTTTTGCCACCAATCGAGATCGTCCGCCCGCGTTCCGCGATCCCGCCGCGCTCCCGACCTCCGAAAGTGCGTGATCGTTTATCGGCTTTTTCCAAGGTTGCCTTGCCGATGAAACCCGGCTTGTCCATCTGCGCAAAATGACCGAGACCGGCGTCAAAGGGCGTGGTCGTGCTGCCGAACTCGGCCTGGCACATCAGGCCGGCCTCGATGCGGCGCGCGAGCGACCTCGCTGGATAAAAAACATAGGTCATCAACGAAGACTGACAGCCTGTCACAGGGGAAGGAATTTGCGGAGGACTGGTTTTTTGGACTTGGAGAAAGCCTCGGAACCGAGAACCGCGCGGCGAGAAGACGGTCGGGCAGGCCGCAGATAGGTTCATGGTTGAATATGACGCGCTCACCGATGGCGAGCGAAATGAGCGTTGGGTGCAGGATCGCTTTCGAAGAATCCGACTCCACCTGACCTGAGACCGGTTTTCTTTTCATGATTTGAGAAACCTGCAATCGGGTTCGTGTCGGAACTCGCCTGCCGAGTTGAAGAAATCCCGGCTTCGAACGCCTATTTTCCTCTCGCGTCTATCTGCCGTTCGGGGATCAAGCCACTTGGCGCAAATCGCAATGCGAGCAATAACAGTATTCCCATCAGCGCCAGCCGCATCTGAGCCGCATTGCCCAGAATGTGTTCCCCGATCTCGTTACCCTCGGGGAAGGCGGCGACAACAAGGCTGACAATCGCCAGTCCAATTGGCTCCGCTTCGACCCAGAAAAGCCAGATTGCCAACCCGCGCAGAACGGCTCCCCAGTTGTTACCCGACCCGCCAATGATCACCATGATCCAGACAAGGAAGGTAAACCGTAAGGGTTGATAACCGCCTGGCGTGAATTGGCCGTCAAGCGTGACCAGCATGGCGCCGGCCATTCCGACAACTGCGGATCCGAGTATGAACACGCGAAGATGCAGCTTTGTGACGTTTTTCCCCATGGCACGGGCAGCCACCTCGTTATCCCGAATAGCCCGCATCATCCGGCCCCAGGGTGCACGCAGGGCAACCTCGGAAAGCCACAGGAGGGCAAACAGAACCATTGCGAACAATGCGCAATAGCTGAGCCTGACCAGGATCGCCGCCATGTCGTCGGCGGAGGTGCCAAAGGTGTTTGCCAGCGAAAGGACCGGGGACATCTGAAACAAATCGAACTCGTAAGGGACGGGGCGCGGCAGACCGGCCACGTTCTTGACCCCGCGCGTCAGCCAGTCTTCGTTCTTGAGAATGGCGACGACAATCTCGGCGATACCCAATGTGGCGATTGCCAGGTAGTCGGCCCGCAGGCCCAGGGCGATCTTGCCGATGATCCAGGCCGCCCCGGCCGCGGCAAGGGCCCCGACGCCCCAGGACAGCAGGATCGGTGCCCCGAGGCCGCCGAGATATCCGCTGAGCGCCGGGTTGATGGCTTCGATCGCCGCGACTGCGCGGCCAAACGGCGGGCGCGCTGTAAAAAATGCCAGAAGTATCACAGACAGGGTGAAAAGGGTCCGAAAGGCCGATGACGGGGTGAGGCGGTTGAGGAGCAGGATGCCCGCGACCGACCCCAGTATGATCAGAAGCGCCAGCATCAGATCCTCTCCGCCCGCCGACCAGGCGGCCGGTACGGGATCGGCCGCGATCCAGACGGCGGTGGCGCCGCCGATTGCGGCAAAACCCATGGCGCCGATATTCAGCAACCCGGCATAGCCCCACTGGATGTTGATGCCGAGCGACATGATCGCCGATATCAGGCCAAGACCCAGGATGCCAAGGGCAAGCTGGACGCTTTGAAAGAGCGCGATCAGCACGAGGCAGCAGCCGTAGGTGCCATACAGGACAAACGGGTTGCGAAGAATCTTCATAGCGTTTTCCCCCGGAGAATGCCCGTGGGCCGGTAGAGAAGGATGAGCACGAGGATCACGAAGGAAATCGCGAACTTATAGTCCGTGGGCAGGAACTGGACCAGGCCATCGGGCACCCATGCGGGTGGCAACGTGTAGCCCAGGAACTTGGTATAGGCATAGGTCAGCGCCACCTCTGAGAAGGCGATGACGAAGCCGCCGATGACCGCGCCCAAGGGGTTGCCAAGCCCGCCGACGATGGCGGCGGCAAAGATCGGCAGCAGAAGCTGCTGGAACACGAAGGGCTTGTAGCTCTTGTCGAGCCCGTAGAGCGTGCCTGCGATGGTTGCCAGCACGGCGGCGAGAACCCAGGCCAGTTGGACGATCCGCTCGGGGTTGATACCGGACAGCAGGGCAAGATCCTCGTTGTCGGAAAAGGCACGCATCATCTTTCCGATCCTGGTCTTGTCCAGGAACCAGAACAGTGATCCTGCAGCGATGCTCGCGACCAGGACCGTGATGGCTTGCGATGTCTTGACTGTCACCCCCTCGGAAAGGCCGAGATAGACCTTGACCTCGCGCGCCATCAGAATGAACCGCGCACCATCGTTGAACGTGCGGTCGTCCGGCCCGATCAGAAAGCGGATCATGCCCGCCATCACGAACATCACGCCAATGGACACGATCAGCAGGATCACCGGGTCAGAGCGCTTGGCCCGGTAGAAGCGATAGATCGCCTTGTCAGTCAGCAAGACGACCGCGATGCTGGCCAGTATCGCAAAGGGCAGGGCGACAAGGGCCGTGGGCACCGGGCCGAAACTCAACCCCATCGCCTGAAGGCCCCAGGTGGCGAAAATGGCAAACATTGTTCCGGCCGACATCAACTCGCCATGCGCGAAGTTCGAAAACCGCAGGACCGAGAAGACCAGGGTGACACCAAGCGCACCCAGCGCCAGCTGGCAGCCGTAGGCGATGCCGGGCACGATCAGGTAGTTGATGAGCAGCAGGTCTGCGTTTGCGTAGTCCTGCACGACTTACCCTCCCAGGAACGATTTGCGGACGTCCGGGTCTGCAAGCAAGGCTGCCCCGGTGTCGGAAAAGCGGTTGCGGCCCTGAACCAGCACATAGCCCTTGTCGGCGATTTCCAGCGCTTGGCGCGCGTTCTGTTCCACCATCAGGATGGCGATGCCGGTGCGGGCGACCTCGATGATCCGGTCGAACAG
>CAYGNE010000200.1:0-6679 GCA_964351155.1 uncultured Rhodobacterales bacterium | reverse complement strand
GCCCGCGATATCCTGCGCGAAGCGCCGGGCATCATGGTGATCGACAAGCGCGAAGACGGCGGTTACGTCACCCCGGTGGAATGCGTCGGCGATTACGCCACCTTCATCAGCCGGATCCGGCAGGACAGCACCATCGACAACGGGCTGAACCTGTGGTGCGTGTCCGACAACCTGCGCAAGGGCGCGGCGTTGAACGCGGTTCAGATCGCGGAAACGCTGGGTACACGGGTTCTGAAAAAGGGCTGAACCGCCCTTTCAGGCTCGATTTCCAGACAATGATGACGCCGATCCTGTCGGCGTCATTTTTTTGCCGCAACCCGGGCGCCGTCACACTTTCTTGAACTGTCGGCTGGCCGGGTCGTAACATTCCAGTTCACCCTCGCCGATTTCGGTCCAGAGCCCGTGCAGGCTGAGCGATCCTTCTTTCACCAGTTCTTCGATGAACGGGAACGTCATCAGGTTTTCCAGCGACGTCACCACCGACTGTTTCTCGAATGCCCGGGCTTGTTCGACGGGCTCCTGTATGTCTGCCACCAAGTCGTATTTGGGGCGCAGGATGTCCATCCACCGGCCCACAAAGCTGTCCTTGGCTTCGAGTTCCGGCGCCTTGCCCTTGCACATGTCGATGCAGCCGGCGACGCCACCGCATTGGGAATGACCCAGCACGACAAGATGCGCGACCTTGAGGACCGTCACGGCATATTCCACGGCCGCGCTGGTCCCGTGATAGTCTCCGTTCGGCGCATAGGGCGGCACAAGGTTGGCGATGTTGCGGTGAATGAAGAATTCACCCTGATCCGCACCGAATATCGACGTCACGTGAACACGGCTGTCGCAACAGGAAATGACCATGGCGCGCGGGCGCTGACCTTCTGTCGCCAACCTGCGGTACCAGACCTGGTTTTCGGTATAGGATGTCGCTTTCCAACCGTGATAACGCTGAACGAGGTATCCTGGCAGAGGCTTCGCAAATTCCATCGGTCTTTCCCTATTCTGTGCGGAAGATCATAGCGTTCGCACCCGTGATATCCAGAATTCAACCCAAATTCGAGCGATTCCGATGTCGCGGGCGAAACCTTTTGAAAACCTGTCTGGACGATTGTGCAAAAAGCCGTGGGGGCGAAATGTAGCGGGGTGAAAATGGTGGAACAGGTTACGACGCTTGTTCAGACGGAAACCGTCCGTCTGGACCGGGACCGGATCAGGACATTGTACAAGCAGATGGGGCAGGCGAATGCCGACGATATCGTCTGCCGCGCGATAGAGGAATTGGCGGTTCGCCTGTCCAATTGCGAAAGACACTGGCGAAAGAACCGGTACTCCGATCTGCGCAAAAGCGCCCGGTCGCTGGTTGCAATCGCCGATCAGGTCGGAATGACCGCGCTGGCCGGCGTGGCCGCGGATGTGACCAACGCGGTTGACGTTGACGACCACGCTGCGGTGGCCGCAACGCTGTTCCGGCTGATCCGGACCGGCGAACGTTCGCTGACCGCTGTCTGGGACCTGCAGGACCTTTCGCTCTGACAGGGCTTGCAGCCTGCGCCAGCACAGCTAGGCTGCTGCGAAGGTTTCAAGTCGCAAGAGTGCTCAATGCCCTATTCATTTTCCAGGAACGCCAAAGGCGCCATCGATCTGCATGTCATAGAGTCCGCCGGGCTGGATGACTGGCTGAAATCGCAGCCAGACCCGGTCAGAACATGGGTCCGGCAAAACGGATTCTCCGGTAAACTGGGGCAATTGCTTCTGGTTCCCGGGGATGATGGTCACGTTGCAATGGCGCTGGCCGGGTTCGGATCGCCCGCCAAACGCGCGCGGGTGCATTTCCCGCTCGCCGCCGCGGCAACCAAGCTTCCCAACGGCAAGTATCGCATCGCCTCCGGCCTGCCTGCGGAAATCGCGGAAACCGAATGCCTTGGCTGGCTGATGTCCGGATACCGGTTTGACCGCTACAAGCCGAAATCCGACAAGGATGTGGAGCTGGTCCCGCCAGAGAATGTCGACACGGCGCGGGTCGAGATCCTGGCGCAGGCCGAAACCCTGATCCGCGATCTCGTCAACACGCCGACCTCGGACATGGGCCCCGCCGACCTGGCCGCGGCGGCAGAGGATCTGGCCAGGACGCACAAGGCCCGGATCACGACGATCGTGGGCGACGAACTCCTGGAAAACAACTTTCCGCTGATCCACACGGTCGGCCGCGCCTCTGCCAACGAACCGCGCCTGATCGACATGCGCTGGGGCAAGTCCGGACCAAAGCTGACGCTGGTCGGCAAAGGCGTCTGTTTCGATACCGGCGGCCTGAATCTGAAACCTGCCAAGTCCATGAACCTGATGAAAAAGGACATGGGCGGCGCTGCGACGGTCCTGGGGATCGCAAAGATGATCATGGCACTGAAGTTGCCGGTGCAGTTGCGGGTTCTGATCCCGGCGGTCGAAAACTCCGTTTCGGGCAATGCCTTCCGTCCCGGTGACATCATGACATCCCGCAAGGGGCTGACGGTCGAGAATAACAACACCGATGCCGAAGGGCGCCTGGTTCTGGCCGATGCCCTGGCGCTGGCTGACGAGGACGAACCGGACCTGATCATCTCGATGGCCACGCTCACGGGCGCCGCGCGCGTCGCCGTGGGGTCCGATATTGCGCCGTTCTTCACCGATGACGACAGCGCCGCGTCGGACCTGTCCGCGGCCGCTGCCCGTGTCGACGACCCGGTCTGGCGGATGCCATTCCACGAGGCCTATGAATCCAAGATCGAACCCGCCAACGCGGATCTGGACAATGCGCCATCCGGCGGGTTTGCCGGGGCGATCACCGCGGCCCTGTTCCTGCGCCGTTTCGTATCCGCGCCCCGCTATGTTCACTTCGACATTTTCGCCTGGCAGTCGGTCTCGGCACCGGCACGTCCAAAGGGCGGCGTCGGGATGGGCTCGCGCGCATTGATCGAGGCGCTGCCGGCATTGCTCAAACTATGAGCGACCGGCGCACCACGCCGGTCAATGCCCGCGTGGCGGCGGCGCACCTGGCCGACGCCCCGCCGGATCGCGTGCTCGTGACCGGAGAGCCCCGCATGATCAACCACCCGGTGGTCGATCTCTGCCGCGAACCCGGCGGCTCCCGGGACCGGCAATTGCTGTGGGGCGACGACGTCCAGGTCTACGAGGACCGCGACGGATGGAGCTTTGTCCAGGCGGGCAGGGACGGGTATGTCGGCTATGTCCCCAGCGCCTCGCTGGCCCGCCCACAACAGGCTTCGCACTGGGTCTGCGCCCCGGCCTGCCATGTCTATGACCGCCCCGACATCAAATCCCCCGACCGCTGCGGGCTGAGCCTTGGCAGCCGCCTGGCTGTTGTCGCGGAACATGACAGGTTTCTTCAGACATCCCTGGGATACGTGCCGCGCACCCATTTGCGTCCGCTCGGAGAGTGGATGAGCGACCCGGTTTCCGTGGCCGCCATGTTCCTTGGCACGCCCTACCTGTGGGGCGGCAACAGCCGCTTTGGCATTGATTGTTCCGGGTTGGTGCAGGCTGCGCTACGGGCCTGCGGACAGGCATGTCCGGGCGACAGCGATCAGCAGGAACGTGAACTGGGGCAAATCGTGACCACCCCGGATGACATGCGGCGAGGCGATCTTCTGTTCTGGAAGGGCCATGTCGCGATGGTTGCCGATGCCGACATGTTGATCCAAGCCACGGCACATCACATGGCCGTTGTCCATGAACCGATCCGGACCACCATCCAACGCATCAAAGACCAGGGTGAGGGATCGGTCACCGCACATAAACGGTTGTAATCGCGTCAGCTATTCGACCGCCCGGATCAGCTTGCGTTCCAGCACACGCAGAACCGTCTTCAGGTCCGACCCGCGTTTCAGGATCTGCCCGTCCATGGCGACCACCGAATACATGCCCTGCCGGTTGCGCAGCCGGGGCCGTTTCTCGATACGGTACAACGGGTGCTCTGCGGTGCGTCGAAAGACCGAAAACACCGCGAGATCACGAAGGCAGGAAATGCCATAGTCACGCCATTCGCCGGCGGCAACCATGCGCCCATAGACCGACAGGATTACAGACAGCTCGCGACGGTCAAATGCCACCTCGACCGAAACAGGACCGTGCGGAAAGGGGCTGGGTGGCTGAATGGTCATGGGCACAGATTTGCCGCAAATGACACGCAAATCAAGCCCGCAACGGTTTACCGAACCGATTGACCTGCGAATGCGCGGGTTCGGGCAACGGTTGCAGACCGTCATCCGAACCGCTCAGCCAGGTTTCCGCGGCCGGGCTCAACGCGAAATAGCTTTGCGCGACGGCGCCTCGCGGGTCACGAAGCGGTGTGTCGGCCGGCATGATTTCGGCGGCAACATCGGGAAATCGCAGAACGATCCGCCGCCAGCGGTGAATCAGCAGCATCCGGGCCGCGGCCGCGTCCAGCGGGTCGTCCAGCTCGCGCCGCAACGCCGACAGGTCCGTGGCCAGCGCCTGCAGCGCCTGCCGGTAGGTTTCGTCCATCAACGACTGGCGGAAAACCCCGGACACCTGCTCAAGATCGCCCACGACACAACAGTCACCCTTGCCGATCACCTCTTCGGCGGGACACAGGTGCAGTGTTTGAGACCCGTTTTCGCCCAGCGTCGCGACCAGTGCCCATTTCGAAACCGGGCCAACGCGCGGCGGCGCGTAGATCCGGGTGGTTGCCGGCGCGAATTTCGTCAGACCCTGAATGCTAAGGCGATAGATGCTGTTTCGCCCTGCCCGTTCGCTGGTCACCCATCCATCGGCGGCGAGCCGTGACAATGCCGTGCGCAACGCTCCGTTTTCTACCCCCACCCGCCCCAGCAGCATGCGCAGCCGTGCGGTCGAGATCTCACCGCCGCGATGCTGCACCAGATCGCCGAACACGGTGATGACAAGCGACCAGACCCGAAGACGGCCTTCGGAATGCAGCGCGGATATCAGGGGGGCAAGCGGATCCATTCCGCAGACTTACCGCGTAAACGACACCATCGTCAAAAGCTCGTATTGCGCGACTTGTTCGTCGTTCTGGTTGGTCAGCGTGACATGCCACGCCACTTCGCCATAACTGTCGGTCCGACGTGTCTTGCGCTTGCAGGTCAGACGCACGCGTATGCTGTCGCCGGGGCTGACGGGTTTCTGGAAACTCAACCCGTTCAACCCGGTATTGGCCAGCACCGGCCCCGGATCGGGCTGCACGAACAATCCGGCGGCAAAGGACAACAGCAGGTAGCCATGCGCCACCCGGCCCGGAAAGAACGGGTTCGCCTTGGCCGCGTCTTCATCCATATGGGCATAAAACGTGTCGCCGGTGAATTCCGCGAAATGCGCGATATCCTCGAGCGTGACGGTCCGCGAACCGGTATGCAGGGTTTCCCCGATCGAAATCTCCTCGAAGGTCCGCTGAAACGGGTGTTCCGGCCCCTTGATCTCGGCGGCGCCGGGATGCCACTGGCCCGTGATCGCCGCGATGACATCCGGGCTGCCCTGCACGGCGGTGCGCTGCATGTAATGCAAAACGCCGCGCACCCCGCCCAACTCTTCACCGCCACCGGCGCGGCCCGGTCCGCCATGCACCATGTGCGGCAGCGGTGCGCCGTGGCCTGTCGCCTCCCCGCTGCTGGACGCGCCGTTGATGTACAGACGGCCATGCCAGGCGGCGCTGGCCAGCGTCACCTGCCGTGCAATCGCGGGGTCATCCGTCACCAGTGACGCCACCAGCGAGCCACCGCCCCGGTTGGCCAATTCCGCCGCATGATCGGCATCGCGATACGGCATCAGGGTCGATACCGGGCCAAACGCCTCCAGTTCGTGCACCGCCTGCGCCCCGTCGGGATCGTCACACCGCAGAAGAGTCGGAGCCAGAAACGCGCCGTCAGGACCGGCGTCAACCAGGTCGATCACCTCCGGATCGCCGGTCAGGCGGACGGTTTCACCTGCAAGCGCCTGCAACTTGGCCAGAACGTCCGCTTTCTGCGACGCCGAGGCCAGCGCGCCCATGCGCACGTTTTCCGCGCTCGGATCACCGATCGTTGTCCCGCCCAACCGCGCCATCAATGCCCCGGTCACGTTCGCCATGGCGGTTTCGGGCACGATGATCCGGCGGATCGCGGTGCATTTCTGACCGGCCTTGGTGGTTATCTCGTTGGCCGCCTCCTTGATGAAGGCGTCGAACGCGGGCGAACCGGCCGCCACGTCCGGGCCCAGGATTGTGGCGTTCAGGCTGTCCTGTTCCGCATGGAACCGGACCGAATTGCGCATCAGGCGCGGGTTGCTGCGCAGGTGCAGGGCGGTATCCGCCGATCCGGTGAAACTGACCACATCCTGCGCACCAAGGCGGTCCAGCATGTCGCCGGTGCCACCGATCACCAGTTGCACCGCGCCCTCGGGCAGGATGCCCGATTCAACGATCATGCGGAAACAGGCCTCGGTCAGGTAACAGGTCTGGGTCGCCGGTTTGACAATGGCCGGCATCCCCGCCAGCAGGGTCGGGGCGAGTTTTTCCAGCATCCCCCAGACCGGGAAGTTGAATGCATTGATATGCACCGCGACGCCCTGCAGCGGCACCGCGATATGCTGTCCGATGAAACTGCCGCCGCGCGACAGACCCTCCGGCGCGCCGTCGACATAGACCTGCCCGTCCGGCATTTCCCGCCGCCCCTTG